>DAIRCY010000010.1:23375-25472 GCA_036796435.1 Acidimicrobiales bacterium
GGCGTCGCCGGTGATCCACCGGCTCGACCCGTCGGGGGCGGCCGTCCTGCCGTCCATGGTGGCGGCGAGCTTCAGGACGACCCAGGGCCGTCCGGTCCGCCGGTGCTTCAGGTAGGGGGCGAGCTGCCGCTCGACGGCGCCGGCCTGCAGCCCGACGGTGACCTCGACACCGGCCGCCTCGAGCGCGGCGATGCCACGCCCGGCCACCACGGGATCGGGGTCGACGACCGCTGCGACGACGCGCCGGACCCCCGCCGCGACGATCGCGTCGACGCCGGGGGAGGTGCGGCCGGAGTGCGCGCACGGCTCGAGCGTGGTGTAGAGGGTCGATCCGGCCGTGGTGTCGCCGGCCTCGGCGGCGAGCCGAAGCGCGGTGACCTCGGCGTGGGGGCCGCCCGGGGGCGCGGTGGCCGCCTGGTAGGTGGCCGCGGAGGTCACGAGGACGGCGCCGACCCACGGGTTCGGCGAGGAGTGCAGGCGGGCGCCCTCGGCCGCGGCGATCGCCCTGGCCATGTGGCGGTCGTCCTGCTCGTCCCCCGCCCTGCCGGGCCTCGCGGCCATCGTCGGCTGCACCTCGCCTCCACCAGTCGTCGCCCCGCCCTCCGGGCAGGGCCTCGTGAGGTCGCGAGTCTACCGGCCGCTCCCTGCATCCCTCCCTGCAGCCACGAGACCCGAGCGGCCGGTCGCGACGAGGAAGTCGGCGCAGCGGGCGGCGAGCGCCATGATCGTGAGGGCGGGGTTGGCCGAACCCTGCGTCGGCATCACGCTCCCGTCGGTGATGAACAGGTTCGGGACGGCGAAGGTGCGCAGGTCGGCATCGACGACCCCGTGCTCCTCGTCGGCCGCCATCCGGCATCCTCCGACGAGGTGGGCGTACCGCTTGATGGTGATGACCTCCTCGGCGCCCGCCGCGTGGAGGATCGTCTCCATGGTCTCGCGCGCCGCGTCGAGCAACTGCTGGTCGTTGTCGCCCTGGGAGTAGGAGAAGTTCGCAACCGGCAGGCCGAAGCGGTCCGTCGTCGCGCTGTCGAGGGTCACCGCGTTCTCCCACCGCGGCAGGAACTCGCAGAGCGCCCCAAGCGTCGCCCAGTGGACGTAGTCGCGCATGTACTCGCGGAGCACCTCGCCCCAGTGGCCCTGGGCGGCGACGTGCTCGGCGTAGGTGATGGGCAGCGGCGAGACCGTCTGGATGCTGTAGCCGCGCTTGTAGGGCTTCGACGGGTCGGTCTCGTAGAACTGCTCGGAGCTCACCTCGGGGGGCGGGGCTTTGTACATGCGGACCTCGGCGTCGAACCGCCCGGCCGTCTGAGGCGCGCCCTGGACCATGACGTAGCGGCCCACCTGGCCGTGCGTGTTGCACAGACCGTCGGGGAACTGCGCGCACGCCGAGAGGAGGAGGAGCCGCGGCGTCTCGATCGAATAGCCGGCGACGGCGACGGCGCGGGCGCGCTGGAACCGCTCGACGCCGTCGCGGAAGTAGACGACCCCGGTCGCGAGCCCGCGATCGTCGACCGCGACGCGCGACACCATGCAGTGGGGCCTCACCTCCGCGCCGTGGGCGATGGCGTCGGGCACGTGGGTGATGAGTGGCGACGCCTTGGCGTTGACCTTGCAGCCCTGCAGGCAGAAGCCCCGGTAGATGCAGTGGTCCCGGTGGCCGAACCTGCCGTTCGCGATCGCGACGGGTCCCACCCGCGCCTCGATCCCCGCGGCGAGCGCCCCGCGCAAGAAGACCTCCCCGTTCCCGCCGACGGGCTGGGCCTGGAACGGGTAGTCGTGCGGATCGCCCCACGGCCACGAGTCGCCGGAGACGGGGAGCTCCTGCTCGATCGCCTCGTAGTACGGACGGAGCTCCGCGTACGAGATCGGCCAGTCGGCTCCGACGCCGTCGCGCGTCCAGGTCTCGAAGTCGGAGGGGTGGAAGCGCGGGGCGTACCCGGCGAAGTGGACCATGGACCCGCCGACGCCCCGGCCAGAGTTGTTCGAGCCGAGCGGCACCGGGTCCGACCCCGACAGGACGCGTGGCTCGGTCCAGTACAGGTGGTGCGAGCCGAGCTCGTCGCTCACCCAGTCGGCGTCGGGGTCCCAGAAAGGCCC
>DAIRCY010000010.1:25518-43152 GCA_036796435.1 Acidimicrobiales bacterium
GGGGGGGAGCCGCTGGAGGAGGGTCCCCCCGCCCGCACCGCACCCGACGATCACGAGGTCCAGCTCGTCGTCGTCGTCGAAGCGTCGCATGGAGGCGCGGAGCGCCTGGTTCGTCCGCTCCTGGCCGGCCGGGAGGAGCCACGCGGACTCGTTGCGCCGGCGGACGGCGTCGGTGAACCGCCCCCTCATCGCCGCGTCACCGACGGGAGCGGTCGCCGGCGACCTTGCGGTGCGCCTCGCGCGCCGCTTCGACGCGGTTCGCCCACGGCACGGGATCGGCGGCCCCCACCTCGCCCGTCTCCCAGTGCTCGCGCCGGTCGAGCCCCAAGTTCATGTAGCCCCGCGGGTAGGCGGGGCCGCCGAAGCCGATCTCGTTCCACGCCCAGGGGTGCGAGTAGAAGGCCGCGCACGCGTAGCGGGTCCACAGCGACCAGACCCGCTCGGCGGTCATGCCGTGCCAGGTGTCGGCGTCCTGGACGCCCTGGACGATGTCGCCCTGCTGGTCGAGCGCCAGCTCGTGGAAGCGGGCGCCGTGGCGGGTCCGCGCTTCTGTGTCCAGCGCGGCGAGCGACCGTCTCCACGCCTCTTGGTCCTCGGGCATGTCCTCGTACCGCCAGCCGTCCGTCTGGTCGAGCGCCAGCCGCTCGTCCACCATCTGCAGGACGGGGACCTTCGGCTCGTCGTGCTGGGCGAGCAGGACGTCGAAGAGCGCGCCGGCGGCCGCCTGCTCCGCGGGGGTGAAGAAGCTGAAGTCCGTCGGAGGGTCGAGTCGGCTGAGGACGATCCCGGCGGTGACGTCGTCCCACAGCTCGGCCTGGGAGAGGACGTCGAAGCCCCGGAACCGGCCCTTCCCGCCCGGGGTGACGCCTCGACGCGACGGAGGCAGGAACGGCATCAGCGATCGCCCGAGCGGCGGAGCGCTGCCGCGAGGAGGCCCATTCCGCCCACCATCGTGGCGAGCAGGGGAGCGAACAGGGGCGGCCCCATCTCCATGTTGTACCGGAGGTTCTTGGCGCCCCCCGGCTTCTGGAGGATCCCGCGGGCGTGCAGGTACGTCCCCTGCACCCCGTTCGCGACGACCATCGCCGACGCGAGCGGCAGCACCGTCTTCGCAGCGCGCTTCGAGAACACCGCCGCGATGCCCGCAGGGATGACCGTCGGCACGACGACGATGGGCGTCCACATCATCTTGTTGCCGAAGCTCGCGCTGTCATGCGACGTGAAGATCTCCGCAGCCGTCACCAGCGCGGCCGCGGCGGCCAGACCCGCCAGCGCCTGCTCGAACCTCCCGGTGCGGATGTCGGCGAGCGCGGTCGCCAGGTCTGCGCCGAGTCCGCCGTGGCCCGGCGGCTGCGGGGCGTGGCCGTTCGTGGCGACCGTGGAGCGGGGGGCGGCCCGCAGAAAGCGACGCGGGTTCACGAGCTCTACCGGTCCTCGGATGCTCACGGCCGTGGCATACCCGGGGCCATGCCGTCCGACTCCTCGACGCCCCGGAGGGGTCGGGCCGCGGAGGGCCCTCACGGCTTCGCGCTCGCGGCGTCAGCTGCCGTACGGCGCGGGCGACCCGCCGTCGAGGAGGTGCAGGTAGCCGTGCAGCCTCTGCTCCGTCCACCCGGTCGGCTCGTGCGGTGCGCGGAACATGGCGGTGAACGAGGCGATGTCCGAGAGCGCCCACTCGAGCGCGAAGTACCGCAGGGCACCCGGCGAGAGACGGCTCCCCGCGAGCTTTTCGTAGAGCACGAGGAGATGCGGCGACCGGTCCCCGAGCATCCACAGGTCGCGCTCGGGGAGGGAGAGCGCGACGGTGTCCCAGTCCACGAGACGGAGCCCGCGCCGGCCCCAGATGACGTTGCCCGGATGCGGCTCGCCATGGGTCACGACGCAGCGAGATCCCGCATCTCCGAGTCCGGCTGCGAGGCGGTCGAGCTCCTCCAGCCAAGCTTCGACCCGGAGAGCCGATCTGGCCAGCGCCTGGCGTGCTCGCTCGGAGTACGGACCGGCGTCCCATGGCCGCCCGGCATCTGCGAGCGCGGACGCGAGCCCGGTGTCGAGCGCACTTCGTTCCGGGACGGCGAGTGGCCGGACCGGGAGGTCGAGTCCTGTCGCGTCCGCACGATGCAGCTCCACGAGCCCGCGAACGAGCTCGCCGCTCGCCGCATCGCCGAGCGGGGTTCCCCACCTCCCGGCCTCGCCCTCGACGAAGGGGAAGAGCGCCGCGCCGTACCGATCGGACAAGCGGACCAACGACGCGCCGTGGCGCGTGCTCACGCTTCCGACGGCCATGGAGACTCCGTGCTGCTCCTCGAGCACCGTCGCCGCTCGGTAGGCACGTCCGAGTCCCTCGAACGACGCGTCGAGGCCGCTCGAGATCCAGGGCTTCGTGCCGAGGTCGTCGACGGTCAAGAACCATCGGCTGTCGTCGCACTCGACGACCCAGTGATAGCTGCCGGCGCCCTTTGGCACGTACCGCAGCGACACCGGCCCGAGGTCCCAGTCGTCGCGAAGCGCGTGTGAGAGGAGCGTCTCGGAGACCGTCCGAGGCGGCGGCGTGTCCACCCTTGCGCGGTTCCTTCGTGGTCAGCCCGGCTGCAGCGGCCTGCGCCCGCCGTAGACGACGTGGTCCAGCCGTTTCCAGTAGACGTCGACACCTTCGAAGCCCGCTGCACGGAGGAAGTCGAGCTGTCGGCCGAGAGGTGCGATGTACCGCACGTGGTTCTCGTAGCGAAGCTGTTCTTCGGGTGAGCGGTGCCGGCGCTTCTCCGCGGCGCCGGGGTCCTGGCGGTCTCCGGCGCGAAGCCATGCCGACTCCACCACGGGGTCGTCGGCCGCGACGGGGTCGTAGTTCAGGTACCAGCCACCGGGGACGAGGTGCTCGAGGATCTCCACGAAGAGCGCGCGCTTGCGGCCGTCGGGGAGGTGGTGCACGGACAACGAGCTGATCGCGGCGTCGAGGCTGCTCGGGATCCCCCCCGGCCATTCGCCGGAGGCAAGGTCGAGCTCGACGTAGGTGAACCGGCCGTCGTAGGAGGACAGGGCGTGGCGGCCCTCGGCGGTCATCTGCGCGGAGTACTCCGCGAGGACGGCGTGCGCCCGGCCGAACCGCTCGAGGACCGCCCGGGTCGCGGCGCCCGTTCCCGCGCCGAGGTCGACGAAGGTGAAGGCCTCGTCGTCGGCGAACGGGAGGAGATCGGCGACGAGCCTGCGGGGCTCTGCCCGATCGCGCTCTCGTTCCGCGGTCCCGGCGACCCACGACGCCACCATGTCGTCGGACTTCCAGACTTCCTCGTTGGTGTCGTGGTGGTCACCTGGCACGGCCGTCCAACCTATCCGTGACGGCTCGCGCGGGCCTCGGGCACCGGGCGGGGTCGGGCGGCCAAGGCCCGCTGGTGGCAGCGGCGGCGCGCCATGATGAGGCGGTGTCAGGAGGCGTGTGGCTGGTCACCGGTGCGCAGGCATCGGGCAAGTCGACCGTGGCGGACCTGCTCGCGCGACGCTTCGAGCGAGGAGTCCACGTCCGCGGCGGCCAGTTCTACCGCTGGGCTGTGAGCGGATGGGTCCACTTCGACGATGCCGACCAGCCGGCGGAGGCACGGCGCCTCCTCGACCTGCGGTACCGGCTCTCCGCGACCGTCGCCGACGAGTACGCGTCAGAGGGTTTCGGCGTGGTCGTCCAGGACAACATCTACGGGCCCGACGTCGTCCGCTGGCTCGAGTCGGTCACCGCCCGGCCGAGGCACCTCGTGGTTCTGCGGCCGAGCGTGGCCGTGATCGCCGCCCGGGACGGTGAGCGGCGCCGCCGCACGGGAAAGGTCGCCTACCGCGGCGGCTTCACGGTCGAGGAGAACGTCGCGGCCTTGGAGTCCACGCCCTCGGGCCTCGGACTGTGGATCGACACGAGCGCGCAGACACCGGAGGAGACTGTTGCAGAGGTGCTGCGCCGACGCGACGAAGCCCGGGTACCGTGAGGGCGTGAGGGAAAACTCGACGGTGCCACGGGCGCACCACGGGCTGGGCAGCCCGGGCAGGCGGGCACTCCTCTCGGCGGTCTGCGCCGCACTCGCGTTCGCGTTCGCATGGGCTCCGTCCTCGGGCGCGTCGTCGCCCGAGCGGGCGCTCCACAAGGCGGTCGAGCGCGTCCTGGCCGAGCACTCCGCGCACGTCGACCTCACGATGACGATCAGCGGGACAGGCACGACGCTCACCGCCCTTCGCGAGGTGGGCACGCAGACCTTCACCAGGCCCTACAGGGGGCGCTACACGATCCGGTCGCTCGCCGGGACGACAGGCACGTCGAGCGCGCTCCCCGTCCTCGTCGTGGGCACGAAGATGTACCTCCAGCTCCACGGCGCCTGGTACGACCTGACAGTGAACTCGGTCGCGGCGGCGCAGGGGATCTCGGGCTCTGTGGAGAGCGGGAACCCCGCCGAGGCGATCGGCCTTCTGTCCCAGGAAGGAGCGGCCGTGTCGCGTCTCGGGAGGCGCAAGCTCGACGGGACGACCATGACCAAGTACAAGGCGGTGATCGACTTCGACAAGAGGTTCAAACCGCCGCGCGGCGTGAGCTTCTCGCCGCGGTACGTCGCGACCTTCAAGAAGCTGACGGGAACCGCGAAGCTCCCCGTCGACGTCTGGGTCGACGCTGCCGGGATCGTGCGCCAGGAGCGGCTCACCATCCCTTTGAGCAAGTCGGGCCTGAAGTCGATGGGGCTCGAAGGCGCGCCGAGCGGCCTCGAGCTGACGATGACCGTCGGGCTGTCGGACTTCGGCGTGGCCGTGACAGTGAAGGCGCCCCCGGGCGCGCAGCCGCTCCCCACCTCGAGCGGCGCAGGGGCCGCGCCCACCTCCTGACCCCGAGCGGATGCCGGCGCCCGTGGCGCGCGGGCCGTCACTCGGCGATGCCGACCGCCATGATGCACACGTCGTCTTCGAGCGCTGTCTCCTCGCGCCGCCACTCGAGCACGGCGTCACAGACGCTCTTCGGCGAGAGGTCGTCGAGGGTGCGCACGAACGCCAGCAGGTCGCCCATCGTCTGATCGAGGCTGGCGTTGCGGCGTTCCACCAGCCCGTCGGTGAAGAAGAGGACGGTGGAGCCGGGCCGCATGAGCTTGGGCATGTTGTGGTAGGCCGCTGTGCGGACCGCGCCGAGCAGGACGTGGCGGCCGGGCTGGGGCAGGTACTCGAACTCGCCTTGCCGGCAGCGAAGGACCGGCGGGTGGCCGGCGTTCGCACGGATGAGGTAGCCCGTCGACGGGTCCCACAGCGCGACGACCGCGCTCGCCGTCGCCTCGGGCTCGAGGACGCACAAGAGCTTGTTCACGCGGGCGAGGATGCGCGCCGGTGTTGTCCCCTCGACGGCGAACGCGCGGATGGCGTTGCGCAGCTGCGCCATCACCCCCGCCTCCTTCACGCCGTGGCCGGCGACGTCGCCGACGACGAGGCAGGTGCCCTCTTCGACCGCGAACACGTCGTACCAGTCGCCGCCCATGGGCGCGCCCCTCGATGGCCGGTAGGCGGCCGCGACCTCGAGGCCGGGAGTGGGCGGGAGGCTCCGCGGCAAGAAGGCGTCCTGGAGGAGCCGCACCTGCGCGTCGTCGATGGCGCTCACCGACGTCGTCTCCTCGTGCCTCAGGGCCCTCACGGTCGCGCGGCTCACCGCAGCGGCGAAGTGCTCCAACCGGGCGCGCTGCTCGTCGTCGAACCGCTGTTGCTCCCTCCAGGCGAGCCCGATCCCGCCGACCGGCTCACCGGCGTCGTCGAGGAGCGGGAGGGCGGCGGTCGCATGCAAGCCTGCGCGCTCGCGGTCGCCGGCCGTGCCGGGGTAGTAGCCGTCGGCGTCCGCGCCGGTCCCGGGACGGAAGACCGGCGCCCGCCTCACGAGGGACGCCCCGAGCGGCGTGCTCTCGTCGACGGGCAGGTCCTGCCAGCGCCGCGCGACGGCGGGGACGAGGCCGGGCGCGTTCGTGAGCCACAGCCGATGATCCTTCCGGTCGATGATCGCGAAGCTGGCGAAGTCCGCGCCGACGGCGGCCGGGCCCTCCGCCGTGACCGCGCGAGCGACCTCGGTGGTCGTCACCGCCCCCGACAGGGACGCGGCCAACCGCCACATCGCCTCGTCGCTCCTTGTCAGGTGACGTCCCACGCGCTCGGTCCCCAGGCCTTCCAGTCGAAAAGGATGGCAGCGGCGCGGGGCGAGAGCAACCGCAGGGGCGGCCCTCAGCTCGCGACGTGGGCGCGCACCGACGCGCGGATCTCCTCGGTCGCCTCCCACGGCCGCTCGGCGCCGAACACGGCCGAGCCCGCAACGAAGACGTTGGCGCCCGCCGCGGCCGCCCGCGGCGCGCTGTGCCGGTCGATGCCGCCGTCCACCTCGAGGTCCGCGGCGAGCTGCCGCTCGTCGAGGGCCCGCCGCACCGCTCCCACCTTCGCCAGCACCTCGGGCATGAACGCCTGGCCGCCGAACCCCGGGAAGACCGTCATGCACAAGACGAGATCGACCTTGTCGAGGTGCGGCTCGAGCGCTTCGAACGGCGTGTCGGGGTTCGCCGCGAGCCCCATGCGCAGCCCGAGCGCGCGCCCCTCGTCGAGCAGCTCGTCGGTCCGCCCCACCTCGACGTGGACCGTGCAGCCGTCGGCTCCCGCGTCGCGGAAGGGCTCGAGGTAGTCGCCGGGATCGGTCATCATCAGGTGGCAGTCGAAGTAGAGGCCCGTGTGCCTGCGCAGCGACGCGACCACCGGCGGCCCGATCGTGAGGTTCGGGACGAAGTGGGCGTCCATCACGTCGACGTGGAGCCAGTCGGCGACGTTCGCCACCTCCCCGACCGCCTCCGCCAGGCTCCCGAAGTCGGCGGAGAGGAGGGAGGGCGCCATCTTCAACGCGCCGGGGGGTCCGGGGTCCCTTGCCACCGGGCGCCAGCCTAGGAGTCGCCGAGCCGCTCGCCGGTGACCGGGCGCGCGCCGCGCAGCCACTCGGCAGCCGTCATCGGGCTGCGCCCTTCGGGCTGGACGCGCCGCAACCGGAGAACGCCGTCCCCCGTCGCGACGGTGCCGTCCTCGAGCGTCCCGGGGGGCGCAGGGACGCGCACGCCCCCGGCGCCGGCGCCGGCGCCAGGTGCAGCCTCCTCGGCGTCGAGGACGAGCAGCCGCCTCCCCCGCCAGGTGGTCCAGGCGCGGTCGAGCCGCACGGTCCGGAGGAGCTCAGCGGCGGGCTTTCGCCATGTGAGCCGGAGCTCGGCGGGGTCGAGCTTGTCTGCATACGTCGGCGTGCCGGTCTGGGGCACGGGCTCGGGGAGCGGGCCGTCGAGCACGTCCACGACCAGGCGCGTGCCGACCGCCACCAGCCGGTCGCGCAGCTCACCGAGGTGCTCGCCCGGCGCGATCGGCACCTTCTCTCGCGCGTAGACCGGCCCGGTGTCGAGGTCGCGTTCGAGCGCCATCACGCAGACGCCGGTCACCTGGTCGCCGGCGAGGATCGCACGTTCGACGGGTGCTGCGCCCCGCCAGCGCGGCAGCAACGAGAAGTGGAGGTTCACCATCGGGATCCGTTCGAGCACTCGCTCGGGGACGATCCGGCCGAACGCGACGACGACGCCGAGCTCGGCATCCGCCTCGAGCACCGCGTCGAGCCGGTCGGCGACGGGCAGCCCGAGCCGCGCCGCCTCGGCCGCGACCGGGCTCGGACCGCTCGCGGCACCCCTGCCGCGGCGCCGGTCGGGCCGGGTCACCACCAGCCGGACGTCGTGGCCCGCGTCGCACAGCGCGCGCAACGGCGGCACGGCGAGGGCGGGCGTCCCCAGGTACACGAGCTTGCGGACCGCGGTGCCGGCCCCTGTGCGATCAGCCTGCGAGCGCCCTGGCGCGCAGCACCTTCAGCGCGTCGCGCCGCTGGTCCTCGTCCAGCCGCTCGAGCAGCAGCGTGCCGTCGAGGTGGTCCACCTCGTGCTGGAAGACGCGGCCCAGGTACTCCTCGGCCTCGATCGACAGCTCGTTGCCGTCGAGGTCGAGCCCGACGAGGTGCACCCTGTTCGGGCGCAGGATGGTCCAGCTGAGTCCGGGGACCGACAGGCACCCCTCCTCGAACGCCCACTCCCCCGACGCCTCGACGATCCTGGGGTTGATGACCGCCTGCGGCCCGTCGCCGACGTCGTAGACGAACAGCCGCCGCTGCACCCCCACCTGGTTCGCCGCGAGGCCGACGCCGGGCGCGTCGTACATGGTCTCGATCATGTCGTCGACCAGCTTGGCCACGCGGCTGTCGATCTCCTCGACGTCCTTGGTGACCTGCTTGAGCACCGGGTCTCCGTACGTGCGGATTGTCAGCACAGCGCCTCAGCCTAGACGTCGAGCGGGTCCACGCTGACCCCGCCGTGGAGCGGCGCGACCGCGTCGCACAACGCGCGGTGGTCCGGCGCGCGGACGAGCCAGCGGCCCTCGCCGAGGGCCGAGACCTCGACGCCCGGGCCGCGCACCTCGGGTGGATCCTGCGACCTCACGGTCGCGAGCGCGCTGAACGGCGGCAGCTGCAGCTCCTTTCGCAGCTCGAGCTCTGTGAACAGGCCCGGGTCGCCCGCCACCGCCGCGCGCAGCACGTCGTGGTCCGGAAGGCGGGTCTGGACCATCACGAGGCCGGGGACGTCGCGGTCGTCCCCGTCGCCGCGCGCCGGCCCCGCACGCCCTCCGACGAGCCGGCCGGCACGCACGAGCAGCGCGAGCGCTTCTTCTCCTGCGACGAAGCGGGGTGCCAACAGGTGCTGGTCGAAGTCCAAGAATGCGACGGCCCCGGCGCGCCGGACCCTGTGCAGCACCGCCTCGGTGCCGACGAGGACGGCGGTCGACGGGAGCGGCTCGCGCACCCTTCCGACGCCCTGGCGGAGCACCTTCATCCGCAACGAGCCGCACGCCGCACAGACGACGGGCCGCTCCGCCCCGCACCCCCGGCAGAAGAGCGCGTCCCCGTTGGACTCCGCCGCCCTGCCGCAGACGGTGCAGCGCGCCAAGGCGCCGCAAGCTGCGCAGGCCAAGAGCCGCGCACGTCCGGTGCGGTTGAGCACGCACACGAGGCGCGCGCCGCGCCCGAGCACGTTGCGGGCGAGCCGCACGAGCTCTTCGGACAACATTCCCGTGCGCGGGTCGGCGCCGCGGCGGTCGACGACCGACACGGCCGGCCACCCGGCGCGCTCGGCGGCGCGCGCCGTCAGCTCGGGGGGCCCGTAGCGGACGCGCTGCACGGCCGTCGGGCACGGCGAGACGAGCACGCACGGCGCGCCGTCCCGCTCCGCTCGCTCGGCGAGCACGTCGGCCGCGTCGTAGCGGTCGTGGTAGTCGTGCGCGTCGAGGACCACCGCAGCCCCGACCGACGGCGCCGGCGCCCACGCCGCCGACCTCGAGCCCACCACGACCGGCCAGCCGGCCGCGGCCTCGGCCCAGCTCGACGCCACGTCGACACCACGGGCGCGGAGCCGCCCGGCGAGCCGCTCGGCCCAGCCGGTGGCGGGGGCAAGCACGATGGTGCTGCGGCCCTTGCCCTCAGCCGAGGCGACCACCCCGAGGACGACGTCGAGGAGGTCCGCCGCAGGCGGGAGCCGCCGCAACGTCACCCCTTCGCCGGCAACCACGCCGAGCGATCCCCCGCCCGCCTGAAGGTCGGGCCGCGGAGGCGCGGGCAGTGACATCACGTTCCGGTCGGGCGATGCGGTGCGCAGAAGGGTCGCCACGGGCATCGCCCAGCGCCACGCCGCCCACTCGGCGAGCTCGATGACCGCGCGTGGCGGCCCCCAGCCCGAGACGCCGGACACCTCGCGCAGCACGACGCCGGGCGGCGGCGTGACGCCGACCCCGACGACCCACGCCCCGACCCGCCGCCCGTGGAAGGGCACCCGGACGCGGAAGCCAGGACGGATCTCCCCCTGCCATCGCTCGGGCACCACGTAGTCGAACCGGCGCCGGCTCACCGCCGGCACGTCCGGGACGACGCGGACGATCAGAGGCCCAGGGCGCGGCGGAGGTCGTCGGCCCGCGGCGTCTGCTCCCAGGTGAATTCCTTGTCGCTTCTGCCGAAGTGGCCGTAGGCCGCGGTGCGCCGGTAGATCGGACGGCGCAGGTCGAGGTCGCGGATGATCGCGGCGGGCCGGAGGTCGAACAGCTCGTCGATCGCGGCGACGATACGGGCCGGGTCGACCGCCTCGGTGCCGAACGTGTCGAGCGAGAGGGACACGGGACGCGCGACCCCGATCGCGTAGGCGACCTGCAGCTCGCAACGCGTCGCCGCGCCGGCAGCGACGACGTGCTTGGCCACCCAACGCGCGGCGTACGCGGCCGAACGGTCGACTTTGGACGGGTCCTTCCCGGAGAAGGCGCCCCCGCCGTGGCGCGCCATGCCGCCGTAGGTGTCGACGATGATCTTGCGGCCGGTCAGGCCGGCGTCGGCGTGCGGGCCGCCGAGCTCGAACAGGCCGGTCGGGTTGGCGAGCAGCTTCAGGTTCTCGGTGTCGAGGTCCTTCGGGAGCAGGGGGTACACGACGTGCTCGCTCAGGTCCGGGAGGAGGAGCGTCTCGACGTCGATGCCCGGCTGGTGCTGGGTCGAGATGAGGACGGTGTCGATGGCGACGGGGCGGTTGCCTTCGTAGACCACGCTCACCTGCGTCTTGCCGTCCGGCCGCAGGTACGGCAGCACGCCGACGCGCCGGACCTGGGACAGCCGCTGCGCCAGCCGGTGCGCGAGCCAGATCGGCATCGGCATGAGGTCGGGCGTCTCGTCGCAGGCGTAGCCGAACATCATCCCCTGGTCGCCCGCGCCCTGCGCGTTCAGCTGGTCCTCGCCTCCGGCGCCGCTGCGAAGTTCGAGCGCCGCGTCCACCCCGCGCGCGATGTCCGGCGACTGCCCGTCGAGCGCCACCATCACGCCGCACATGTGGCCGTTGAAACCGTACGCGTCGTTGTCGTAGCCGATCTCGGTGATGACCTTGCGGACGATGGTCGGGATGTCGACGTAGGTCTCGGTGGTGACCTCGCCCGCGACCACGACGAGGCCGGTCGTGAGCAGCGTCTCGCACGCGACCCTGCTCATCGGGTCCTTCTCGAGCAGCGAGTCGAGGACCGCGTCGGAGATCTGGTCGGCGATCTTGTCGGGGTGGCCCTCGGTGACGGACTCCGACGTGAAGGTGGTTCTCATCATCTCTCTCCCGTGTCAGGCTGAGGTCGGTGCAGCCGCGCGACCACCTGGTCCAAGACCGCGTCGGCTACCTGTCGCTTGCTTCCGAGCGGCACGACCTGCTCACCGCCGTCCGACCCGACGATGGTCACCTCGTTGGTGTCGTGGTCGAAGCCGACGTCGGGGGCCGACACGTCGTTCACCACGAGGAGGTCGACGCCTTTTCGTTCGACCTTCCGCCGTGCGCGGGCGACCGCGTCCTCGGTCTCCGCCGCGAAACCGACGAGCACCTGACCTGGACGACGCCTCGCGGCGAGCCCCGCAAGGATGTCGGGCGTCGGTTCGAGGACGAGCTCGGGGATCCCGTGGACCTTCTGGTCCGCAGCGACCTTCGGCCGGAAGTCCGCCACAGCTGCCGCCATCACCACGACGTCGGCGTCGCGTGCCGCCGAGACCATCGCGGCCTCCATCTCCGCGGCGGACTCCACGTGCACGACGTCCACGTCACGCGGCGCGTCGAGCGCCGACGCGGTCACGAGCGTCACCCGCGCGCCGCGCGCCGCCGCGGCCTGCGCGAGGGCGTGGCCCTGCTTGCCCGAGGAACGGTTCGTGATCACGCGCACCGGGTCGATCGCCTCCCTCGTCCCGCCCGCGCTCACGACGACGTGTCTCCCGGACAGATCCCCGACCTCGGAGATCGCGGCCAGCACCGCGGAGACGATCGTCGCCGGCTCGGCCATCCGGCCGGTCCCTTCGTCCCCGCCCGCGAGCCTCCCCGACTCGGGCGGCACCACGAGCACGCCGCGCCGCCGGAGCGTCGCAAGGTTCTCTTCGACGGCGGGGTGCGCCCACATCTCGGTGTGCATCGCAGGGCAGACCACGACGGGCGCAGCGGTGGCGAGCAGCGTCGCGGTGAGGAGGTCGTCCGCCATGCCGCTCGCGTACCTGGCGAGCAGGTCTGCGGTGGCGGGCGCCACGACGACCACGTCGGCGGCCCGGCCGAGGCGGGTGTGCGCGATGCCGCCCTCCCACTGGTCGAAGAGGCCTCCGGGCACCGGGTCGGAGGCGAGCGCCGAGAACGTGGCCTCCCCGACGAACCGGCGGGCCGCGTCGGTCAGGACCGGCGTCACCCGGTGGCCCGCGTCGACGAGCCGCCTGCACACCTCCACCGCCTTGTATGCGGCGATGCCGCCCGAGACGCCGAGGACGATCCGCACCGGAGGGGCGACGACCTTGCCGGAAGGAGAGCCGCGCCGGCCTAACCGGCCGACGGACCCTCGTCGACGACGGCAGGTTCCTCGCCGAACGCCCCGCCGGCGAGGGCCGCCTCCATCGCCTCGTCGAGCGCGCGGCGCTCGGCGTCGTCCTCCTCCTCTTCGGGGGCCCTCTCGTAGACGATCTTGTCTGCGGCGATCTCCTCGAAGGCGATCGACAGGGGCTTGCCCGACACGGAGGTGACCTGCGGAGGGACGATCCTGCCGAGCCCCTCGCCGAGGCTGTTGTAGTAGGCATTGATCTGGCGGGCCCGCTGGGCTCCGAGCGCGACCAGGGTGAACTTCGAGTCCACCTTGTCGAGGAGCCCCTCGATCGGCGGGTCCATCAGCGTGTTACGAGCCATCGATGTCCTTTCCGCGGAACCTCGCCACTATACCGGCCAGCTCCTGCACCGCCTGTTCGAGGTCGGCGTTGACCACGACCAGGTCCGTGAGCTCGCGGCCGTGCGCCACCTCCTCACGGCCCTTCTCGAGCCGCCGGCGCACGTGGTCCGAGGCGTCGCCCCGGGCGAAGAGCCGGGCCCGCTGTGCGTCCTCGGAGGGCGGGAGGAGCAGCACGACGACGGCGTCAGGCCGCTTGGCCAGGACCTGTTCGGCCCCCTGCAGGTCGATCTCGAGGAGGACGTCGCTGCCGGGGGGTGGATCGGGCACGGGGGTGCCGTAGAGGTTGCCGAGGTACTCGGCCCACTCGAAGAAGCCACCCCTCTCGATGCGCCGGCGGAACTCGTCCGGGGTCACCCAGACATAGGCGTCCTCGGCTTCGCCCGGCCGGCGTGGCCTGGTCGTCCACGAGCGGCTCAACCAGAGGTCCGGCACCCGCGCGGTCAGCGCCGCGGCGACGGTGCCCTTTCCGGCTCCTCCGGGGCCGACGAGGACGAAGATCTTCAGCGCGAGGCGGTCTGCTCGAGGAGGTCCGCCCGCTGCTTGGCCCCGAGGCCCTGCAGCCGGCGACTCTCGGCGATGCCGACGGCGGCCATGAGCCGACGCGCCTTCACCTTGCCGAGCCCCGGGAGGGACTCGAGCACCGAGACGACCTTCATCTTCCCGACGGTCTCGTCGGACTCCGCCTGGCTCAGGAGCTCGGCGAGGGTGAGGGAGCCCATCTTGAGCCTCTCCTTCACCTCCGCCCGCTCCCTGCGCACCTTGGCGGCCTTCTCGAGCGCGGCGTGGCGCTGTTCGGCGGTGAGTGCGGGAGGTTGCGGCATGTGACCGACTGTAGCAACCCCGCCCGGGGCGGGGCTGCAGTCTCCCGCTCAGGGCAGGGCTGCCGCCAGCTCGTCCCGCAGGCGCGACGCCGCGGCCCGGAGCCCCTCCGGCCCCAGCCGGAGCAACGCCCGTGAGGACGCGGGCAGCACGCTCCCGGGTGCGCAGGCGGAGAAGCGCCTCGCCACGTCGGAGACGGAGGCCCCCTGTGCGCCGAGGCCCGGCGCGAGCACGACCCCCCCGACGGCGCCGAGACCCGCGGGCGGCGCGCCCCCCGTCGCCCCGACGACCGCGCCGACCGAGCCGAGCGGCCAGGCTGCACCCGTGGCGCCTGCAGCACCCGCGGCGCCTGCCGGGCCGCTCTCCTCCGCGTTCCACCGCCCGATGGCGTCCAAGAGCGCCTCTTCGACGGTGCTGCCGTCGGCAAGGCGCGCCTGTTGGACGCCGCGCCCTTCGGGATTCGAGCTCGAGACCACGACGATGAGCCCCCTTCCGGTCGCGCGGGCCGCGGCCACCATCGGGAAGAGCGCCCCCAGGCCGACGTACGGCGTCGCGGTCAGCGCGTCCGCCGCGAGGGGGCCGTCGAACCAAGCCTGCGCGTAGGCCTCCGTCGTGCTCCCGATGTCGCCGCGCTTGGCGTCGGCGATGACGAGCATTCCGGCGTCGCGCGCCAGCCCCACGACGCGCTCGAAGGCCGCGACCCCCGCAGAGCCGTGCCGCTCGAAGAAGGCGATCTGGGGCTTGACGACCGCGGCCACACCGTGGAGCGCGTCGACGCAACGCTCGCCGAACGCGCCGAGGCCGCCCGCGTCGTCGGGCAGCCCGAAGACGCCGAGGAGCTCTTTGGACGGGTCGATCCCGACGCACAGCGGGCCGAGGCCAGCGACGGCCCGCCGGACGCGTTCGCCGAAGGTCGCCGGGACGGAGCGACCCACGGCCTGCTGCTCATCCGATTGCGGCACCGCTCACCTCCTCGACGCTCGTCCCCCGCCGGGCGCACCAGCGCGCGAGCTCTGCCTGGACGCGCCACGGCGCCCTCGGGTCGGCGAACGTCGCGGTGCCGACCTGGACGGCGTTGGCGCCCGCCACGAGCAGCTCTGCCGCGTCCTCCCCGGTCGAGACGCCGCCCACGCCGACGATGGGCGCCTCGGGGAAGGCGCGTCGGCAGTCGTGGACCGCCCGCACCGCGACCGGGTGGAGGGCCGGCCCGGAAAGGCCGCCGGCGAAAGGCGGTCGGTGGCGCTCCGCGTCGATCCACATCCCGGGCATCGTGTTCACGAGGGTGAGCCCGGAGGCGCCTGCGCCGAGGGCGGCCGCGGCGATCTCGCAGATGTCGGCGACCGCAGGGCTGAGCTTCGCCCACACCGGGAGGACAGGGGCGCCCCGCGCCTCGACTGCCGCGCCAAGGGCCTCGACGGCCGCGCCGAGCGCCTCTGCGGTCGCGCCCGGGGAGTGGGCGAACATGTGGCCCGACAGGTTGGGACAGCTCACGTTCACCTCCCCCGCCGCCAGCCCCGCGGCGCCGGCGAGCGCCGCTGCCGCCGCGCCGAAGTCCGCCGGCGTGCGGCCCCAGATGCTCGCCACCACGGTCGCTCCCTTGTCGACGAGGAGCGGCAGGTCGTGCGCGCGCCACGTGGCGACACCGGGGCCCTGGAGGCCGACGCGGTTCAGCATCGAGCCGCCGGGCGCGCTGCGCACGCGGTCCCCGTCGTTGCCCGGCCACGGATGGACCGCGAGCGACTTCACGACCACCGCGCCGAGCTGTGCGAGGGGGCCGTAGGCGGCGAGCTCCGCGCCGTGGCCGGACGTGCCCGAGGCGGTCATCACCGCGGAGCGCAGGCGCAGCGACCCGACGCGGGTCGCGAGCACGCCGCTCTCAGCGGCCGTTCTCACCGTGCAGCTCCTGGAGACTGCGGACCACGAAGGGGTGACGCGACCGGTCCGAGATCCCCGCCACCGCAGCCTGCGCGGCAGAGAGCGTCGTGATGCACGGCACGTGGTGCGCCAGCGCGGCGGCGCGGATGTGGATGCCGTCGCCGCGCGATCCCCGGCCCCGCGGCGTGTTCACCACCATCTGGACCTTGCCGCCGGCGATCAGATCCACCGCGTCGGCAGCCATCCCCTCCTCCCCGACCTTGGCGACCAGGGTGTCGACGGCTACCCCGTTGTCGCGCAGGTAGCCCGCCGTGCCGAGGGTCGCCGCGATCGAGAAGCCGAGCTCGGCGAGCCCGCGCGCGACCCCGAGCCCCGCCGGCTTGTCGCGGTCCGCGAGCGAGAGGAAGACGGTGCCCGCGTCCGGCAGCCTCGTCCCCGCCGCGCTCTGGCTCTTGGCGAACGCCAGGCCGAAGGTGGTGTCCACGCCCATGACCTCGCCGGTCGAGCGCATCTCGGGCCCGAGGACGGAGTCCACCCCCGGAAACCGGTCGAAGGGCAGCACCGCCTCCTTGACGCTCACGTGGGCGGGGCTCGCGATCGAGCCCGACGCGTGCAGCAGCCCGCCTGCGCGAAGCGCCTCCAGCGTCTCGCCGACCATCACCCGCGCGGCGAGCGCCGCGACCGGCACGCCGGTCGCCTTCGCCACGAACGGGACGGTCCGGCTCGCGCGCGGGTTCGCCTCGAGGACGTAGACACCGCCTTCTTTGACCGCGTACTGGACGTTCAGAAGGCCCCGGACCTCGAGCGCCTCGGCGAGCGCGCGGGTGAACCGGTCGAGCGTGGCGAGCACTTCGCCGGAGAGCGACTGGGGCGGCAGCGCGCAGGCGGAGTCCCCCGAGTGGACGCCGGCCTCCTCGACGTGCTCCATGACGCCGCAGACGAGCACCTCGCCCGACTCGTCACGGATCGCGTCGACGTCGACTTCGATCGCGTCTTCGAGGAACCGGTCGACGAGCACCGGCCGCTCCGACGTCACGCCGCCCTCGCGCTCGAGGCGGAGCCCCGCCATCACCCGGCGGAGCTCGGCGTCGTCGAAGACGATCTCCATGGCCCGCCCGCCGAGGACGTAGCTCGGCCGGACGAGCACCGGGTACCCGACGCGCCGGGCCACCGTGAGCGCGTCGTCGACGGTGCACGCGGTTCCCCCGGGCGGCTGGGGGATCCCGAGCTCCTCGCAGAGCGCGTTCCAGTGCTTGCGGTCTTCCGCGGCGTCGATCGACGCCGGGCTCGTCCCGAGGACGAGCTCGGGCGGGAGCGAGTGGGCCAGCTTGAGCGGGGTCTGTCCGCCGAGCGACACGACGACGCCGACGAGGCGGCCGCCGGCGCGCCGCTCGGCATCCAGCACGTTCGCCACGTCCTCGGCGGTGAGCGGCTCGAAGTAGAGCCGGTCCGAGATGTCGTAGTCGGTCGAGACGGTCTCGGGGTTGCAGTTGACCATCACGGTCTCGTAGCCCGCCGCGCGCAGGGCGGTCGACGCATGGACGCAGCAGTAGTCGAACTCGATGCCCTGGCCGATCCGGTTCGGTCCCGAGCCGAGGATGACGACCCGGTCGCGCCCCGAGGGGCGGATCTCGTCCTCGTCTTCGTAGGTCGCGTAGTGGTACGGCGTGAAGGCCTCGAACTCCGCGCCGCAGGTGTCGACGGTCTTGTAGGTGGCGGCGACCCCCGCCGCAAGGCGCGCCTCGCGCACGTCGTCCTCGGCGCAGCCGAGCAGGTAGCCGAGCTGCGCGTCCGAGAAGCCGAGCTGCTTCATGCGGCGCCACCGTGGCCGGTCCATGGCGGCGAGCCCTGCAGGCAGGTCCCGGCGGGCGTCGCCGAGACGGGCGATCTGGCGGAGGAACCAGGGGTCGATCCGGCTCGCCTCGGCGACGGCATCGATCCGAAGGCCGCGCCGCAGCGCGGCCTCCCCCTCGAAGATCTCCACCACCGACTGCAGCACCTGGCGGCGGGACGTGACGGTCCCGTCGGCGTAGACCACGTCGAACTGCACGAAACTGCTTTCAGACCGCCGTTTCATCACGAGCATCCTTCTGCGCCGCGGCGCGTGGCCGGGGTGCCGCGAGAGTGGCAGACTTC
>DAIRCY010000011.1:0-6753 GCA_036796435.1 Acidimicrobiales bacterium
CCCGCCACCCCGTCGACTCCGCCACGAGCTGCTCCGCCCGCTCGGTCGCTGCCGCGAACGACAGGGAGAGGCCGTCGGCGTCGTACTCCACGCCCGGCGGCCGCCGGGCGATCGCCCAGGCGGCGACCCGCTCTGCGACACGCCAGTCGACGAGGCCGCGGCCCGCGCCCGATGCGCCGCGCCCCGGACCGCCTGCGTGGCCGTTGTCGCGGCCCGCAGGCTCGGGAAGCGGGGCGCTCACGTCGAGCCCGGACCGGCCGACTGGGCCTCTTCGGCTGCGATGGCCGCCGCGACCCGGGCGATGAGGGAGTCGGGCACCCGGTCCTTGCAACGGCTCGAGATCACGGCGCGCAACTCCGCTTCGAACCCGGCCGCATCGGCGCAGGGCCCGCACTCGTCCAGGTGCACGGAGATCTCGACGCGGCGCTCCTCGGTCAGCTCGCCGTCGAGGAAGACGTACAGCTGCCGGACCGCCTCGCGACAGTCCACGTCCCAGGCGCCGCCCTCCCCACATCCGCCTCGCCCATCGTCGGCCACCGTCGTCTCCTCAGCTCCTCGCCCGCATCACGTCGCTGCCCCGCGCAGGCCGCCCGCTCAGGAGGCCGGCCCTGCGCCGACGAGGCCGCGCGCCTGTGCGAATTCGGCCAACGTCTTCTGGAGGGCTCTTCTTCCCCGGTGGATGCGGCTCATGACCGTGCCGATCGGGACGTCGGTGATCTCGGCGATCTCCTTGTAGCTGAATCCCTCGACGTCGGCGAGGAGGACGGCGATGCGGAACGCGTCGGGGAGCGCCTCGATCGCGGATTTCACCTCGTCATCGGTGAACCCGGCGAGGGCCTCGTCCTCCGCGCTGCGTCCCGAGCCGTCGCGTGTGGAGAGCCGGTGGTACAGGTACAGGTCCTCGACGTCCTCCACGTCGTTCACCTCGGGCCTGCGCTTCGCCGCCCGGTACGAGTTGATGTACGTGTTCGTGAGGATCCGGTACAGCCACGCTCTCAGGTTCGTCCCCTCGTCGAACGAGTCGAACCCGCGGTACGCCTTGAGGTACGTCTCCTGGACGAGGTCCTCGGCGTCTGCCGCGTTGCGCGTCATCCGGAGGGCGGCGGTGTACAGGGCGGGCATGTGCTCCATCGCCCGTTCCGCGAACCTCGCCCGGTCGGCCATGGACAGACCCTACCCAGCCGCCGAGGAGGGGGTCGATCGGCCCCTGCCGGTAGCCTCGACCTCCCATGACGACGCGGCCACTCCCAGGAACCGGAGACGCGGAGCTCACCCGGGCCGGCGAGATCGAGGTCCTCGTGTGGCCGTGGCTCGCGGAGCTTGGCGTCGACGCCGTGGTGACGACGCGCGAGTGCGGCGTGTCGACCGGTCCCTACCGAGCGCTGAACCTCGGCCTGCACGTCGGCGACGAGGCGGACGCCGTCGTGGAGAACCGGAGACGGGCGGCGAGCGCGCTCGGCTGCGGCGTCGCCGACCTCGTCTTCGCCACCCAGGTGCACGGCGCCCGTGCCGAGGTGGTCCGGACCCGCGACGCCGGCCGGGGGGCCCTCGACGCGCACGACGCGATCGACGCGTGCGACGCGCTCGTCACGGCCGAGCCCGGCCCGGTGCTCGTGACGCTCGTGGCGGACTGCTCGCCCATCCTCCTCGTCGACCCCGGCGCCAGGGTGCTCGCGACGGTGCACGCCGGCTGGCGCGGTGCGGTGGCAGGGACGGTACGCGCCGCGCTCGAGACCATGGCGACGCTCGGCGCACGAGCCTCCCGCACCTTGGCCGTGATCGGCCCGACGATCTCCCCGAACGCGTACGTCGTCGGGGCCGACGTGGAGACCGCGGCGCGCCAGGCCTTCGGAGACGACGCTCCACGGGTGCTCTTCGAGCACGGCGACCGGTGGCGATTCGACGTGGCCGGCGCCAACCGGATGCAGCTGGTGCGGGCGGGCGTGCGCGAGGACCGGATCTCGAGCTCCCCGTTCGCGAGCGGGGACGGTCCATTCTTCAGCGACCGCACGACGCGCCCCTGCGGCCGGTTCGGATTGCTGGCGCGGTTGCGGTGAGGCGCCGCAGGCGCCCGCTCCTAGCATTGGCGGCACGATGAGCGCGAGCCCGTTCGTCTACGAGGGCTACGAGGTCGACGCCGCGCGGGGCCGCGTGGTGTGCCGATACTCCCTCGGCAGCCACCGGTTCAGCGAGGTCGTGACCTTCGAGACGGTGCCGGCGGACGCGGACGGCGCCGGTCGGGTGGAAGATCGCGCGTGGGCCGCCGCGTGGGGCTCGCGCGGGGTCGACGCGGCGGCCCGCATCCTGTTCCTCCTCGCCGGGGTCTCCTACTACAAGACCGCCGCGCCGCGGCTCGTCGATCTCGGGGCCACGGCCACGACGGCACGGGAGCGCGCGTTTCTCCGCACCTTCTACGTCGAGGGGCTCGCGGAGTTCGCCTTTCGCAACGGCCTCGACCTGTCCTCGCTGGAGGTGGTCGGCCCCGAGGGCACCTTCGAGCCCGCGGCCACGGCGCTTCGCGAGGGGCGGCCTCTCGTCCCGTTCGGAGCGGGCATCGACTCGATCGTGACCGTCGAGCGGGTGGCGCACCGTGAGCCGGACGCGTCCCTCTTCGTCGTGAGCCGTGAGGGCGACCGGTTCGAGGCGATCGAGCGCGCCGCCGAGGTGACCGGCCTGCCCGTCGTGCGCGCCGAGCGGCGCATCGACCCGTCGCTGCTTCGGTCAAAAGAGCTCGGGTTCCTGAACGGTCACGTGCCCGTCACCGGGATCCTGTCGGCGATCGCGGTCGTCGCGGCCGTGGCCGGCGGCCACGACGCGGTCGTCATGTCCAACGAGCGGTCCGCGTCGGCGCCGACCGTGTCGGACGGTGCACACCAGGTCAACCACCAGTGGTCGAAGGGCGCGGCCTTCGAAGCGGAGTTCCGCAGGCTCCTCGCCGGCGCGCTCGCACCGGCGCCCGACTACTTCTCGCTCCTCAGGTCCCGCTCGGAGCTGTGGGTCGCCCGCGAGTTCGCGCACCTCGGCGCGTACCACCGCGTCTTTCGCAGCTGCAACCGTGCGTTCGCGATCGACCCGGGCCGCCGGCTCGACCACTGGTGCGGGCGGTGCGACAAGTGCTGCTTCGTCGACCTCGTGCTCGCCCCCTACCTGGACGCCGGCGAGCTCGCGGCGATCTACGGCGGGCACGAGCCGCTCGCCGACGCGACGCTGTCGGCCAACTTCCTCGCGCTCATCGGCACGGGTGAGCATGCGAAGCCCTTCGAGTGCGTCGGCGACGAAGAGGAGTGCCGCGCGGCTGCGCTGCTCGCGGCCGGCCGCTCCGATCGCGCGTCGACAGCACAGCTCCAGTCGCTCGCCGCCGCTGTGCGCGCGGCGACACCGATCCTGTGCGACCCGAGGTCACGTGACGCGGTCGTGCGCCGTCTGCTCCGGTCCGAGGGGCCTGACTTCGTCCCTTCCACGTTGCGAGAGGGCGACGACGCACCAGTGCTGCCGGGATGAGCGCGATGAGCGCACCGGGGCGCTCGTGGGGTGACCCGAACCGCCCGTCGATCGGCTGGTCGGACCTGAAGGGGGCGCGCGTGGGGCTCTGGGGGCTCCGCATGGAGGGCGCCGCCAACCTCCGGCGCCTGCGGCAGCTCGGGGTAGCGCCGGTGGTGGTCGACGACCGCCCCGCGGCTCGGGCCTTCGGCGGTCTGCGCGTCCTGTCGGGCGACGCAGGCCTCGACGCGCTCGCGAGGTGTGAGGTGGTGGTCAAGAGCCCCGGCATCAGCCGCCACGGGCGCGAGTCGTCCGCGCTCGTGGACGCGGGGGTCGCGCTGCCGGGAGGACTCGGCCTCTGGATGCAGGACGTCGACCGGGCACGCGTCGTGTGCGTCACGGGCACCAAGGGCAAGAGCACGACCGCGGCCCTGGCCGGCCACCTCCTTTCCGGCCTGGGTCTGCGCAGCCTCGTCGCCGGCAACATCGGGCGACCCCCGTGGGACCCCGACGCAGGGGACGACTGGGACTTCTGGGTCGTCGAGACCTCGAGCTTCCAGGCGACCGACGTCGCGTCGTCGCCCCCGGTCGTGGCGGTCACGTCGCTCGGCCCCGACCACCTGGACTGGCACGGCTCCGAAGCGGCGTACTACACGGACAAGTTGTCGCTGTGCACCCAGCCGGGCGCGGCGCTGTGCATCGCGGACGCGTCGAGCGACACGTTGCGCGCGCACGCGCACCTCCTCGGTCCCGAGGTCTGGTGGGTCGCGGAGGGAGATCCCGAGCTCGACGGCCCGTGGACCGCGTCGCTGGAGCTTCCCGGCCGGCACTACCACCGCGACGCCCTGATCGCGCGCGCCTGTCTCGTCGGACTCGGGATCCCCGAAGCTGCAGACGACGCTCTGCTCGCCAACGCGGCCCGGGGCTTCCGCCCCCTCGAGCACCGTTTCCGCCCGATCGGCACGGTCGAGGGCGTCGAGTTCGTCGACGACTCGCTGTCCACGAACGTGCTGCCGACGCTCGCCGCGCTCGACGCCTTGGGCGGCCGGCCGGTCGCGCTGCTCGTCGGCGGGCAGGACCGCGGGCTCGACTACGGGCCGCTCGCCGGCGCGCTCGCATCGCGACGCGGCGAGACGTTCGTGGCGACCCTCCCGGCAGCGGGGGCGCGCATCGGGGACGCCGTCCGCCGGACGGCCCCCGGCGTCGAGGTGGCCGACTTCGGCGACCTCGACGAGGCGACGGCTGCCTCCTTCTCGTGGGCGCGTGCCCGGAGCCGCTCGCAAGGCGCATCCTCACCCGACCCGGTGGTGCTTCTCTCCCCGGCGGCGCCGAGCTTCGGGCAGTTCCGCGACTACCGGGAGCGGTCGGCCGCCTTCTTCGACGCGATGCGCTCGTGCGCATCCGGTGCGGTCAGCCCGGCGCGACCAGCACGTGGGGATTCATGATTCCGTCGGGGTCGAGCGCGTGCTTGATCCCCGAGAAGGCCCGCAGCTCCTCGCCGCTCCGGTTGAGCTCGAGCCACCGGCGTTTGGCGGTGCCGATCCCGTGCTCGGCGCTGATGCTGCCGCCGACCGCCGCGACCGCACGGAAGACGGCGTCGTCGACGCGCTCGTCGTCGGGTGGCACCCCCGTCACGTTCACGTGGATGTTGCCGTCCCCGACGTGTCCGAAGAGCCACACCGACGCGCCCGGCGCGACGGCGCCCACGATGGCGGGAAAGCGCTCGAGCATCTCGGCGAGGACGCCGTGCGGCAAGGTGACGTCGAGCTTGTGGGGCGGTCCGAGCGAGTTGATCGCCTCGGTGTGACCCTCGCGATAGCGGAAGAGGGCGGCGATGCGTTGCGAGTCCACCGCCACGGCCGCGTCCTCCACGCCGCCCAGGTTGTCCACCGCCGCCGTGAGGTCGGCGGTCGGGTCGGCGGCGCCGGCGGCCTCCACCAGGAGATAGACCTCGTGGGGTGCCGCGAGCGGTGGTGGGGCACCTGAGACTCTGCAGACGAGCTCGATGCCGCTGCGCACCATGAGCTCTGCGGCTGAGAGGGCCGGGAGCGTCCGGCGGAGCTCCTGTGCGGCCGCGACGGCGGCCGCGGGGTCCTTCATCCCGAGGATCGCCGCGACACGCTGGGGCGCCGGCGGGACCAGGCGGAGCCGCGCCGCGGTCACGATGCCGAGGGTGCCCTCGCTCCCGCAGAGGAGCGAGTGGAGGGCGTAGCCGGTGTTGTCCTTCAACAGCCCACCGAGATGCTCGATGACGTCGCCGTTGCCGAGGACCGCCTGGACGCCCAGGAGCTGGGCCCGGGTGTCGCCGTAGCGCAGGACGCGCAGCCCGCCGGCGTTGGTCGCGACGTTCCCGCCGATGGTCGCGCTGTCCCTGCCGCCGAGATCGACCCCGTACTCCCACCCCGCTCCCCGCGCCGCCTCCTGGAGGCGGGCGAGCGACGCTCCCGCGCCTGCGGTGACCTGGGCAGCCGACGCGTCGACCGGTTCGATCTCCGAGAGGCGGCGCAGGCTGAGGACGACTTCGCCATGGAGAGGGACACCGCCTCCGACCATCCCGGTGTTGCCACCTTGGGGGACGATCGCGATCCCTCGCTCGCGGCAGATCGCGACCACCCCGGCGACCTCTGCGACGGACCCGGGGCGCACCACCGCCGGCGTCGCGCCGACGAACCTGCCGGTCCAGTCGACCGCGTAGGACGCGGCGACGTCGGGCTCGGTCAGCACCTGGGGAGCCCCGACGACCTCGCGAAACGAGCGGACGACCGCCGGGTCGAGGCGCGGGCCTGCCTCAGAACGGGTCGGAGCGGTCACGCCGCAGTCACCCAGCCAGTCACCGAAGATCCACCGAGAGCCTGGGATGGGACTTGAACCCATGACCTGCGCGTTACGAGTGCGCTGCTCTGCCGACTGAGCTACCCAGGCGAACCTCCGACGGCGCTCGAGGCACCGTTCGGCCGACACATGGTAGGCGCGCGGCGGGGATTCCTCGGTACGGCCCAGCTCGCCCCGCTCGTCGATGCGGGCGTCAGCCGCCGAGCCGGCCGAGCCGGACGAGGAGCGCCTCCAAGAGCAGGGTCTCCTGGGCGTTGCGCCGGAGCGCGAGCGCAGCCTCGGTCACGAGGCCCACCGCTGCCTCGTCCCCTCTCGCCTGGTCGGGCCGGAGCAACTGACCGTCCGGGGGTGCCGCTGCCTCGGACGTCGACGCGGCGGGTGGCGGGGGTCAGCTCGACCCGGACAGGGTTGAGCGGGTGCGACGACCCGAAGTCGTACTCC
>DAIRCY010000011.1:6763-8477 GCA_036796435.1 Acidimicrobiales bacterium
GGGGGGGGGGGGGTGGGGGCCGGGGAGCCGGTCCCGGTAGGCGCGGGCGAGCACGCCGAGTCCGTTGCGCAGCTCTTCGGTCCGCCAGCGCCGCTCCTCCCGGTGCTGGCGGTCGAGCACGTCCTTGCGCACCGGCAGCCCGCGCTCGCCCATCGCCTTGGCGCCCGCTTCGAGCGCCGCCAGCTCCGCCTCGTGCTCGGCGCGCAGCGGCGCCAGCGCGCGGTCGGTCGCCCCGAGCAGCTCACGCGCGAGCGCCCCGGCGAGCGCGCCATGCCCGTCGAGGCGGGCAGGGACCGAACGCCACAGTGCGAGCCGGTCGACGTAGCCGGCGTCCTCCGCCAACAGCCGCGCCCGCTCGACGTCGCCCCCTGCGCCTTCGGCGACGAGCTGCGCCTGGGCGGGATCGGCGCCTCGCCCGACCAGCCACGCGGCAAGGGTGTCGCTCGGCACCGGGGGGAAGGCGACCTCGACGCACCGGCTCGCCACCGTCACGAGATCCGGCGGCACGACGTCGGCGAGGAGGACGAAGACCGTCGTCGCAGGCGGCTCTTCGAGGGTCTTCAGCAGTGCCGGTGCGGCGCGCTCCGCGAGGTGGAGGTCCCCGACCACGAGCACCTGGCGCGCGGCCTCGAGCGGCCGGCGAAGCGACAGGTTCCCGACACGGCGGGCGTCGTCCACGTCGATGGCGGCACCGGTCCGTTCGACCACGACGAGATCGGGATGGATGCCGGCAAGCGCGCGGTGACAGGTGTCACAGACGCCGCACCCGCCCTCCGGGCAGAGCAGGGCAGCGGCGAAGCCGCGTGCGGCCGCTCGCGGGCCCGACCCCGGCTGCCCCACGAAGAGGTAGGCGTGCACCGGCCGGCGCGCCGCAGAACAGAGCGCGGCGACCGCCCGCTCCTGGCCGACCACGCCTTCGAACAGTGAGGCCGCGGGGCTTCGCACGGCTGCGGCGGTCACAGCGCCGCTCCCCTGGGGGCGGGGATGCCCAGCCGCTGCTCGACGGTGGTGCGCACGCCGGCCGCGACCGCCTCGACGGCGTCCCGTCCGTCGACCACCGCCCAGCGCTCGGGGTCGGCCGCCGCGAGCTCGAGATAGCCGTCCCGGACTCTCCCGAAGAAGTCCTCGTCCAGCCGCTCGAGCCGGTCCTTCGCCTCGTGCGCCACCCGCCTGCGCGCGAGCGCCGGGTCGATGTCGACGACGACGGTGAGGTCGGCCTCGAGTCCTCCGGTCGCCCAGCTCACGAGACGTCGCAGCTCGTCGAGCGGGATCCCTCGGCCGTAGCCCTGGTACGCGAGCGTCGACCCCGAGAACCGGTCGGTCACGACGTGACGGCCGGCGCAGAGCGCGGGGCGGACGATCCGGGAGACGTGCTCGGACCGGTCCGCCGCGAGAAGGAGCGCCTCGGTTCGGACCTCCGGCGCCGGGTGCGCCGGGTCCAGCACGAGGCGCCGCAGTGCCCGGCCCAGTTCCGTTGCGCCCGGTTCGAAGGTGAGCACTGCGCCGAGCGACTCCGCGAGGATCCGCGCCTGGGTGGTCTTCCCGCTCCCGTCGACCCCTTCGAGCGCGACGAGCCGCCCGGCGGTCCGGGTCACTCGCTCTCGGACCCGGAAGCCGCGTCGGGGGTGGACGACGCGCTGTTCCCGGCCGGCACCCCCGTGGCGCTCGTCTTCTTCGCGGTCGTCTTCTTCGCCGTCGTCTTCTTCGTGCCTGC
>DAIRCY010000011.1:8577-41108 GCA_036796435.1 Acidimicrobiales bacterium
CTTCTTCGCGGTCGCCTTCTTCGCGGTCGCCTTCTTCGCGGTCGCCTTCTTCGCGGTCGCCTTCTTCGCGCCGGGGCGGCGACGGGTCGAGGGCCCCGCAGCACGCCGGTCGGCCAGCAGCTCGGCTGCTCGCTCGACGGTGACCGTCAGTGGGTCGTCGCCCTTTCGCAAGGACGCATTGGTGGTCCCGTCCGTCACGTACGGACCGAAGCGCCCCTCGCGCACCACGACCGGCAGGCCGGTCTCGGGGTCGGCTCCGAGCTCTCTGAGCGAGGCGGCCGCCTGTCCGCGCCCACGGCGGGCCTTCGGCTGTGCGAACAGCGCGAGCGCTTCCTCCAAGGTGACCGTCAGCAGCTGGTCTTCGCTCTGGAGGCTCCGCGTGTCGCTCCCGCGCTTCAGGTACGGCCCGAAGCGGCCGTTCGCCGCGATGATGTCTTCGCCGGTCTCGGGATCGTTGCCGACCGCACGCGGCAGCGCCAGCAGCTCCAGCGCCTGTTCGAGGGTGACGGTCGCAGGCGACATCGACTGGAAGAGCGACGCGGTGCGCGGTTTGTCCCCCTCGCCGGCTGAGCCGAGCTGCACGTAGGGGCCGAACCGTCCGGCCCGCACCTGGACCTCGAGGCCGGTGGCCGGGTCGATGCCGATCACGCGATCGCTCGACGGCGCGTCGAGGAGCTCGCTCGCCCGTTCGACGGTCAGCTCGTCCGGCGCGAGGTCCTCGGGTATCGACGCTCGGTCGTCGTCCCGCTGGAGGTACGGGCCGTAGCGTCCTACGCGCGCGACGATCTGCCGCCCCTCTGCATCGGAGCCGATCGGGATGGAGTTGATCTCGCGCGCGTCGATCGCGCCGAGGTGGGCGGCGACCGCTTCCTTCAGGCCGAGGCGGGCCGTCTCCGTCCCTGCCCCTTCCTCCCGCGGTGCGCTGGGTGCGCTGTCGCCATTGGTCCGTGCGCCCCGAGCCCGATCCTCACCGAAGTAGAAGCGCGTGAGCCAGGGCAGTGCTTCCTCCCGGCCGCTCGCGATCTCGTCGAGGTCGTCTTCCATCGCGGCCGTGAAGCCGTAGTCCACGAGGTCGGGGAAGTACCGCTCGAGCAGGCCGACCACCGCGAAGGCGGTGAAGCTCGGCACGAGCGCGCTGGCCTTCTTCCAGACGTAGCCGCGATCGAGGATCGTCGCGATGACGCTCGCGTACGTGGACGGGCGGCCCACCCCGAGCTCCTCCATGGCCTTCACGAGCGAGGCCTCCGTGTAGCGCGCCGGGGGCTGGGTCGCATGCGAGCCCGGATCGAGCTGGATCGCCCGGACCCGGTCCCCTTCGGCGAGCCTCGGCAGGACGACCTCGCGATCCGCGAGCTCCGCCTCCGGGTCGTCCTCGCCCTCGACGTAGGCCCGCAGGAAGCCGGGGAAGGCGATGACCCGGCCGCTCGCGGAGGCCTCCGCCTCCGAGCCCGCGAGCGCTGGGGCGTCCTCGGGCATCCGGGCCACGACGCGGACCTGCGCGCTCGTGCCGGTCGCGTCCACCATCTGGGACGCGACGGTCCGCTTCCACACGAGCTCGTACAGGCGCAGCTCGTCCCCGTGGAGGGTCTGCGACGCCTCGTCGGGAGTGCGGAACACCTCGCCGGCGGGGCGGATCGCCTCGTGCGCCTCCTGCGCGTTCTTCACCCGGCGCTCGTAACGCCGTGGTGCGGGGGGGACGTACTGCGCGCCGTACAGGCTGGTCGCCTGCGCGCGAGCCGCCGCGAGCTCCTCGTCCGACAGCGTCGTCGAGTCGGTCCGCATGTACGTGATCCAGCCCTGCTCGTAGAGGCGCTGCGCGACCTGCATGGCGCGCTGGGCGCTGAACCGGAGCTTCCTCCCCGCCTCCTGCTGGAGCGTCGAGGTGATGAACGGCGCGGCCGGGGAGCGTCGGAACGGCCGCTCGGTGACGGAGCGGACGACGAAGTTCGCCCCGGTGAGACCCTCGGCCAAGGCCCGCGCCTCGGTCTCCCCGAGCACGCGGACGCGGCTGCCTTGGACCTGGCCGTGCTCGTCGAAGTCGCGCCCGGTCGCCACGGGCGTGCCGTCGAGCGCGACGACGGTCGCGGAGAACTGCGCCGGCTCACGCGCGTCGCCGTGCGCCCCGGCGCCGTCCCCCGCCGGGCGCGGCGACGAGAACATCCCGTCGACGCCCCACCAGGTCGCCGAGCGGAACCCCATGCGGGCACGTTCCCGCTCGACGACCATCCGGGTCGCCACGCTCTGCACCCGTCCCGCGGACAGGCGGGGCATGACCTTGCGCCACAGGACGGGGGACACCTCGTAGCCGTAGAGCCGGTCGAGGATCCGCCGCGCCTCCTGGGCGTCGACGAGCCGCCGGTCGAGCTCCCGCCACTCGTGCACCGCGCGCTGGATCGCGGCAGGCGTGATCTCGTGGAAGACCATCCGCTTCACCGGAACCCGCGGCGAGAGGACCTCGGTGAGATGCCAGGCGATCGACTCGCCTTCGCGGTCCTCGTCGGTCGCGAGGTAGAGCTCGTCCGCGTCCTTGAGGCGCGCCTTGAGGGTGGCGACGACCGACCTCTTCTCCGGAGAGACGACGTAGAGCGGCTTGAAGCCGTTGTCCACGTCCACGCCGAGGCGCGCCCACTCCTCGGTCTTGAAGGCGGCGGGCACCTCGTCCGCGCCCCGCGGCAGGTCCCGCACGTGGCCGACCGAGGACTCGACCACGAAGTCCGGCCCGAGCATCCGTGAGATGGTGCGCGCCTTTGCCGGCGACTCGACGATCACGAGCGCCTTAGCCATTGGCTGCGCATGCCTCCAGCGCGCGGTCCACCGGACCACCTCCCTGCCACACGACAGGCTCCTGGCACCTCCAGGGCCCTGCCAAGGTATCCCGAGCGGTGCGTGGACCCGCCCCGGATCCGCCTACTCCGCCGCGGTGACCGTCGAGCTCGAGGCCGCGGGGGCGGTGGGGGCCGTGGGGGCCGTGGGGGCCGTGGACGAGGTCGAGCCTGGCGAGACCGCCGGCGTCGCGACGTCCACCGCCGGAAGCGCCACGTCCATCCCTGGGGCCCTGCGCTTCGAGAAGGCGATGGCGGCGAGCAGCACCACGAGGGCGACCCCTGCGATCGCGTAGCGGACGTCGTTGTGGCGCAGGGTGATGACCGCTGGCAGCACCAGCAGCGAGACCAGGTTCATCACCTTGATCAGCGGGTTCAGCGCCGGGCCGGCCGTGTCCTTGAAGGGGTCGCCGACCGTGTCCCCGATGACCGCGGCTTTGTGGGGTTCCGAGCCCTTCCCGCCTTCGTGGCCGTCTTCGATGTACTTCTTCGCGTTGTCCCAGGCCCCGCCGGAGTTGGAGAGGGTGTTGGCCATGAGCTGGCCCGTGAGGATCGCCGCGGCGAGGAATCCGCCGAGCGCGAGGTAGTTGATCCCGAAGCCCACGATCACGGGGGACAGGATGGCGAGCAGGGCCGGCGTCGCGAGCTCCCGCTGCGCGGCCGCGGTGCAGATGGAGATGACCCGCCCGTACTCGGGGGTCTCGGAGTAGTCCATGATCCCGGGGTGCTCGCGGAACTGGCGGCGCACCTCCTGCACCACCGTTCCTGCCGAACGCCCCACGGCGCGGATCGCGAGCGACGAGAAGAGGAACGCGATCGAGCCGCCGATGAGCAAGCCGATGAACGTCGTCGGGTTCGAGACGTTGACCTGGGTGAGCGGATTGCTGAACAGAGTCGACGGCGACAAATGGAGCTGGGTGCCGACCGTCTCGACGAACGCTGCGAAGAGCGCGACCGCAGCGATGACGGCGGACCCGATCGCGACGCCCTTCGTGATCGCCTTCGTGGTGTTGCCGACCGCGTCGAGGCTGACCATGATCCGCTCGGCGTCCCCGGAGAACTCGCCCGACATCTCCGCGACGCCCGCGGCGTTGTCGGAGACGGGCCCGAAACTGTCCTCGGAGACGACCATCCCGGTCGTGGCGAGCAGCCCGATCCCGATGAGGGCGACGAGGTAGAGCGACAGCTCGATGTTGCCGCGCCCGAGGCCGATCGCGACGCCGATCGCGACGGCGATCGCGAGGATGGCCCAGACCGACGACTCGAGCCCCGCCGCGAAGCCCGACAGGACGGTCGTCGCCGGCCCGGTGCGCGCCGACTCCGAGATCTCGCGGACGGGGCTCCGCTCGGTCGAGGTGAACTGCTCGGTGATCTGGCTGAGCGCCAGCGCGAGGCACACCCCGGTGAAGACCGCCCAGAAGACCGTGAGGTCGTGCACGTAGAAGTCGGCCACGAAGAAGGCGCCGATGACCGTCAGGAGAGCAGCCAACCAGAAACCCCTGTTGATGGGGGCCATCGCGTTGCGGTCGTTCGTCCGGGCGCGCACCGCGTAGACGCCGATCACCGACGCCACGATCCCCATAGCCGGCACGATGAGCGGGAAGATGACCGCAGGCGTCGGATCGGCGGAATGACCGGCGAGGGTGTGGAAGGCGGAGTACCCGAGGATCAGCGACGAGATGATGGTGATCTCGTAGGACTCGAACAGGTCGGCAGCCATGCCGGCGCAGTCACCGACGTTGTCGCCCACGTTGTCCGCGATCGTGGCCGCATTGCGGGGGTCGTCCTCGGGAATCCCCGCTTCGACCTTGCCGACGAGGTCCGCGCCGACGTCAGCCGCCTTGGTGAAGATGCCGCCGCCCACACGCATGAAGAGCGCGAGGAGCGAGGCGCCGAAGGCGAACCCGATGAGCACCGCGGTGGCGGTGTTCTGGAAGATGAGGACGATCGAGGTCGCGCCGAGCAGCCCGAGCCCGACGCACAGCATCCCGGTGATGGCGCCCGTGCGGAAGGCCACCTGGAGGGCACCCGCCATCCGTCCGCCTCTGGCGGCGGCAGCGGCGGTGCGGACGTTGCCGCGGACCGCCATGCTCATCCCGATGAAGCCCGTGAGGCCCGAGAACGCCGCGCCGAAGAGGAAGCAGAGGACCCGGTAGATACCGGCCTCTCCGAAGGTGAGCGCCACGGACCCGTCTGGCCGGGTCACCTTCGTCGCGGTGAAGAAGATCAGGACCGCGAGCGGGATGACGATGATGACGATGGTGCGGAACTGCCGGCGCAGGAAGGCCTCGGCGCCCTCCTGGATGGCGTGCGCGATCTGGCGCATCTTGTCGGTCCCCGTGTCGGCCGCGAGGACCCCCCGCATCAGTACCACCCCGGTGCCGATGCCGATCAAGCCCGCGGCGAACGCCAGGACCAGCCAGATCGTGTCGGCAGAGCCCAAGTGGAAGGCCTGGTAGCTGCCCTCCGCTACGACGGGGTGCACCATCCTCGCTGTCCTTTCCTACGTCGCGGTCGGTCGGGTCGTGGTCGTCCGCCCGGGCCGGCATGAAGGACACCGCCGACGGAGCGGTACGGGAGAACGTCGCCTGAGGCGCGGTCGCCCAGGGCGCAGGGCACGATAGCCACCGCGCGGCGGACCGGCAAGAACCTCCCGTGCGGGCGGCGCGCAGTGTCCGCCACGTCGCTCACTCCGCCTCCGGCGCCCCGAGGCCGCCGTCGTCCTCGCGCTCGCCCACCAGCTCGTAGTCGGGGTTCAAGATGGCGAGCCTTCTCCCCCAGGCGCCGACCATCCCCTCGGCGACGAGTCGCGCCCCGGGCTCGATGCCCGGGATCCGCGGGCGGCCCTGGAAGACGAGGAGGATGCCTCCCGTCCGGTCGGCGAGCGTCGCCTCGAGGTTGGAGGTGCCGGCTCTTGGCTGGACCCGCACGGACTTCACGCGCCCCGCGACCCGGACCCGCTGGCGCCACTCCACCTCCCCGATGGGACGGCTGTCGGCTGCACGCCGCGCGAGCGCCAGATCCTCCTGGGTCAGCTGCCCGATACGGGAGCGCTCCTTCTTGTCCTGTCTGTCCCTCTCCCTGTCGCCCCCCTGTCTGTCGGGCCCCCGTCTGTCGGCCCCCCGTCTCTCGGACGCCCTCTTTTCGGTGTCGTCGCCGGCGGTTCGCAAGGCTCCGGCTGTCGACCCTGCGACTCCCCCCCGGCCGGCCGCCCCCCTGCGGCTCGCCGCCCGTGCGACCGCCTCGGCCGCCATGCGCTGGGCGATGCCGACGTAGGACGGGCCGTGGGTGACCAAGCTCCGAAGGTTGTAGGGGACGATGGTCGCGCTGACGTGCGGGACCTGGCTCACGAACCCGGCGATCTTGTCGGCGGTCCGGTCGTGGAGCAGGCGCTGCCAACCCCACTCGAAACCCCGCCGTGGGAGGAGCAGCGTGCACTCGGTGTCGCCGTCGGCGACCGCCTCGGCAACCAATTCGAGAGCCGCGCGGCCGAGCCGGCGGTCCGGGACTTCGACCACGTCGAGGGGCAGCCTCGACAGACCGAGACGGCCCCATTCTCCCTCGAGCCTCCGGGTCGCACGGCTGTCGAGGTCGAAGTGCACGGCGCGCAGCTCGTCGGGCGCGAGGGTGCGGGCGTACTGAATGGCCCGCGCCGTTGCCATGTCGAGGTTGTCGACAAGCACGATGACGACGTGGCGGCGGAGCACAGGGGCCTCCGTCGCCTCCACCGCCGTCACCTCTAGCTCCTCGTCTTCGCGAAGGTACTGCCTGTGCGTTCGGATGAGCCCCCAATACATGAGGGGACCGACCAGGACGACGACCCACGCGCCCTCGAGGAACTTCGCGAACGCGAAGATCAGGACGACGGTCGCTGACAGCCCGGCGGCAAAGCCGTTCACCACCACCTTCCGTCGCCAATGACTCGCGCGCTGCGTCAGGTGGTGCTTCACCATTCCCGACCCGGCCATGGTGAATCCGGTGAACACGCCGATCGCGTAGAGCGCGACGAGCGAGTCGACACTGGCCCGGAACGCCAGGATCAACGTGAGCGACACGATCGTCAGCACGATGATGCCGCTCGAGAAGGCGAGCCTGTGGCCGCGCCGAGTGAGCTGCCGCGGCAGGAACTTGTCGCCCGCAACGAAGCTCGCGAGGTACGGGAAGCCGTTGAAGCTGGTGTTCCCTCCCGTATAAAGGATCAGCAGGGTCGCGATCTGCACGGCGTAGAAGACGACTCCATGGCCAGCAACGGCGACGACTTCCTGGGACAGGACCGTGGGTGAGCCCGCGGCGTAGGGCACCGCGTGGGTCCAGCGCGCGAGCATCGTGACCCCGAGGACGAGGAAGCCGAGGACGGAGCTCATCACGACGAGGGTCGCGCGGGCGTTCCGGGATTCCGGCTGCCGGAATGCGCTGACACTGTTCGAGATGGCCTCGAGCCCGGTGAGCGACGAGCCTCCGTTGGCGAAGGAGCGAAGGAGCGAGATGAACGCGAGGCCCATCAAGAGCCCTCTTCCAGAGGTGCCGAAGGCGTGGCCGTAGATGAGATGGTGCGCCGGGATCCTCTGCGCGTGGAGGTCACCGAGGGCCGCCTTGATGTATCCAGTCACGATCACGGCAGCGAGGCTGATCACGAAGAAGTAGGTCGGGAAGGCGAAGTACTTCCCCGCCTCCCGGATGCCTCGAAGGTTTCCGTAGAGCAGGACGAGCACGACGCCGACGGTGATCGGGACGGTCCAGGGAATGAGTGAGGGCACGGCGCTCGTGAGGGCAGCCGTGCCGGCCGACGTCTGGACGGCAACGGTGACCGTGTAGTCGATGAGCAGCGCGACGGCAGCGATCTGGGCGACCTTCGGGCCGAAGTTGTCCCGGGCGACCACGTAGGAACCACCGGCCTTCGTGTACAGCCGGATGACATCGAGGTACGACAGCGTGACGAAGAAGAGGACGCCGAGGATCGCCAGGGTGATCGGCACCACGAGGGTGAACGCGGCGAGCCCGACGTACGGCACGAGCTGGGTCAGCATCTCCTCGGTCCCGTACGCCGAGGACGAGATGCAATCCGGGGCGAGGACGCCGAGGGCGGTGGGACGGCCGAGGCGCTCCTGCCGCAGCCTCTCGTTCACGAGCGGCGGCCCGAGCAGCCTGTTCTTCAAGCGGTAGCGGAGCGGCTCGGGGTACGCGGCCGCTGAGTCGACGGGGATGGCCGAGGGGCGTGTCATCGACGGCGGCGATGGCGGCGGGCCGATGACGATTGCGCTCGATGTGACGTCGAGCCGGTCGCCGGGCGCACGCCCCGCCTCCGTCGAATGGCCTTCCGCCGTTCCCGACCTGGCGCTTGCTCCGGTCTCAGCGGAACCAGCGTCACGCCTGTCGACGGGGTCGGGCATCGTTGCAAGCGTAGAGCGAAGCTACGGGCGCCCGTCTCGGCGATCGCCGCAGATCGGGGGGCGATCTCGCGGACGACACCGTGGCCAGGTCACCGAAGGACGCACCGGCGCTGCTCGCTTTACACGGGACGATGAGCCGTGTAGCACTTTCCGGATGCACGTCGTGGTGGTGGGCTGCGGCAGGGTCGGCTCGGGCCTGGCGATCTCGTTGACCGGCGAGGGGCACACCGTCGCGATCATCGACCGGAACCCGCGCGCCTTCCGGCGCCTCGCCGAGGACTGGACCGGTCAGCGCGTGCTCGGGTCCGGGTTCGACCGGGACCACCTCGACGAGGCAGGCGCCGACCGGGCGGACGCGCTGGCGGCGGTCACGAGCGGCGACAACAGCAACATCCTCACCGTCCGGATCGCCCGCGAGACCTACGGCATCGCCCACGTCGTGGCGCGCATCTACGACCCGCGGCGCGCCGAGATCTACCAACGCCTCGGGATCCCGACGGTGGCCACGGTGACCTGGACGATCGACCAGGTCCGCCGGCGGCTGCTCCGCGATCAGACGGCGACGGAGTGGTCGGACCCGGCGGGAAAGATCCGGCTCGTCGAGCGCGAGCTCCCCGAGATGTGGGCGGGACGCCGGCTCGGCGACATCGACGTCCCTGGGGCGATCTCTCTCGTGTCGGTCACGAGGGCGGGGGTGCCGCGGCTCCACGCCGACGATCTGATCGGCCAGGAAGGGGACCTCCTCTACTTCGCGGTCGCCGACGACGCCCTCGAGGACCTCGACCGGCGCTGCGGGGCCGGCCCCGGCGGTCCGGGGGCCACGGACAGCCACGGCCGGGCGCGCCGATGAGGGTCGCGATCGCGGGAGCCGGGAGCGTGGGAACGGCGATCGCCCGGGACCTGCAGGCGAACGGCCATGAGGTGCTCGTGCTCGAGCAGGACCCCCAGCTGGCCGAGCAGCGCCGAGACGAGGTGCCCGGAGTGCGCTGGATCGCCGCCGACGCGTGCGAGGTGAGCTCGCTCGACACCGCCGGGTTCGCCTCCGTCGACGTGGTGGTGGCGGCGACCGGTGACGACGAGGACAACCTCGTCATCTCGCTCCTCGCGAAGCAGGAGTTCGCCGTGCCGAGAGTCGTCGCCCGGGTGAACAACTCGAAGAACCAGTGGCTCTTCAACGAGAGCTGGGGAGTCGACGTCTACGTGTCGACGCCGCAGCTCCTCACCGCGCTCGTCGAAGAGGCGGTGTCGGTGGGGTCCTTGGTGCGACTCCTGCAGTTCCAGGGTGGCAGTGCACACCTGGTCGAGGTGACGCTCGCCGAGGATTCCCCGGCAGTGGACTCGGCGATCGCCGACCTCGAAGTGCCGCGCGACGCCGCCGTCGTCGCGGTCGTGCGCAGGGACCGTCTCGTCGTGCCGCGAGGAGACACGATCCTGCAGTCCGGTGATGAGGTCCTCGTCCTCGTCACCGGTGACGTCGAACAGACAGTCCACGCGCTCTTCGTCGGTGGCTGAGACAAAAGAGCTCACCGGAGGGCGACTTCTCTGCGGCGCAAGCCCTCGCCGCAAAGCGAGCGTGCGTCGATTGCTGGGCGGCACAACCTACGATTGAGATGTGAACGCGGCGTTCTTCGACCTCGACAAGACGGTCATCGCCAAGGGGTCGATCCCTGCCTTCGGCCGGTCGTTCCGTCGCGGCGGTCTCGTCAACCGGCGGGTCGTGGTGCGAGCCCTGATCGGTCAGCTGATCTATCTCCACCTCGGCGCCGACGAGGGCCGGCTCACCCGGATCCGCGAGTCGATGCTCGCGCTCACGAAGGGATGGCCACGCGAACGGGTCCGCGAGATCGTGCGCGAGACCCTTCTCGAGACCGTCGAGCCCCTGATCTACAACGAGGCCCTCGAGCTCATGGAAGCCCACCACCGCGACGGTGATCGTGTGTTCCTCGTGTCGGCGTCGCCCGAGGAGATCGTCGTGCCGCTCGCGGAGCTCCTCGGTGCCGACGGCGCGATCGCGTCGGTCGGCGAGGTCGACGACGACGGCCGCTACACGGGAAAGATGGCGTTCTACGCGTCAGGAGAAGGAAAGGCAGAGGCGGTCCGAGCGCTCGCCGACCGCTCGGGCCTCGACCTTTCCCGGTCCTCGGCCTACTCGGACTCGGCAACTGACCTGCCCATGCTCGAGGCCGTCGGGCACCCGGTCGCGGTCAACCCCGACCGCGCCCTCGCCAAGTACGCGCGCGAGCACGGTTGGGAGATGCGTCAGTTCACCAAACCCGTGCGCTTGCGCAACCGGATGACGGTGCGCACACCGGTCCTCACGACCGGCGTCGCGCTCATGGCCGGGGGCGCCGCCCTGTGGTGGCGAAGCAAGCGACCCCGGCGTGCCGCCGCACGCCACGCGCTCTGAGGACCCGAGAGATCCGTCCGGTCAGGCCGCCCGCAGACGGCGGGCTGCGACGACGCCGACGGCGACGAGGATGGCAAGGAAGAGGAGCTTCTTCATCTCTTGGATCGTAGCCGTCTAGACCGTGAGGAGGTCCCGGGCGCCCGTGTCCGACGACGGGTGACGGAGCTTCGACATCGCCCGCGCCTCGATCTGGCGGATCCGCTCCCGCGTCAAGTTGAAGTGCTCCCCGACCTCCTCGAGCGTCCGCGGCTCCCCGCGGTCGAGCCCGAAACGCAGCCGGAGGATCTCGCGCTCGCGCTCGTCGAGGGGTGAGAGGAGACGGCCGATCTCCTCGGGCAGGAGCGAGACGGCGGCCACCTCGAAGGGGGACTCCGCGGAGCGGTCCTCGACGACGTCGCCGAGCTCTGCGTCTCCGTCCTCACGCAGCGGCTCGGACAACGACAGCGGCTCCGCGCGGAACCGCAGCGCCTCGACCAGCTTGTCCTCGGGCATCTCGACTTCCACCCCGAGCTCGGCGAGCGTGGCGGGACGGCCGAGCTTGAGCTCGAGACGAGCCTGGGCCTTCTGGACACGGGCGAGCGTGTCGCCGGCGTGCACCGGGAGCCGGATCGTCCGGCCGGTGTTGGCGATCCCCCGCGTGATCGCCTGGCGGATCCACCAGGTCGCGTAGGTCGAGAACTTGAAGCCCTTCCGCCAGTCGAACTTCTCGACTGCGTGCATGAGGCCGAGGTTGCCCTCCTGGATCAGGTCGAGGAGCGGCAGTCCCGACGCCTGGTACTTCTTGGCGATCGAGACGACCAGCCGGAGGTTCGACTGGACGAAGGTCTGCTGCGCCCGCTCACCGGCGTTGAAGACACGGCGAAGTTCCCGCTTCTTGGTCGCCGCGAGCGCCTTGGGGGCCTTGCGGAGCTCCTCTTCGGCCTCGCGACCTGCTTCGATCGCCTGCGCCAGACGTACTTCGTCGTCCTTGGTCAGCAGAGGATACTGACCGATGTCGGTCAGGTACAGACGTACGAGGTCCTCGTCGTCGCGTTCGATGCGTTCCTTCGCCAAAACCCGTCCCGAGCCTTCCCGTGTAGTACGTTCGGCGCCGGCCGGGTACCTGCACCCCGCTCCGGGCCTTGCATGGACCGTGCCCTTGCGCGGGCGCAAGCAGCCGGTGTGATGATTTTACAGGGGGGGTCAAGTGTCACTGCCCGTCTTTGTGCGCTTCCCGGGCGAACTCCGCTTCTGACCAGGGAAAAAGCTCCCCCGTCCCGCCACCCGGGAACGCCTGGCCGCCCAGCTCCCTGGTCCAGGCCGCCGCCGTCTGGGCGCCCGCGGGTGTGCCGACCAGGCCGTCGGCAGCGGCGCCCGCCGCCGCCAGCTCCTCGTCGGTGTCCCGCACGACGAGGGTGAGGGCCCGCGCCGCCGGACCGTCGGCCACGGCCACGAGCCGCTCGCCGAACCGGCGGTACGAGACCAGGAGGAGGGGGAGGACCACCCGGGCGAGCCCGACGAGGAACCGCCGCCCGGCTGCCTCCTCGTCGCCCCCCCACGCGCCAGGCTCGAGACTCGCGAGCAACGGCGCCGCGGTCCGGCCGACGGGCTTCGTCCAGCGCGCCGGATCTGCACCCGCGAGCACGGGCAGGCGGGCTTCCCACAGCTCCGCGTGCCAGGCATGCTGCGCGCTCGCCTCGAAGCAGAAGATCCGCGCGGCATCCGGAAGACCAGGGGCTGCGGCCCAGGCCCCGGTGAGCTCGAAGAGGCGCTGCTCCACCCACCGGTAAGCCCCGTGACGCACCGCCGCCTCCCCGAGGGTGAGGGCCCCGTCCTCCTCCGCCCCCCCTGGCTGGCCCGCCGCGGCGAGGTCCGCGCCGCCGGTGCCGGTGTGCGCACTCTCGGCCATCAGCTGCCCGCGGCGGTCTTCGCCTTGGGACGGTACGCGTTCACGATCGGCATGCGCCGGTCCCTGCCGAAGGCCTTGTTGGTGATGCGGACGCCGGGCGCCATCTGGCGACGCTTGTACTCGGCGCCGTCCACGAGCCGGACGACCCGATCGACGAGGTCGGGGTCGAACCCGTCCGCGACGAGGTCGGCGGCAGTCCGGTCGCGCTCCACGTACGCCTCGAGGACCGGGTCGAGCAGCTCGTAGGGAGGGAGCGACTGGTCGTCACGCTGTGTCGGGCGCAGCTCGGCGGACGGCGGCTTGTCGAGGACCGAGCGCGGGATCGGCTCAGGCTTCCCCTCGGCCGCGGCCCGCTCGTTGCGGTGCCTGCAGAGCTCGTACACGAGGGTCTTCGGGACGTCCTTGATCACCGCGAAACCGCCCGCCGAGTCGCCGTAGAGGGTCGAGTAGCCGGTCGCCATCTCGCTCTTGTTGCCGGTGGTGAGGACGATCCAGCCGGTGGCGTTCGAGATCCCCATGAGGATCACCCCGCGCAGGCGTGATTGGAGGTTCTCGTCGGTGAGGCCCAAGGGGGGGGACCCGAGGGCGGTCTCGAGGGCCGACGCCACGCAGGTGTGCGCCGCGTCGATCGGGACGACCCGAAGGTCGATGCCCAGCCGCTCGGCGAGGAGGCGCGCGTCGGTCACCGACCCCTCGCTCGAGTAACGCGACGGCATCGCCACGCCGTGGACGTGCGCGGCGCCGATGGCGTCGGTCGCCACGGCGGCGACGAGGGAGGAGTCGATCCCACCCGAGAGGCCGATGACGGCGCTCGCGAAGCCGTTCTTTGCGAGGTAGTCCCGGGTGCCGAGCACGAGGGCCGCGTACACCTCGGCGACCGGGTCGAGGGGTGCGGGGAGCAGGAGGGGAAGGGGGGCCGGGGCGCTCCCGGGCGGGCGGGACCCGCCACCGGGCACCTCCACGACCGGTGCCGTGGGCGCCTGCCGGTCCGGCACGGGCACATCCACGACGACCAGGTCCTCCTCGAACTGCGCGCCGCTCGCGACGAGCGTGCCGTCCGCCGCGACCACGAGGCTCGCGCCGTCGAAGACGAGCTCGTCCTGGCCCCCGACGAGGTTGACGTAGACGATCGCCGCGTCGGCTTCCCTCGCCCGCTCGGCGAGCATCGCGAGCCGCTCTGCCCGGCGGCCACGCGAGTAGGGGGATGCGTTGACGTTGACGACCACTTGCGCACCGCCGGCACCGAGGGCGGCGACCGGGCCACGGTCCGCCCACACGTCCTCGCAGATCGACAACCCGGCGAGGGCGCCGCCCTCGCCGCCCACCCGGTACAGGACCGGCGGCTCGTCGCCCGGCGTGAACCACCGCTGCTCGTCGAAGACGCTGTAGTTCGGGAGGAGCTGCTTGCGATAGACGCCGACGACCCGCCCGCCGGCGCAGACGGCCGCCGAGTTGGCGAGGTGCGGGCGACGAAGTGCCCATGCGTTCGCTCTCGACTCCGCGCCCGTGTGCTCCTCGCCGGCCTGGCCCGCCGTCCCGGGGAGCCGCTCGACGAAGCCGACGACCGCCGCGCAGCCGCCGGTCGCACGCGCGACCTCACCGAGCGCCGTTTCGTTGTCGGCGACGAAGCCCGCTTTCAAGAGAAGGTCCTCGGGCGGATAGCCCGTGACGGCGAGCTCGGGGAAGACGCAGAGCTGCGCGCCCTGTGTCTCGGCGCGTCCGAGCGCCCGGAGGATCCTTGCGACGTTGCCCTCGAGATCGCCGACGACCATGTCGAGCTGCGCCATGGCGACGCGGACCGTCATGGGCTCAGACTACGGCCGGGCGGCCTTCAGCCTCTCCCGTGCCCCGAGCACGGCGGCGACGGAGCGGTCGACGTCCTCGTCCTGGGTCGCCCAGTTGCACACGCTCACGCGCATCGCTCTGCGCCCGTGCCACGTCGTCGGCCCGCACCAGCACGTCCCGTCGCGCTGGACCTCGGCGACGACGGCGTCGGTGAAGGCCGGGGCCTGACGGCCTTCGTCGAGCGCCACGACCACCTGGTTCAGCACCACGTCGTTCAGCACCTCGAGCCCGCCGTCCTGCATTCCCGAGGCGAACCTCCTCGCGAGCCGGCACAGCCTGGAGACCAGCTCCGCGAGGCCGTCCCGCCCGAGCGCTGCGAGCGCGGCCCACACCTCCGCGCCGCGGGCGCGCTGGGAGGACTGCGGCGTGAACAGCGCCGGCTCCCTGCCCTCGCCCATCGGCAGGTACGACGCCTCGGACCGCAGCGCGGCGACGAGCGAACCCGGCTCGCGCACGAGCGCGATCCCGCAGTCGTAGGTCGTGTTCAGCCACTTGTGCGCGTCGGTCGCCCAGGAGTCGGCCAGTTCGACGCCGGCGACCTGACCGGCGACGTCGGGGGAAACTGCCGCCCACAGCCCGAAGGCACCGTCGACGTGGACCCACGCGCCTGCGGCGTGTGCCCACTCGACGAGCGACTCGAAGGGGTCGCTGGCGCCACTGTTCACGTTCCCCGCTTGCAGGCAGACGATCGACGGCGACGTCAGCTCGGGAAGGCCGTCGGCGCGGATCCTCCCCTGCGAATCGACGGGCAGGCGCCGCGCCCGGTCCCTGCCGAGCCCGACGAGGCCGAGCGCCTTCAGGGCTGCGGTGTGCACCTCGTCTCCCACGATCACCTCGACGGGCGGCGCGCCGACGAGGCCCAACCGTGGCGCGTCCCAGCCGGCGTCGGTGAGCACCCGGTCGCGCGCCGCGGCAAGGCAGGCGGCGTTCGCCATGGTCGCTCCGGTGGTGAAGCCGCCGGAGGTCCCTTCAGGCAGCCCGAGCGCTGCGCACACCCAGCGCACCGCGATCCCGTCGAAGTAGGCGCCGGCCGGCGAGAGGGCCGTGAGGCCCGCGTTTTGGTCCCAGGCGGCCAGGAGCCAGGAGGCGGCGAGCGCGACGGGGAGCACGCCCCCGCAGACGAACCCGAAGTAGCGGGGGCTCGTGCTCCCCATCGTGGCAGGTGAGCCGACTTCGTCGAGCAGCGCGAGGACCTCGCTGGCGTCCATGCCGCGATCGGGAAGGGGGAGGTCGAACCGCTCGAGCGCGTCGACCGCTGCGGGAGCCGGTCCTACCGGCCGGTGGTCCGCGCCCTCGACGTAGCGCCTGGCCCGCGCGGCGGCGTCGGCGAGGAGGGCGTCTCGCCCGGCCTGTGCGGCCGTGGTCCGTTCGGACACGGGCGGCACAGTACCGCGGACGGCATCCGACCGGCGGGGCCGGCAGAGCGAGGATTTCACACGCTGTTCACACGCAGGACACCGGCGCGCCACGAGGCGCTGCTCTAATGACGCCGGGAGTGCGGGCGAGTCGGCTTGCCGTGCCACCGATGGGCCGAGAAGCGGAGCACTGCGAGAGGGAGGTACCGAAAGTGGGCTACCAGGCCGAGTACATCTGGATCGACGGGACCGAGCCGTCGCCCCTCGTACGGAGCAAGACCAAGATCGTCGCCACCGGCAAGAAGCCGGGGATCTGGGGCTTCGACGGCTCCAGCACGAACCAGGCGACTGGGGACAACTCGGACTGTGTCCTGAGTCCGGTCTTCGTCTGCGCCGACCCGCTGCGTGGCGAGGACAACGTCCTCGTGATGTGCGAGGTGCTGAACGTCGACATGGAGCCCCACCCCACGAACAAGCGGAGCGCATGCGTCGCGACGTCCGAGCGGTACGCGTCGCACGAACCGTGGTTCGGCTTCGAGCAGGAGTACACGTTCCTGCACAACGGCCGGCCGCTCGGTTGGCCGGCGACAGGGTTTCCCGCACCGCAAGGTCCGTACTACTGCGGCGTGGGCGGAGACAAGATGCCCGGTCGCGAGATCGTCGAGCGTCACACGGCGGCGTTGCTCCGGGCGGGCCTCGCCATCGAGGGCACGAACGCCGAAGTGATGATGGGCCAGTGGGAGTTCCAGATCGGGATCCTCCCGGCGCCCGAGTGCGCCGACCAGCTGTGGACGGCGCGCTGGCTGCTCTTCCGGGTCGCCGAGGACTTCGGCGTGTGGGCGACGCTCGAGCCCAAGCCGATCCTCGGGGACTGGAACGGCGCGGGGTGCCACACGAACTTCTCGACGAAAGAGATGCGCGCGAAGGACGGCTGGGACGCCATCATCGCCGCCTGCGAAGCGATCGGGAAGAACGTCGACGAGCACGTCGAGAACTACGGCTTCGGGATCGAGATGCGCCTCACCGGCCACCACGAGACGCAGCACTACTCGAAGTTCAGCTACGGAGTCTCCGACCGAGGCGCGTCGGTCCGGATCCCCTGGCAGGTGGCCAAGGACCGTAGCGGCTACATCGAGGACCGGCGGCCGAACGCGAACATGGACCCTTACGTGGTGAGCCGCCTCCTCATCGAGACGGTGTGCGGAGCCGCCGAGGGCGACAAGCGCTAGGACACAAGCGCTAAGACACAAGCGCTAAATGACACAGGGAGGTCACGTGCAGAGCCAGCGCGACTACGTCCTCCGGACGGTCGAAGAGCGCGGGATCCGCTTCGTCCAGCTGTGGTTCACCGACGTGCTCGGCACGTCGAAGGCCTTCAACATCACCCCCGTCGAGCTCGAGAACGCGCTCGCCGAGGGGATGACCTTCGACGGCTCGGCGATCGACGGCTTCTCGCGTGTCCAGGAGGCGGACGTGCTCGCGCGTCCCGACCCGAAGACCTTCCAGCTCCTGCCGTGGCACGGGCGCGACGAGACGGTGGCGGCCGTCTACTGCGACATCTTCAACCTCGATGGCACGCCGTTCGAGGGCTGCCCCCGCCACGCGCTCCGCCGCACGCTCGAGCGTGCCCGGGATGCCGGCTACACGTTCTTCGTCGCGCCCGAGGTAGAGTTCTTCTACTTCGACGGCTCGGACGCGGCAGCCGGTCCGAAACCGCTCGACGCGGGGTCGTACTTCGACCTGTCTGTCGACGACCGCTCGAGCGAGGTCCGCCGCCGCACCGTCCTGCGCCTCGAGGAGATGGGCATCCCGGTCGAGCACGCGCAGCACGAGGACGCCCCGTCCCAGCACGAGATCGACCTCCGCTACACGGACGCGCTGACCATGGCCGACACGGTGATGACCGTGCGTCACGTCGTGAAGGAGACCGCGCGTCACGAGGGGGTGCTCGCGAGCTTCATGCCCAAGCCGATGACCGGCGTGCAGGGCTCGGGCATGCACACCCACGTCTCCTTGTGGAAGGGCGAGCACAACGCGTTCGCCGACCCTTCGGACGCGTACGGCCTCTCGGAGACGGCGAAGCGGTTCATCGCGGGCATCCTCCACCACGCCCGCGAGATCACCGCGGTCACCAACCAGTGGGTCAACTCGTACAAGCGGCTGGTGAGCGGCTACGAGGCGCCGGTGCACATCGGCTGGGCGCGCAACAACAGGTCGGCGCTCGTCCGCGTGCCGGTCGTGAAGCGCGGCAAGGAGGAAGCCACCCGGGTCGAGTACCGCGCCCCGGACTCCGCGTGCAACCCCTACCTCGCGTTCGCCGTCATCCTCGCGGCCGGGCTTCAGGGGATCGAGCAGCGCTACGACCTCCCTCCCGAGGCGGACGCCAACCTCTTCGACCTCTCGGAGCGGGAGCTGCGGGCCCTCGGGATCCGGCCGCTCCCGAGCTCGCTGAAAGAGGCAGTGGACGAGATGGCGGAGTCCAAGCTCCTCGTGGACACGCTCGGCGAGCACGTCTTCGAGTGGTTCATCCGCAACAAGCGGGCCGAATGGCGCGACTACAACGTCGCGGTCACCCAGTTCGAGCTCGAGCGGTACCTGCCGACCTTGTGAGATCGCCCTCATGAGGAGCGACTCCACGAAGAGCCGTCCCGTAGGAACGGACCCTCGGAGCGAGGCGCGGGCCCGGGACGGCAAGACTGGGGACCGTGGACCCGATCGTCTGCTTCCCTGAGCCGGTCCCGCCCGTGGTGGGCGCGGCGCTCCGAGAGGCCGGGCTGGACTTCCGTGCGGCGCCGGGACCCGACGTGGCGGACGCCCTCGAGCAGACCGCCACGAAGGACGGGTGGGCGGGCGCAGTGGTCAGCGCGACGGACGACCTCCTGCGGGCGCTCGCCTTCTGTCGCCACCTCCGCCGCCGCGACGAGGCGGTGAGCCCGCTCCTGCTGCTCATCGCCGACGATCAGCTCCGCGAGCTGCAGCTCGGCGAAGACCTCTTCGACGACTTCTGCGTGATGCCGGCCCGGGCCGCCGAGATCGCCGTGCGCGTCGAGCACCTCTTGTTCCGCGCGGGCCGGGCGGCGACTCCCGAGGTCATCGAGCACGGCCCCTTGGTGTTGAACCTCGAGACGTACCAGGCGGCAGTGGCCGGCCGGGTCCTCGACCTCACCTACATGGAGTACGAGCTGTTGCGCTTCCTCGCCGGCAATCCCGGCAAGGTCTTCACCCGCGAGACGCTGTTGAACCGCGTCTGGGGCTACGAGTACTACGGAGGCGCCCGCACGGTCGACGTCCACGTGCGCCGGCTCCGGGCGAAGCTCGGCGAGGAGCACGCGCACCTGATCCAGACGGTACGCTCCGTCGGCTACCGGTTCGGCCAGACGGCGTGGTCCCCCGGAGCCGGCCCACTGGCACAATGAGCCCTCCGGGCACGGCGCCCGGGGGGAGGGCGAAGGGGCCCGAGGTGGCGACGACGACTCGCTTCGAATGGTCGGCGCTGCCGGCCGAGCTGCTCGAGCAGCTGAGGCACGACTTCGAACTTTCAGGCGACGACGTCGCAGGGGCCCTCGCGGCGCGGTTCGGTCCCGAGCCCAACGAAGGCTTCGTCAAGGAGGCGTGGCCGGCGCTACGCGACCGTTGGCTCGCAAAGGACCCCGCCGTCCGGCGGGCGGTGGTGTCTGCGCTGCGTGCGCGGGAGCTCGGCGCCACGTCGATCGGGGGCAGCAGCGCCAGGGCGGAGGTGGCCTACCTCCGCACGTGTCGGAACGCCCCCACGTTGCGCGCCGTCGTCCTCTCCCAGCTGCTCGCCCTCGGTCACGGCGCGCGCGAGGAGCCTTTCGGCGTCGAGCAGCTCCGCGCGCAGGTCAAAGAGGTCGTGCGCGTCGTCCTCGGCGCCGACGAGGTCGCCGTCGACGAGGACGGCAACATCCCGATCCGGACCGACGCGAGCCTCACGTACGTGCGGGTCTTCTCCGACACGCCGATCGTCCGGGTCTTCTCTCCGATCCTGTGGGCGTTCGGGGAGCCTGCCGACATAGAAGAGACCGTCAACGAGATCAACCGCCACACGAACTGGGTGAAGGCGGTCTGGGAGAACGGGACCGTCGTCCTCTTCTCCGACGTCGTGGGGCGTCCGCTCGCCGACTCGCAACTGGCGGCAGCGATCCAGTCCGTCGTGCGCCGAGCCGACGAGATGGGGCCGCTCCTCCAGCAGCGCTACGGCGGTCGCACCGCCTTCGGCGCGCCGCAGCCGCCGCGCCAGCCGCCACCGACTGGCGGCTACCTGTAGAGCGCCCTCGAAGGGTGCTCGGGCGCGCTCAGCCCCGCGGCTTGTACGCCCAGGCCTCGACCTCGACCCGCGCGCCGAGGGGAAGCGCGGCGACCCCGATCGCGGAGCGGGTGGGCCGCGGCTCTGGCCAGGTCTCGATCCAGATCTCGTTCAGCTCCCCGTAGTCCGACATGTCGGCGAGGAAGACCGTCGTCTTCACGACGTCGGCGAGCGTCGCGCCCTCGTTCGACAGGAGGGTCTCCACGTTGGCCAGCGCCTGGCGCAGCTGGGCGCCGGTCCCCCCCTCGACGAGCTGCGGCCTGCCGTCGGCGCCGGGGACGGCGCCGACCTGGCCGGAGGTCACCACCCAGTCGCCGACCCGCTGCACCGGGGTGTAGGGGCCGACGGGCTTCCCGCTCACGACGCGCCCCGTTGCGCGCGCCGCGTGGGCCACGCGGGTACGAGCCCGTCGGTGATCCACGCGGCCGCGGCGGTCGCGGCGAACACGGCGTCGGCGCCGTTCACCGGCCATCGGTCCTCTGGGTGCAAGGTGACGTCCACCCACGGAGTGTCGCGCGCGAGCAGCACGCCGTACGAGCGGACGGTGAGGTCCTGCACCTCGCCGCCGGCGTCGACGGCGATCCCCTCGCTCCTCACCCATCCGAGCGCCTGGTGGACCGCGCCCAGGCAGTAGGAGCGGAGCACCACCTCGTCGAGGACCTCTCCCGCCCACACCTCCACGAGCACGGGCCCGTCGGGGGTCACCGCCACCCGCGCCCGGCCGCCACCGGGCGCGGAGAGCTCGACGGGAGCACCGGGCACCGCGCGGCCGGCGGCGAGCACGCCGAGCACCTGCGTCGCGACCAGGGCCTCCGCCCATCCCGCGCCGCGCAGCGCGCCCGAGACGGGCGGTCCCGCGACCTCCACCGGCTCCACCTCCACCCTCGGCGCGACGCCACGCACCGCGGCGGCGTACGCCTCGAGACCGGGCGAGCCCGGCGACGTCGCCACCCGCAACACCCCGGAGCCGTCGGCGCGCAGGCCGAGCGCGACGGGAGGACGCTTCGGGCCGTGACGGACGACGTCCTCGCGCGACCACACCACCCGCACCGCCTCCCCGCGCTCGTCGGCGAGCTCCCTCGCGAGCGCACCGACCGGCGTCGTCTGCTTGCCGCCGAACGCCCCCCCGTTGGCGAGCGGCGTGGCGGGCCTGCCTCCCGGCACGCACCACGAGGCATCGGGCTCGAGATAGGCGGGCTCGACCCAGGTGGTGCGCAGCACGAGCGCCCAGTCGCCCTCCGGCAGGGAGACGGGATGGAGAAGCGGCACGGGGGAGTTGCGCCCCTGCACCTTCCCCGATGCCCTGCGGGCGGCGGTCAGGTCGGCCCCGGCGGCGAGCGACCCGTCCGCGCGGGGGACGAAGGCCCTCGCGCCGCGCGGCGCGGTGTCGTCGGCGAACCCTGCGCGACCGAGGACCGTCTCGGCGGTCGAGGACTGGTACGCGGGACCTTCGAGCTGCGCGCGCCACGCGGCGAGCAGGGGGTCGCGCCGCGGCGCCGGTTGCGTGCCGGGCGCCCGGTGCCGCCGGCCCGCCTCCCCCGACGGGCCCACGGGGACGCCGAGCACCTCGCCCGCGGCCTCCACGATCGACTGCCACCCGGTGCACCGGCACAGGTGGGCCGCGAGCGCCACGCGGATCGCGGCTTCGTCCACGCCCCTCGCCGACGACCTCCCCTCGAGCGCCGCCAGCCGCAGCACGATCCCGGGCGTGCAGAAGCCGCACTGGCTCGCGCCGGGCGCGACGAAGGCATCGGCCCCGCGGCGCGCCAGCTCGCCTGTGAGCCCGTCGGTGGTGGTGACCTCCCGTCCCGCCACGCGGCGGACCGGCGTCACGCACGACACTCGCGCGGCGCCGTCGACCCACACCGTGCAGCAGCCGCATTGTCCCTGCGGGCTGCAGCCGTCCTTCGGGGTTCGGATGCCGAGGTTCTCGCGGAGCGAGTCGAGGAGCGAGGCGTTGTCGTCTTCGACGCAGACCTCGCGACCGTCGACGCGAAAGGTGACGCTCATCCGTACCGGCGCGAGCACCCGAGCGGGCGTGGTCGCCCGACGGTGCGGTGGATCAGCTGAAGGAGGATCCGCACCCGCAGGTGCGGGTCGCGTTGGGGTTGGAGATGTGGAACCCGGCGCCCTGCAGGCCGTCGGAGTAGTCGAGGGTCGCACCCGTCAGCAGCTCCGCGCTCGTCGGGTCGACCACCACCTTCACCCCAGCGAACTCGCGGACGACGTCGTCGTCGTCCTGCTCGGAGTCGAAGAACATCTCGTAGCTGTAGCCCGAGCAGCCGCCCGGCTTCACCGCGACTCGCAGCGCCAGCTGCTCGCCACCTTCCTCCTCGGCGAGGAGCTGCGCGACCTTGGCAGAGGCGCTATCGGTCAGCGTGACCGGGTCGGGCTTCTTCCCGATGCTCACCGACGTCATCGTCGTCACCGTGGGCCTCCTTGGGCAGCTCGTGGGTACGGCGAGTGCCATGTTACCGGGGCGGTGCGCCGACGGGCGCAGCAGGCGGGGCCACCGGGCGCCCCGGGCGCCCTCCCCCCAGGGGGGCTGCGGGGACAGGCCGGTAGGCTTCGGTCGTGTCAGCGCCCGTCCGTCCGCCGTCTGCCGAGGAGGTCCTCGACCGGCTGCGCGCCGTGGTCGATCCCGAGCTCGGCGACGACATCGTGGACCTCGGGATGGTGCGCGGCGTCGAGGTCTCCGAGTCCGGCGACGTGGATGTCGAGATCGCCCTCACGATCGCCGGCTGCCCGCTGCGGAGCCAGATCGAGCGCGACGTGCGCGGGAGCATCGGCGCGCTCGGCGGGGTGCGCTCCGTGGAGCTGACCATGGCGCAGATGGACGCGGAGGAGCGAGCCGCGGTGATGGCCCGCGCTCGCTGGAAGGCGCGCGAGCAGGCGCCGGCGACGGCGGTGCCGCCCCGGGCAAGGGTGCTGGCGGTGGCCTCGGGGAAGGGCGGGGTCGGCAAGTCGTCGGTGACCGTGAACCTGGCCGCCGCACTCGCCCGCCGCGGGCTCACGATCGGCGTGCTCGACGCGGACATCGGCGGCTTCTCCGTCCCGCGGCTCCTCGGCATGGAGGGACGGCTCGAGGCCCGCGGCGGGAAGATGGTCCCGTTCGAACGGAGGGCGGGTGACGGCCTGCTGCGGGTCCTGTCGATGGGCTTCCTCGCCGAGGAGGACCGGGCGGTCATGTGGCGTGGGCTCCTCCTCAACCGCGCCGTCCAGCAGTTCCTCCAGGACGCGCACTGGGGCGATCTCGACTACCTCCTCGTCGACCTCCCGCCGGGGACCGGCGACGTGCAGATGGGGCTCGCCCGCATGCTGCCGCGCACCGAGATGCTCCTCGTGACGACGCCTCCCATGGCCGCCCTGCGGGTGGCGGCGCGCGCCGCCGACATGGCTCGACGCGGATACCTGCGGGTGGCCGGCGTCGTGGAGAACATGAGCGACTTCACCTGCGAGCACGGATCCACGTACGCGCTCTTCGGCTCGGGGGGAGGCGAGCGGCTCTCGACCGAGCTCGGGGTCCCGCTCGTCGGGACGATCCCGCTGCATCCCGACATGGCGGCCGCGGGCGACGAAGGTCACCCGGTCGCTCTCGGCGACGGCGAGCTGGCCGCCGTCTTCGCTGGGCTGGCCCGGGCAGTCGCCGAGGAGATCGCACCGGTGGTCGAGACCTCCGGGTGCACGGCGCGGCTCCTCGACGCCATCGCGCAGTCAGTCGAGTAGCGCGGCCGACCGGTAGGTCGGGACCGCAGCCGCCGTGTCCTCGAGGGCCATGCCCTCGGCTGCGAGTTTGCGCAGATGGGCCCAGAGAGAGAGCCGGGCGACCGGGAAGAGGCCCGCGTCGACGTCCGAGTAGACGGCGGGCACGAGCTCGTCCACGGACGCCTCGCCGGCGACGTCGAGCGCCTCGAGCACCCGCCGCTCGCGAGCGAGGCGGTGCTCGATCACCGCCGCGATCACCGCCACCGGGTCGGCGAGCAGCCGGCCGTGGCCCGGGGCGATGGCCTCGATCGGAGGGTCCAGCCCGGCGACCCGCCGGAGGCTGTCCAGGTACTGGCCCATGTCGCCGTCCGGCGGCGCGATGACGACGGTCACTTTGTCCATCACGTGGTCCCCGGAGAGCAGGACCCGAGGCGACTCGAGCAGCCAGCACAGGTGGTCGCTCGCGTGACCGGGCGTGTGCAGCGCGCGCAGGGAGAACGACGGGGCCTCGAGCACGAACCCCTCTCGGGCTTCGACGTCGGGCGAGAACCCCTCCCGAGGGGCGAACCCGACGACCTGTGCGCCGGCGTCGGCGGCCAGGCGTGCAGCGCCCGGCGCGTGGTCGGCGTGCGTGTGGGTGACCACGACCCAGCGGACCCGGTCACCCGCGGCGCGCGCCGTGGCGAGCACCGCTCCCAGGTGCGCGGGGTCGTCCGGCCCGGGATCGACGACCGCCACGTCGCCGCTGCCCACGAGGTAGGTGTTCGTCCCAGGGCCGGTCATCACGCCCGGGTTCGGCGCCGTGATCCTCCGGAGTCCGGGGGCGAGCACGTCGAGGCGGCCGGGAGCGGGGTCGGGACCGCGCCCGGTGTCGGGGGCCGGAGCCGGTGCCGGCGCCGGAGACGACCCGTCAGCCGCCACGGTCGTCCTGCGCCCGGTTGGCGTCGCGCGACGCGAGCCGCGCAGCCGCGTCGAAGTCCATCTCGAGCCTCCTGCCGCCTGTGCCGCCTGTGCCGCCTGTGGGCAAGTCGTAGCCCGGGTCTCCGGGAAGCAGGAACCTGACGCCCCCGCCGGCGGCGACCACCCTGGGCAGGATCGTCGGCACGTCGCCCGGGGCCGCTGCCGCGTCGAGCAGGGCAGCTGCCGTCTCGAAGCGGCCGATCGCCTGCAGGTTCCTGATGGTCGGAAGGATCAGCTCCAGCTCACCGGCCCGGTGGCGCTCGAGGGCGTCGGCCGGCCGGACCCACACGTCGGAGATCGGCTCGTCCACGTCGTGCGCGGGGCGCTGGCCGTCGGGGGCGGCAGCGACGAAGAACCGCGTGTCGTACCGGCGTGGGGCGCCTTCGGGGGTGATCCAGTGCGCGAAGTAGTGGAGCGAGTCGGCAGCGAGACGGAGCCCCTCTGCCCCGCACATCTCGAGGAAGGAGCGCTGCCGCGCGTTGATGGCGGCGCGGTGAGCGGCGAAGCGTGCGGCCACCGCAGGGTCGGAGAAGGTCACGGTCTCCCCGCCGGGGCCGCAGACGAGCAGCAAGCCCGCTTCCTCGAAGCACTCGCGCACGGCTGCGACCCAGTAGGAGAGGCCGCCCGAGGGGACACCGAGGGTCGCGCTCGCCGCGCCGTCGGTGAGCCCCCGGCAGAGCTCCTCGGCGCGCGCGTCGCCGTCGGAGGGGTCGACCGCCCCGCCCGGGAAGACGTGGGCGCCGCCGACGAAGTCGGCTCGCAAGCTCCTGCGCAACATCAGGACCTCGAGCGGGGCGTCCGGCCACGGCCCGTCCCGGACCACCATGACGGTGGCGGCGGGCCTCGGCGCCGGCGCGTCCGTTCGATCGGACCCCCCCGAGACAGACCCCTCGACCGTGCCGCCGTCCGGGGCCACGAAGGGGGAGGTTACCGGGGTCGCGAGCGGCGCGATCCCGATCCCGGCCGCCTCCGGCGCTGGTCTACGCTTTCGATCCGCGCGGTGTCCACGCTCGTGGCCCGGGCACGCCGACCCCGAAACGAGCGGCCGCACCGCGAGACGTCCCACCACCGATTCCAAGGAACCACCCAATGGCGGACAAGGCCGGTGACAATCCACAGCGCAGCGCGGCCGACAAGGATCGCAGCCGGCAACTGAGCAGGCAGGTGAGCGGCAAGGAGGCTGCGAGGACCCCTGGTCGCAGCCAGCAGCGGCCGCAGGCCCGCCGCACCCAGGACCAGCGGCAGCGCCCGCAGGCGGGACGTGGTCCAGCCCCGCGGCAAGCCCGTCGCCCGGCCCCGGGCGCGCGGGGGGGGGGCCGGTCACCCGCGCGCCGGCCCGTCGGCGGCCGCTCGCGGCGGAGCCTCTTCGTGTGGGGGGCCATCGCGCTGGTCGTCGTGATCGTGGGGATCTTCGTCGCGATCAACCAGACCTCCTCGCCCACAACCAAGGGGCTCGTGTACAACTCGACGCCCGTCTCGGCGACGGTGCTGCACGAGGTCACCCACGTGCCGGCATCCGCCTTCAACGCTGTGGGCACCGGCATCGCAGGCACCATCGGGGTCCCGCACGTCGTGTCAGGGCAGAAGCCGCTCAAGATCGACGGGAAGCCCGGCTTGTTCGGCGTCTACGGCGAGTTCTGCCCGTACTGCGCGGCGGAACGCTGGGCGATCATCGCCTCCTTGTCCCGCTTCGGGACGTTCGCCGGGTTGAAGACGATGCAGTCCGCCCCGAACGACATCTATCCGCGCACCCAGACCTTCACGTTCAAGACAGCGAAGTACACGAGCAAGTACATCGGCGCCCAGCTCCTCGAGCTCTACGGACAGGACAAGGCGACAGGAAGCCATCCGGTACTGAAGAAGCCGACCAAGTCCCAGCTCGCAATCATGCGGAAGTACGACGTGGGCTCGACAACACACTCGGGCACAATCCCGTTCATGGACATCGGGAACAAATTCTTCTTCGCAGGAGCGACCTTCAACCCGAACCCCCTGCAGACACTGTCCCGCACAACAATCGCCGCGGGTCTCAAGAACCCCCACAACACAGTGACCAAGCTGATCCTCGGCGCGTCCAACTACATGTCCGCCGCGGTCTGCAACATCGACGGCGGCAAGCCAGGCGCGATCTGCTCGAGTGCGGGCGTGAAGGCCGCCGCGAAGATCCTCAAGGTCACCACCTGAGCCGATGAGCTCGACGCGCACGAGGTCGGGGCCGCCTGTCCGCAGCACGCGGCGTGAGCGCGCCGAGCTGCAGTCCCGCGCCGCCCGCGAGCGCCAGGAGGCTCGCCCCGGTGCATTGTCCCGGGCGCTCGACTTCTTGAAGAAGCCCGATCCGGAGACGAGCGTGGTGTACGAGCCGGCACGCTGGCGCCCGGGCGCCGCGCTCGTCCTTTCGATCCTTGGGCTGGGCGTGTCCACGTACCTGACGGTCGCCCACTACTCGGGCACGAGCCTCGTCTGCTCGGACAGCGGCTTGGTGAACTGCGCGAAAGTCACCCAGAGCGCCGAATCGGTCTTCCTCGGCGTGCCGGTCGCCCTGTGGGGCCTCTTGTTCTACGTGGCGATGGTGGCCGTCAACCTGCCGGTCGCGTGGCGCTCGGTCGACCGACGCATCCACGTTCTCCGGCTCGTGATGGCGACGGTCGGCATCTGCTTCGTGCTCTACCTCGTGTCAGCGGAGTTCCTGGTCATCAAGAACATCTGCCTTTGGTGCACCGCCGTCCACGTCGTCACGTTCCTGCTCTTCGTGCTGACGTTGACCACCGTGCCGCAGATGCTCGGGTGGGGTGGGGACGGCCCGGCGCACGACTGGACAGGCTGACCGGCCGGCGCGGCGCGTCTTTGCCGGCATGACGACCGACGAGCAGGCGACCACCGGGTCCGCCCCCCCGCCATCCGCCGACCCGGGCGACCAGGCGCGGCGTCCCGCGACCTCGCTCCTCACGTGGGGGACGGTGGCACTCGTGCTCGTCATCGTGGTGGTGCTCGTCGTGATCAAGGCGACGGGGACGCCGACGGCACCGACACCCTCGGTCGTCACCTCGCCGGCCCCGGCGCCCGCACCGGTGGTGAAGGCGGTCACCGGGATCCCCGGCTCGGTCTACGACGCCGTGGGGGTGAAGTCGACGGTCGCGGCCTTGATGCCGCCCGTCCTCCTCCACGGCCAGCCCGCGCTCGTCGCGGGCGGAAAGCCCGAGCTCGTCTTCGTCGGCAACGAGTTCTGCCCGTACTGCGCGGCCGAGCGGTGGGCGCTCGTCGCCGCCCTCTCGCGCTTCGGCACCTTCGGCAACACCCTCTACGCCACCCAGTCGGGGGCGAACGAGGCGTTCCCCAACACTCCGACCTTCACCTTCCACGGCACCCACTACCGGTCGAGGTACCTGACGGCGGCCCTCGTCGAGCACTACGGGGACCAGAAGAACGGTGCAGGCACGGCATACGCCGTCCTCGAGCGGCTCCCGCGGCGCGTGGGTGCCTTGCTCGCCAAGTACGACCGGCAGGCGGCAGGGTCGGCGGCGGCCGGAGTCGTGCCGTTCGTCGACGTGGCCAACGAGGCGGTCGTCGCCGGCGGTCAGTTCTCGCCGTCGATCCTCCAGCAGCTCGACGTCGGGGAGATCGCGACCGGCCTCAGCGACGCCAAGGACCCGGCCACCCAGGCCATCGTCGCGGCGGCGAACGAGCTCTCTGCGCTCATCTGCCGGGCGGACCACGAGGAACCGGCCCGGGTCTGCTCGAGCACGGGGGTGGCCGCCGCCGACCGGGCGCTCGGCGTCGCGACGCCGGCGGGCTAGGCCCCGGGGTCAGCCGGGCCGGCGGGCTAGGCCCCGGGGTCAGCCGGCCCGGCGCTCCAGGAGCTGCTTGCGCTCGAGCTCGTTCAGCCCTCCCCAGATGCCGTGCGGCTCACGGATCCGGATGGCGTAGTCGAGGCAGTCGTCGCGGACGGTGCACCCGGCGCAGATCTCCTTCGCCCGTGCCTCGCGCTCGAGCCGGTCGTCCTTGCGCTCGGCGGAGGCGGGCGGAAAGAAGGCTGCCGACTGGGGGCCCCGGCACGCTGCCTTGGCCTGCCACGCCTCTCCTGCGCTCCGCATCGCCAACCGAACCGCCCCCTTCATGCGCGTCGGCAAGAGTACCGTCGCATCCCGACGCGTAACAAGTGCGTTGACCAGGAAATTCGCGGCCCGAACGCCTCGAGGCAGGCACCGCCGAACTACGCTCGCCCGGGATGGACGTCGCTGCTTGGTGCAGCCAGAGCCGGGTCTGGGTGGTCGTCGGCAAGGGCGGCGTCGGGAAGACCACCATCACCGCTGTCCTGGCTGCCACCGCCGCGGCAGCCGGCCTGTCCGTGCTCGTCGTCGAGCTCGAGGGCAAGCACGGGCTCGGCTCCACCTTCGGCCGCGTGGACCCCGTCGGTTATGAGTCGGTGGCCTTGCGGGGCCGGGGACCCGACGACCCCGAGACCGGCTGCAAGCCGCCCCGGGGCGCGATCTGGGCGAGGAGGCTGACCCCTGACGACGCGCTGCTCGAGTACCTCGCGGACCACGGGCTTCAAAGGGTGACGAAGCGGCTCGTCTCGAGCGGCGTGCTCGACGTCGTCGCCACCGCCATCCCGGGGATCCGCGACGTCCTCGTGCTGGGCAAGGTGAAGCAGCTGGAGAGGGCGGACGTCGCCGACCTCGTGCTGCTCGACGCGCCGGCCACGGGTCATGCCATGACCTTCCTGACCTCGGCGAGCGGCCTCCTCGACGCAGCGCGGGCGGGCCCGGTCCGCCAACAGGCGTCCGAGGTGGTCGAGCTCCTGCGCGACCCGGCACGGTGCCGCGTCCTGCCGGTGACGCTCCCCGAGGAGATGCCGGTCAGCGAGACCGTCGAGTCCGCACGGATACTGCGCGAGCGGGTCGGCATCCATCTCGGCCCCGTCGTCGTCAACTGCTACGAGGAGGGGCCGGCCGAGCTCGAAGTCCCCGCAGCCGAGGCAGCCACGAACGCGGGGGCGGCGCCGGACCCGGGGGCGCTCCAGGCGCTCGAGGCCGCTCGCACCTTCCGGCTGAGGCGCCTCCGCCTCGTCGCGGACCAGGTCGAGCGGCTCGCCCCCGCGCTGCCGCTCCCCCAGCCCCGGGGCCCCCGGTCCCGTCGAGCGGCCCGGCCGAGCTGGACCGGCTCGGCGACGCGATGGCGAGGGAGATCGAGGCGCTCCCCGCTCCGGACACATCCCCATGAGCGACCTGCCAGGCAGCGGCACGCCCGCCGGCTCCCCCGGCGCGGTCCGGCCGGCGGCGCAGACGTGGACGACGCTCACCGACCTCGTGGAACGGGCAGGCGTGATCGTCTGCTGCGGGCCAGGCGGCGTCGGAAAGACGACCGTCTCGGCGAGCTTCGCGCTCGAAGCGGCCCGCAGGGGACGGCGGGCTTGCGTGGTGACGGTCGACCCGGCCCGCCGGCTGGCCGACGCCATGGGCGTGGAGTCGCTCCCGAACGAGCCCGTCGAGGTGGCGGGCGAATGGCCGGGCTCCCTGCACGCCGTGATGCTCGACTCGAAGACCACCTTCGACGAGCTCGTCGAGCGGTACGCGCGCACAGCGGGGCAGGCCGAGGCGATCAAGGAGAACCGGCTGTACCAGAACCTGACGGGCGCGCTGTCGGGGACCCAGGAGTACATGGCGATGGAAAAGCTCTACGAGCTCACCGGCTCGGGCGACTTCGACGTCGTGATCGTCGACACCCCGCCCACCCGCAACGCGCTGGACCTGCTCGACGCGCCGAGGCGTCTCACCCAGTTCCTCGAGAACCGGCTGTTCCGGGCCCTCATGATGCCCACGCGCCTGTCGCTCAGGGCGCTGAACATCGCCACGCAGGCGCTGTTGAAGACGATCTCGAGGGTGGCCGGCGCCGAGATCGTCCAGGACGCGGTCACCTTCTTCCAGGCGTTCGCGGGGATGGAGGTCGGGTTCGACGAGCGCGCCGGGGCGGTGCGCGAGCTTCTGGCCGATCCCCTGACGGCCTACTTGGTCGTGACGTCCCCGCGAACCGACGCGCTCGAAGAGTCGGGCTACTTCGCGGCCCGTCTCGAGGAACGGGGCGTCCGCACGGCAGCACTCGTGGTCAACCGGATCCACCCGCGGTTCGCGTCCCCAGCCGTCACGCTTCCCGACGCCGAGCCCGGATCGGCGCTCGCTGTGCTCGTGGACAACCTCCGGGAGCTCGAATCGATCGCGGACAGGGAGGAACGGTCCTTCGCCGACCTCGCCGCGATGACGGCGCCGGCGCCCGTCGGCTGCGTGCCGCTGCTCGGAAGCGACGTCCACGACGTCGCCGGCCTCGCCGCGGTCGCGAACGAGCTCTTCGGGGTGACCGGCCGGCGGGGCGCCGGAGGGCCGGCGGGTGACGCCGCAGCGGTCGGATAGTCTCGGCGCGTGGCCCGGATCCTCGTCGCGAGCGACGCGCCGAGCGTGCGACGCGACATCGCGTCGGTCACCGAGGGACCCGGCCTCGAGGTGGTCGAGGCGTCGTCGGGACCCGAGGTGGTCCAGATGGTGCTCGACGACCCGCCGGACCTCGTGGTCGTCGACCTGCAGATGGGCAACATGGGCGGGATGGCGGTCTGCCTCGAGCTGCGCCTCGAGGAGTCGTACCTCGACATCCCTCACGTGCCTGTGCTGATGCTGCTCGACCGGCGTCCCGACGTCTTCTTGGCGCGTCGCTCCGGTGCGGAGGGTTGGCTCGTGAAGCCGCTCGATCCGCTGCGCGTGCGACGTGCGACGCGCGCGCTGCTCGGCGGCGCCACGTATCACGACGAGTCGTACCAGCCGGTGCCGGTGCTCGTTGGGGGGCCCCAGCCGTCGCTACCGGGCGCCAGGGGCGACTGACCCCGCCCCGTGGCGGGCCGCCGCACCAACCAGCCTCCGCCGGACGGCGAGATGCCTCGCCGGGCGCAACGACGCTTCGCATGGCGTCGCCGCGACTCTGAAGCCGGCGCTCGCAAGGCGCGCAGCGATGCCGCGTACGAGCAGTCGGTCGCGGCCGAGCAGGAGCGCGTGATCGTGGAGGCGCTCACCGACCTGCGCGACATGGACGTGCGCGAGGTGATGACCCCGCGCACCGACGTGGTCGCGCTGACCATCCCCGTGACGGCGGAGGACGTCGCCCGAGCGGTGCGCGAGTCGGGCCACAGCGCCTACCCCGTCGTGAACGGGGGCCTCGACGATGTCGTGGGCGTGCTCTACGTAAACGACCTCTTCCGGACGCGACGCTGGCGCGGCGGACTGTTCGGCCCCGACGGCGGCCGGCCCCAGGACGAGCTTCCCTTCGGGAGCCTCCCGTCGCCGTCCGCACCACCGAGCCCGACCCCAGGCCTCGGCCGGGAGCCAACGGGCGGCCCCGCGGCGATGAGCACGGGCGGCCCCGCCGCGATGGCCACCAGGCCCTCGGTCGCGAAGACCGCCGAGGGGCGCGAGCCGACCGGGCTGTCTCCGATCGAGATCTCGCGGCGGATCCGCCAGGCGTACGTCGTCCCCGAGTCGCGCCCGATCCTCGCCGCGCTCGTCGAGATGCGCCGTCACCGACGCGGCTTTGCCGTCGTGGTCGACGAGTACGGAGGAGTCTCGGGCGTCCTCACCGTGAAAGACCTCCTCGAGCCGATCGTCGGCGAGCTGCACGACGAGCTCGACATCGACGAGGGCCCCTCGATGGTGCGCATCGACGGTGAGCGCTGGCTCGTCGACGGCCAGACCAACGTCGACGAAGTGCGCGAGCGGCTCGACGTCGACATCCCCGAAGGCGAGTACGTGACGCTCGGCGGCTTCCTCCTCGACGCCTTCGGGAGAATCCCGGCCGCC
>DAIRCY010000012.1:0-40923 GCA_036796435.1 Acidimicrobiales bacterium
GACCTTCGGGTTATGAGCCCGACGAGCTACCAGACTGCTCCACCCCGCGGCGGAGCTTCCAGAGTACCAGCGGTCGCCGACGGACGCTACCGCACTGGGTCAGCTCTCCGGCGCGTCCGCTCTGAGGTCGACCGGTCCGTGCTCCTTCTCGTGCTCTTGGAGTGAGGCCACGATCCGCTGCGCGTCGTCGTCCGCGGTCGGGGTCGCCCTTCCAGTGCGCTGCGCATAGGTGACAGCGCCGAGGTTCCGGAGCAGGACGTCCGCCGCCCGCTTCGCCTGCAGGGCGTCGAGCTTTGCCTGACCCTTCTGGGCCGCGTCCTTGGCCATCGCGGTCGCGCTCGCGGCTTGCGTCTTCATCTTGTCCAACAGCCCCATGGCTCACCTCCACTGCTTTCGCCTGGTCTCCCCAACGATCCTCGCGCCTGGCGGGAGGCTCCCGCTCGTCGGGCCCGCCCCGCGAGCGCCTCAGGTCTCGTTCGGCGAGGTGGTGGTCGTAGAGGACCTCGAGCTCGTGACTTCCTGCCCTTTCACCTGCCGGCTCTTCGACGTCCCCTTCCGCGGGGACTCCGAGCTCGTCGTGGTGGCCGAAGCCGCTGTCGGCGAGGAGGGGGACGGGCCGTTCGTATGGCTCGAGGAGCCCGTGCCTCCGCCCAGGACCGCTTCTGCCTTCTGGGTCGCTGTTTCCGCCGCCGCGATCTCGTGCTGGTAGCCGCTCAGTGTGCCCGCCTTCAGGTCGTCCTGCGCCTGGGCGAAGTCTGCGGCCGCCTTCGCGAGCAGCGCCCGTGCTTGATTCACGGCGGCTGAGGACGACGACCCGCCGGAAGGTGGGGTCGCGATAGGCGCGTTCGGTGTTGTCGTGAGGAGGCCGCCTGTGCTCTTGAGCGACGAGCCGAGCAAGGCGTTGAGGGTCGCCCCCAATGTCGGCGCCATCCTCACCTGCTGGCCGAGGACCGCGATCACGTACTTGAGCTGCGGCTGCGGCACTGCCGTCGACTTGACGTAGAGGGGCCGGACGTACATGACGGACGACCCGACGAAGACCGGCAGGATGTTCCCGAGGACGACATGGGAGCCCTCCTTGTTGAGGAGCGTGATGTGGCTCGACACTGTCGTTGTCTGCTGGATCTCTGCGTCGGCTCGAATGGGCCCGACCTTGCTCTTCCCAGGCGGCGTCGCGTACACGTGAAGCTGGCCGAACTGTGTTGGGTTCGAGTCACCCACCAAGAGCGCGCGCAAGAAGGTGGCCCCGCCCGACGAGGACCCGGCCGGTACGAACACATCGGAGATGGTGAACGACTGTGTCGTCTGACCCGGCACCGACTCCACCTGGTACACCGGTGTCATCGGCTGGTATGTGGCGCTGACCACCTGGCCTTGTTGGTTCGTCTTGATGTTGTACTTCAGTGTCTGTGTCGGTCCGCCCACACCCGTCGTCGGCGAGACCAGCCAGGCGTCGCCGGCGGAATAGAACTGCTGGGGCGCGGTGATGTGGTAGCGGCCGTAGATCGCCGCCTGGGCCGCGAAGAGGTCGCCGCCGTAGCGGAGCTGCTTCTTGACGGCGACCGGCATTGTCGTCTCGGGATGGAACATGTGGGGGAACGCCGATTCGTACGCGGTCAAGATCGGGTCGTTGTCCATCGCGTAGAAGGTCATCTTGCCGCTGTACGCGTCGACCACGACGATCACCGAGTTGCGGACGTAGTTGTAGCTCGGGGGCAGCCCGGATGTCGTCGGCAGGTTCTGGGTGTCGGCGTTCTGCGAGTACGGATAGTCGGTGGTGGTCGTGTACGCGTTCAAGATCCAGTCCACGTGACCCCCGACGAGCGCGGGATAGGGCTGGGAGTCGAAACTCAGGAACGGGGCCGCCTTCTCTGCCATTGTCCTCACGTCGCGCACGAACATGATCTTCGACTCGGGCTTGACGAGGTTCGAGAGGAGGATGTTGAGGTCGCCGAGCCGCAGGGCGAACGACGCCCGGGTGAGGAACGAGCCCATGGGGACGCCGCCGGACCCCCGGTAGTGGCCCTCGATGTCGGTGCCTGTCGGGCGCTGGCCGTTGAGCTCGCCCTGGTGGGTGTCGACGATCACATAGCCGGGTTGGTTCACCCCGAAGTAGATGGCCGGCTGGTGCACCTTCGGGAAGCCTCGGATGGACCTTGGCGGCACATCGCTGATCGCGAACTCCGGGTTCCCCTTGGCCGTCGCGGCGTTCCCCTCTGCGAGGACGAGCCCCTCGCCGTGCGTGTACTGGAGGTGCTCGTTCACCCAGCTCGACGAGGGGAGGCTCTCCGGGTTGACCTGCCGCACTCCCACCAGATCGGGCCGTATCGTGCCATGTGTTGTGTACCTGTCGACCTGGACGGTCTGGAACGTGTAGTAGTTGCTGATGTCCTGCTTGGTCTGGAAGTCGAGGAGCGAGATTGTCTTGCTCGGGTCCCAGAGCCGGACGTTGCTCAGGGTTGTGAGGCTCGCGTCGACTGTGGCTATCGGAAGCGTTGTGTTGTCAGGGAAGCGCGATACCTTGACGTGGTCGAGCCCGTAGGCATAACGGGTAGCCGAGATGTTGCGTGCGATGTACTTGCTCTCGAGCTTGCTCTGCGCTGGGTTGACGTGGAACGCCTGGAGGACGGCAGGATAGATCACGCCGATCACGAGGGCCACGAACGCCCAGACGCCCACTGCCAGCACCGGAAGGGTCCATCCCTGCCGCCGGATGTTGTACAGCAGGATGGCTGCCGCGAAGAGCGAGACGAAGAAGAGGACCTCGAGCGCCGGCAGCCTCGCGTGCACGTCGGTGTAGCCGGCCCCTTCGACGTAGCCGTTGGTCGAGAGGTCGAGGGCGTAGCGGGAGAGCTCGTAGCCACCGGCCTTCACCAACGCGATCAGCGCGAGCAGCACAGAGAGGTGGACCTTCACGAGCGGCCTCACCCGTGGGGCCGAGCGGAGTCGGATCCCTCCGTTCAGATAGTGGAAGACGACGGTGAGCACGCTCACCACGACGAGCGAGGCGAGCGCCCAGGCGACCAGGAACTGAAGGAAGGGCAGGCGGAACACGAAGAACCCGTCGTTCACACCGAACTGGGGATCCGCGCTCGCGAAGCTCTGCGCGTGGGTGAAGAGGAGCCAGTTGTTCCACTGACCGATCGTGGTGGCCGCGGCGATCAGAGCGACGGCGAAGGCGAGGACGGCGTAGACGCGCCCCGCGTACGGGCGGACGACCCGCTGGTAGCGGCGGACCAGGTCGTCTTCGGGTTCGAGCGGAGGGGAGTGCGCCGCGAGCCGATCGCAGATCACGAGGTTCACCCAGAGCACCACGAAGAAGGTCGCTCCGAAGCTCGCGAAGAGCCCGAGCTTCACGGCCAGGATCGTGGACCACACCCGGTGGAAGCCGACCGAGGAGTACCAGAGGCTGTCGGTGTAGATGCCGGCGAGGGAGCGCAGGGAGCCGAGCAGGATGATCAGGACCAGGATCCCGCCGATGATCCACCACCGCGCGTGCCCAGAACGCGGCTTGGCCACGCGCGAGGGGACATCCGGTGGGGTGCGCACCGGGCAAGCCTAAGACGCGGCCGGCCTCAACTAGTGGTCGGCAGGACCAGGCAGCGGCAGCCGGCATGTGCCGGGGGATGCAGATGGCCGGTGGGGAACTCCTGTCCCGCGACGACGTCCCCGGCGAGGCAGTTGTCCTCGCAGTCCGCACAGCCAGGACCAACCTCGCTTCGGCTCCAGCGCACGGTCCGCTTGGCGGAGGCGGCGAGCACACCCTTCGAGAACGCCTCGATCACGCTGTCTTCGGCGAGCCGTTGGATGCGCTCGCCGCGCCACTCGCGGTACGCGGCGCCGATCCGCTCAGCTGCGTCCGGGGTGTCCCCCGTCTCCAGTCTGCGCCTGATGAGCGTGACGACGGTCGACGCGAGCTCTTGGCCGATGGCGTCGACCGCGGTGTCATCGGGCACGACGGTCTTCGGCCGCCGGCCTCCGGCAACCGCGCGCGCGAAGACCATCCCTGCACTCATCGCATCGCGCAGCGACGCCGCCGCAGCCTTGGCGTAGAGCGAGCGTTGCGATCCTTCGTCGAGCAGCAACGCGTCGCTCCACTCTCCCGTCCCCTGTCGGAAGCGATCGAGCAACCCGTTCTGGTCGTCCTGCAGGCCCCGCTTGAGCCGACGCGAGAGGTTGGACACGATCGGGTCGAGCGCCTCGGCGCGCTGGGCGAACATCGCGGCGTCGGCTGACGGCTCTTCGCCGGCCCCCTCGTCCGCCCCATCGTCGGGCCCGGTGCGTGCCGCTTCCCCTGCCTCGTCACCCGCGTCGGCCGGCGCCGCTCCGACAGGTTCGGCTCCCGACTCGTCGGCCGTCGTGGCTCCGGTGGCCGCGGCGTCGGCCTCCGTCCGGGGGACACCGTGACGGGCACGCAACCGTGCGAAGAGGCCGTCCACGTCGGCACCACCCGCGGGAGGATCACCGGCGGCGGCACTGACCGGGACCGGCTGGTCGGGCGAACCCTCGTCACCGGGACCCTCGTCACCGGGACCCTCGTCACCGGGAGCCTCGTCACCGGGAGCCTCGTCACCGGGACCCTCGTCACCGGGAGCCTCGTCACCGTGAGCCTCGTCACCGTGAGCCTCGTCGGCCGAGGGCTCCTCGGCAGCAACCGAGGAGGCGGCCGACGGATCGTCCTGCTGCCAGTCGTGGACGGCGGAGGGTCCAGCGCCTCTCGAGCCCCGTCCTTCGGCTCCGTGCTCGTCTGTGTCGGAGCGCTGCACGACGGAGGCGACGTCGTCGAAGCGAAGCATCGGCCGGGAAGAACCAGCGGGAGCTCCTTCGCCGTGCGAACCTTCCCCGCCCGCCTCGCCCCTGACGGCCTCTTCCCTGCCGGCCTCGCCACTGCCGCCCTCGCCCGCGGCGTCCCTCTCCAGGTCACCGAGCTCCGCGACCGCGCGCTCCGCCTCCTCGACGAGCACGTGCTCAGGGACGTCGACGGCGTGCGCGCGTCCCGCCGCGGCGGCGGCCCGCGCCGATTCGTCGGCGTGCGAAAGGTCCTCGACGATGCGGTCGAGCGACCGCCGGACGCCGACGACCGACCCCGCGATCTCGTCACGCGCAGCACGGAGCAGCTCGATCTGCTCGGCGACGAGCCGGCGGCGGTGCCCCATGTCGGCCAGTACCCGGCGGCGCGCTTCCTGCGCCTGGTCGAGCATTGCACGTCCCTGCTCGCGGGCACGCTCGATCAAGGCTTCACCTTCGACGCGTGCCGTCTCGACGACTGCGCCCGCGGTCTCGCGGGCCTGCTGTTCGAGGGAGGTCGCCTCGAGCTCGGCGTGGGCGATCCGCTCGGCCGTCGCCGACTCGGCGTTCACCTGCATGTCGGTCGCCTGCTGCTGCGCCTCGTGCACCATCGCAGCGGCGGCTTCCTCGGCCTGGGCGAGTATCCGCGCGGCCTCTTCGTGAGCGCCGCGCAACACGGCGGCGCTGCGCTGCCCGAGCGACGCGGTGAGCACGCTCTCGTCGATGACCGGGTGGCGTGCCCGCTCCTCGGCCGCCTCCAGCGCGTGGAGGAGCTCCTGCTCACGCTGGTCGGCGTGCTCGAGCGCCTTTGCGAGCAGCTCGAGGTACTCGCGTACCTCCTCGGGGTCGAACCCCCGGCGGACGATCGCAAAGGAGCGCCGTGCCACGTCGCCCGCGTCCATGCGGGAGGTTGAGATGTGCGGATGCTCGTCGGTCACCGCAGGAACACTACGACCCTCTGCTCGTGGGAGTGGGCGGGACGGAGCCGCCGAGACGGCGAAGGTCCGCAAGGACCTGGGCGAGCGTGTCGACGCCGTACACCTTGAGGGAGGGCGTCGCGTTGGAGGTCGCTGTCGACAGCTGAGCGGACGGCACGAAGAACACGGTCGCCCCTGCACGTTCGACCGCGACCGTCTTCTCGGGGATGCCCCCCACCTCGCCGATCGCACCTGTCGGCGAGATCGTTCCCGTCGCCGCGATGTCCTCCCCGCCGGTGAGGTCACCGTTCGAGAGCGTGTCGATGATGCCGAGCGTCATCGCGAGGCCCGCAGAAGGTCCTCCGATCGATGTGGTCCGCAGCGTCACGGGGAAGGGGAGGGTGAACGACTGCTGGGTCTCGGTCTCGACCCCGAGGAACCCCTGGCCGCGCCAGCCCGTCCCCGGACACGCAGGTGTCCTCGGGGGCCGGGGCACCGACGAGGGCCACCTTTCAAGTCGGAACGTCTCGACCGCGGAGGGACCCGGCACCACCTCGGCGCGGGCGGTCACGTGCGAGTGCTCGACGGTGAGCTGGACCGGCGCCCCCGGCCGCCGTGCCGCGAGCGCCCGTGCGAACGTGCAGGCGTCCGGCGTCGCCCGGCCGTTCACGGCCGTGACGATCTGTCCCACCGCCAACCGCTTCGAGGCGGGAGAGCGGGGCACGACGGAGAGGACCACCACCCCGGTGTCGTGCGCGTGGACGTGGTAGCCGAGACGCGTGAGGGCGGCCACCTTCGCGGCGGACTGCGACTGCGCCATTTCGAGATAGCCCTGGGCGACGAGCTGGGACGCCGGGGTCGCAGGGCCGAGCACTGTGGCAGCGGGCAACATCTGCGCGTCGCCTCGCAGCTTGTCGAAGAGGTAGCTGAGCGCGCTGACCTGTGTGATGTAGACGTCGGTCAGATAGACGTTCCCGTGCATCCGGTGGGCCCGGTCCTTCGGCACCTTCACCAGCGGCGCCACCGGCTGGGCGACGCCCGGGGTGAGCACGTAGTAGTTCAGGTCGACGCGGTCGGCGACGACCCCGGCCACGACGAGCACGAGGACCACGACCACGGGGATCCGGAACCAGCGCGGCGCGCGGCGCCACCTCCGGGGTGCTCCCGAAGCCTCGGGGTGCGGTCCGGGCGCGCCGGGCTCGCTCGTGCGGGGGGGATCGTGCTCGGACATACTCGGTCGGGTGGAGGACGATCCTGCCACGCACGGTCCCCTGCGCCTCGTCGACGTGGTCGTGGCGGGGCACCGCGGAGACGCCGAGACCGCGCGGCGGGCCCTCGGCTCTGAGGACCCGCGGCTCCGGGAGGTGGCGCTCGGCGCCCTGGCGCGCGCCGGCGCGCTCGAGCAGTCGACCGTCGAACGCACGCTGCGTGAGGACGCCGACCCCGCAGTCCGGCGGCGGGCGTGCGACCTGGCGGCGACGCTCAAGCCGTCGGGCTCGCTTCTTCGCGCGTTGCGCGACGCCCTGGAGGATGCCGACGCCCTCGTCGTGGAGGCCGCGTGCTGGGCGCTCGGTGAATCGGCGACGGCGCCCGTCGACGAGCTCGTCCGCACCGCGCGGACACACCCCGACGCTCGCGCCAGAGAGGCCGCGGTCGCCGCCATCGGAAGCATCGGCGATCCGCGGGGGCTGCACGCGGTGCTCGACGCGCTCGGTGACCGGCCGACCGTACGTCGTCGAGCGGTCGTCGCGCTCGCTGCGTTCGACGGCGACGAGGTGCGGGCCGCGCTCCGCCGGAGCGCGGCCGACCGCGACTGGCAGGTGCGCGAGGTGGCGGAGATACTCCTCGACGCCGACCCCCGCCCGGGGGACTCGGGTTAGCGCTCTGCGGCGGTGAACAGCGGCTGCAGCCGGTCGAACGACTCGATGCAGCGCCCCGCGCCGAGCACGACGCACTCGAGGGGCGTCTCGACGAGGTGCACCGGGACGCCCGTCGTGTCGGCGAGCCGTTGCGAGAGGCCGCGTAGCAGTGCACCTCCCCCCGTGAGGTGGATCCCCTGGAAGATGATGTCCTGAGCGAGCTCCGGGGGCGCCTCCCCCAGGCAGTTGGTGGTGGCCTCGAGGATCTGCGTGACCTGATCGGCCACCGCCGACCGGATCTCCGCGGAGCTCAACGGCACCATGCGCGGCATCCCCGTCGCGACCTCGCGCCCGCGGACCTCCGCTTCCGGCTCGTCGGGGTAGGCGGCCGCCGACCCGATGGCGAGCTTCACCGCCTCAGCGGTCCGCTCGCCGATCGCGACCCCGAAGTTCGTCCGGACGAACGACTGGATCGCCGAGTCGAGGTCGAACCCGCCGCACCGGATCGCGCGCTTGGCGACGATGCCGCCGAGGGAGATCACCGCCGTCTCGGAGGTGCCGCCGCCGACGTCGACGATCATCGACCCCACCGGCTCGTTGATCGCGAGGCCCGCGCCGATCGCCGCTGCGATGGGCTGCTCGATGAGGAAGCACGCGGCCGCGCCGGCGCTGCGCGTCGCCTCGACGACGGCGCGGCGCTCCACGGCGGTGATCGCGGACGGCACGCACACGAGCACCTTCGGACGGTTGATCCGGCTCACGCCGACGCGACGGAGGAGGACGTGGAGCATGCGCTCGGTGATCTCGAAGTCGGTGATCGCGCCCTGGCGCATGGGACGCACCGCGACGATGTAGCCGGGCGTCCGGCCGATCATCTGCCACGCCTCGTCGCCCATCGCGAGGACGCCCTTCGACCTCGTGTCCATCGCGATGACGGTTGGCTCGTTGAGCACGACGCCTTTGCCCTTCACGTACACGAGGGTGTTGGCCGTGCCGAGATCGATCGCAAGGTCCCGGGACATTGGCCGCCATGGTAGGCAGGCAGGGGGCGATGCCAATCCGAGGAGTGGCCTCGGTAACCTCAAAGTGTGCTTTGGGGGCCTTCCGAGGACGATCCAGAGGACCAGGGAAGCCCGGGGGGCGGCTGGATCCCCCCCGAGACCCGAAGCTGGCGCCACCCCTCCGAGCTCCACGCGGCAGGCGTGGCGGCGGTCTTCACGGCGACCCACGGCTGGCGGCGGAGCGCCGCCCTCCTGGTCGGCACGACGGCACTTCTCGCGATCGTCGCAGGCGCGCTGCTCCTCGTGAACACGGGCTCGTCGCCGATGCCGGCGACGCTCGACACCATGCCCGTCGGCACCGCCGCGGTCACTGGCTGCTGCACGCTCTCCCCGCTTCTCGCGCGCGACGCCGTGCAGGCGGTCGTCTCCATCGAGCCGAGCGTCGGCCCCGGCGCGACCGGCTGCGGCGTCGTCGTCGCGAACGACCTCGTCGCGACGACGCTGTCAGCGATGGCCGGCGCCCGCAGTGTCCGCGTCGTCGCGGCGACAGGGCGGCTGCTCGGCGGCCAGCTTCTCGCAGTGGATCCCGGGTCGGGCGTGGCCGTCGTGCGCCTCAGCGCGCCCCTGCCCTCCGCGCAGGTGGCCACGGGCGACACCCTCGGCCGCGGGACGCCGGCGCTCGCCGTCGCCATGCGCCCCATGTCCGGCGGCCGGGCTCCCAAGCCGCTGTGGACCTCGGCAAAGGTCGTGACCGTCGGAGAGCCCCCTCCGGGCCAGCCCTCGACGGCGATGGCCCAGATCACCGTGCGCGGGACCGCGGTGCCGGTGATGCCCGGTGAGCCGCTCGTCGACCGGCAGGGCCGCGTCGAAGGGATCCTGGACAGCGCGAGCGGCACGGACCGATCGTTCCTCCCCATGTCGCTCGTGATGGGCGTCAGCAACGACCTCGTGACCATCGGCAGGGTCCGCCATGGCTGGCTCGGGGTCACCGACGGTACAGCGGACGGCGGAGCCGAGCCGAGCGACACCACGGGCGCCACGGTCGTCTGGGTGGACCCGAGGGGCGCCGCAGCGCGCACGCTGCGCCCCGGGGACGTCATCGTTCGCGTCGACGGCTGGCGCGTCCACTCCGCCGCGGACCTGCGCTCGATGCTCTACGTCATGGCACCGGGGACGAAAGTTGCCGTCATAGCCAAGCGCGGGGCGCGGGTCGTCCGGGCGGTCGTGGAGCTCGCTCCGTCGCCGTAGCATCGACCCTGTGTCGATGAACGACCCGTTCCAGGGTCTCCTGCAGGACCTCCTCAAAGTCATCGGCGGCGCGCCGGGGAGCCAGCAGGCGTGGCTCGATGCTGCTCGTTCCCTGGCCCACGGCGTGGCAACCGACGGGGAGGCGGACGTCAACCCCGACCCGATCGTCCGGATCCGCTTCGAGGAGCTGGGCCGGGTCGCCGAGCTCCACGTCGCGAACCTCACGGGTCTGCAGTTCGACCGGCCGGTCGACCTGATGCCGGTCGGCCGGGGGGCGTGGGCGCTGCGCGCCCTCGACGCGTGGGCGCCGACGCTCGGCCGGATGATCGAAGCGCAGCGCGCCGCGCCGACGCCGCCCGTGCCCGCCGAGAGCGGCGGAGACGTCGAGGCGCTGCTCGCGCGCTTCGCCAGCACCCTCGGACCCGTGCTCGTGGGCATGCAGTTCGGCTCCGCCGCCGGTCACCTCGCGCAACGGACGCTCGGGCAGTACGCGCTCGCGCTCCCCTGGCCGCTGTCGACCGAAGTGCTGGTCGTCCCGGAGAACGTGCGGCGCTTCGCTGAGGAGTGGAGCCTTCCCGAGGACGAGACGCGCCTCTGGGTGTGCGTGCGCGAGCTCACGGCGCATGCGGTCCTGAGCCGGCCCCACGTCGCGGCGCGCATCGCCGAGCTCGTCGACGCGCTCGCGGTCGACATGGTCGCCGCCCAGCAGGGGATCGCCGAGCGGCTCGGGGGCGAGGCAGGCGACCCCGAGGCCTTGCAGCGCATCCTCTCGGACCCCGAGGCGCTGCTCGCCGACCTGCTGACGCCGGGCCAGCGGCGCACCTCCGACGAGCTCGTCGCCGTGACGACCGCCGTCACCGCGTACGTCGACCACGTGACCCGGAAGTTGGCGGCCACGCTCGTCGGCGCGGCGGCGCCCCTCGGGGAGGCCTGGTACCGCTACCGCATCGAGGAGCCCGCCTCCGAGCAGGCCGCAGGCGCCCTCTTCGGCCTCGACCTGACCCGCAGGCAGGTCGACCGCGGCGACACCTTCGTGCGTGGAGTGGTCGAGCGGGCCGGCGAGGAGGCCTTGCAGCGGCTCTGGGACGACCCGCGCCACCTTCCCACGCCGGCGGAGCTCGACGCCCCCGGCCTGTGGCTCGAGCGGATCGCGCTGCCAGAGCTGCCCGAAGTCTGAGCCTACGACTCGGCGCCGGCTTCGCCCTCTTCGGGGAAGCCGAGGTCCCACTCGAGGGCGAGGTTCTCTCGTTCTGCGTCCCGCACGACCCGCTCACGGTTGCGGCGGAACTGCGGGTCGTGCGGCGGCAGCAGCACGAGACGGGCGAGCACCCGCTCGCGGAAGGCGTCGATCACCTCCTGGTCCCCGTAGTCGGACTGCACCTCCCAGTGCGGTGCCACCGGCCCGAGGTAGACGACGCGGACGTGGCCGATCGGCTCCGGAGCCGGCTCGGTGGTCGGTTCTTCCATCGGCCCAGCGTAACCGCAAGCTGACGGGGTCGAGCTGGGGCTCTGCGGGAGATCGCAACCGTTGTCACGCAATCGGCGAGGACCGAACCGTGTCAATTCCGTTGCATCGCGGCTAGTCTTGGTCCGCGACAAGGGGGCATTACCCATGAACATGGACTGGATGGCACGAGGAAAGTGCCGCGACATCCCGCCCGCGGTCTTCTTCCCGAGCGACGGCCTCGGCGTGCAGGCTGCACAGCGGATCTGCGAGGGCTGCCCCGTCGCGGAGACATGCCTGGAGTACGCCCTCGTCAACCGGATCGACCACGGGGTCTGGGGAGGCTGCTCGGAGCGTGAGCGCCGCCGGATCCTCCGCCGCCGTCGCACTCCCGTCGCGGCGACCGCGGCCGGCGGGACTCAGGGATCCTGAGGAACCGGTCACGCCGCTCGAGTGCGTCGCAAACGTCAGCGAAGGCCGTGACCGGCGCACGCTCGGCGCGCTGGCCGAGGCCTGCGGCGACGCACTGATCGACCTCCACGCGGACGCCGAGCACCACCGCTCCGTCTTCACCCTGGCGGGACCGGCCGGAGCCGTGCAGGACGCGGTGAGGGCGCTCGCCCGCCACGCGGTCGGCGTGCTCGACCTCACTCGGCACGACGGCGCCCACCCCCGCTTCGGCGTCGTCGACGTCGTGCCCTTCGTGCCTCTCCCGGTCGTGCCGCCCGAGGTGGTGGACCTCGCGGGCGCAGTCGCGGCGCGTGACGGCTTCGCCTCCTGGGCGGCGGAGACGCTCGGGATCCCGTGCTTCCTCTACGGACCGCTCGGCGGCGGCTCGGCCAGATCCCTCCCAGATGTCCGCCGGCGGGCCTTCACGTCCCTCCGCCCGGACACCGGTCCTCCGGCACCGCACCCGACGGCGGGGGCGATCGCGGTCGGCGCCCGGCCGGCCCTCGTGGCGTACAACCTGTGGCTCGAGGGGGCCGATCTTGGGATTGCCCGGGCACTCGCCGCCTCGTTGCGCGCTCCGGCGGTGCGCGCCCTCGGCTTCGAGCTCACCACGGGCGTACAGGTGTCGTGCAACCTCCTCGATCCGCTCGTCCACGGGCCGGAGGAGGTCTACGACCGGGTCGCCGAGCTCCTGCGGTCCGCAGCTCCGGACGGGTCCCCGGGCGGCGTGGTCCGCCGCGCCGAGCTGGTGGGGCTGGTCCCGGCCGCCGTCATCGAACGGGTCCCCCCGGACCGGTGGCTCGAGCTCGACCTCTCACCGGAGAAGACGATCGAGGGCCGCCTCGAGCAGCACACCCCCGCGGTGCGCTGAGCACGGCCCCCGGCTCGTCAGCCGACTGCCGCCTCGGCCCGGCGCGCCATCGCCCGCGCCCTGCGCACCCGCCGCCGCTCCCGTTCGCTCATTCCGCCCCAGATGCCGAACTTCTCTCCGTTGGCAAGGGCGTACTCGAGGCAGTCCTCCCGGACCACGCAGCCGCGGCACACCTCCTTGGCCTCCCTGGTCGAAGCCCCCCGCTCCGGGAAGAACAGGTCGGGATCGACACCCATGCAGTTGGCTTGTGCCTGCCAGCTGCGCTCCTGGCGACCGTAGAGCAACGTCACGAGGTCCACTGGCTCGCCTCCCCTCGCCACTTCGTGGCACCGTTGTAATTACAACGATGTCATACCGTTCGGGGGAATGCAAGGGCGCCTCTCGAGCTCGAAGACGCCGACCCCTCCCGCCCCCCGCGGCCGCCGACTGGCGGACCGGCGCGAACGTTACGCGAGGCGGTCACGCAGGCGCTATGGCGTAATTTGGGGATTTCCGGGGTGTTTGTTGGGGATTTTGGCCGCCGCCCTGTGGCCGGCCGGATGGCGGGCCGATCGCCGGCCGGATCGCCCGCCGCTCCCTGTGACCGCCCCTTGGCCGGCCTCAGCCGGCGTGGCGGAACGTGCGGCGGTGCCGGAGGAAGTCGACGAGCACGTAGCTGCCGAGCGCCTCTGGGGTCGTCGAGAACGTCCTGCCCCCGTTCACCCGGGCGATCTGCTCGACGAAGGGGAACTGCGTCCGCTCGATGTCGAGCGCGAAGACGTTGATCGTGATCCCCGCCCTCGTGCAGCGGACCACCTCGGCCATCGTGCGCCTGAGCGTCTCGGGCACGGGCGGGTAGTTGAACTGCACCTCGCCGTCGCGGTCGATGTGGGCCGTCGGCTCGCCGTCGGTGACGACGATGATCTGCTTCGTGCCGTGCTGGTGCGCCAGCATCGAGCGCGCCACGGCCAGCGCGTGCTGCAGGTTCGTCCCGTAGACGTAGTCCCACATGGCGGTCGGGAGCTCCTCGGGCGGGATCTCGCGGGCGACCGCCGAGAAGCCGACGATCCCGAGGTAGTCGCGCGGGAACCGCGTAGAGATGAGGGCGTGGAGGGCCATCGCCATCTTCTTGGCGGGCACGAAGTTGTCGCGCATGGGCATCGACATCGAGAGGTCCACCGCCACGACCGTCGCCGAACGGCTCAGCGCCTCGGTCTCCACGATCTCGAAGTCCGACGCCTCGAGCCGCACGGGGATCCCCGAGCCGGACCGCCGGACCGCGTTGTGCACGGTGCGCCCGAGGTCGAGGGTGAACGGGTCGCCAAACTCGTAGGGACGCGACGTCTCCTCCCGGTCGTGTCCCGCTCCCGACCAGGTGGACCGGTGGTCGCCCAGCCGCTCTTGGCGCGCCCAGGAGAAGAGATCGGCGAGCACCCGCTGGCCGAGACGCCGCACGCCGCGCGGGGTGAGCTCGGTGTGCCCGCCGCGGTGCTCGATGTAGCCGGCCTCCTCGAGCTCCCGGGCGAAGCGCGCGAGACGGTCCATCGACTTGGCGACGTCCTCGCCGACGAGCGCGGCGATCCCGTCGAGGTCGATCTCGCCGAGGCTGGCGGGCGAGCTCGCCGAGCGCAGCACCTCCTCGGCGCGCTCGAGCGAGGCGACCTGCTCTGCGAGGTCGGTGGCCTCGCCGAGCCCGAGCGGCGCCTCACCGGAGAAGCGGTGCCGGTCGCCCCAGCCTGCGCCGGGGACGGCTTGCTGGAGGTTCAGCGCGAGCCGCTCCACCTGCCAGCGCAGGTCCATGTCCTCGAGCAGCGACTCGGCGAGGGAGCGGAGCTCGCCCCGCTGCTCGCGCGACATCGAGCGCCACATCGCGTCGGCGGCCGCCATCCGCCGGGCGAGCTGCTCCAGGAGCTCGGCGAGGCTGCCGGCGCCGGGGAAGAGGTCGCCGAACTCCGCCATGAACGCATCGAACGTCGGATCGAGCTCTTCCCCGCGTGCCCGCTGCTCGATCATCCGGTTCAGCCGGTCGAAGGCCTCGCGCACCCGGGCGAGCTCCTCGGGGTCCGCCGAGCGCATCGCCTCGGACATCCCGCGGAAGTACGAGTCGGCCACCTCCTGGCGGAGCTGCTCGAGGAGCTCGTGGAGGTGCTCACGCGCCGCCGACGAGACGAACTCGTAGCGCTGGAGCCCTTGGATCCGGCCCGTCACGTCGCCGGGCAGCAGGTCGAGGGCGATCCGGCGTTCGGCGGCGACATCGGAGGTGACCGCGGCACGGCGCTCGTCCCCCGACGCCGTCGCCTCGCCGCAGAGCTCGTCGATCGCGGCCCGCTCCTCGGAGACGATGTCGTCGAGCGCGGCGGCGATCCGCTGGAGCCTCCCGTCGGGGTCTCCCTGCGCGAGCAGCTCCTCTCGCCGGCGACGGAGCCGGTCGAGCATCTGGCGCATCCCCATGATCCGCTCGCCGTCGGCGGTGCGCATGCCGCTGCGCAACAGTCGGCGGAGCGCCGCGTCGAGGTCGCCGCCTGCCAGGAGCTCGTCGGTGAGCTCGGCCAGCAACGCGTCGGCGTCGATCCCGGACCCCTCCTGGGACCCGTCCCACGCCGAGTACGCGTACCGGGCGCTCAACTCACCGCCTGCTCCGGTAGAGGGCGCGCGCGCCCGTGGCGTCCTTGTTCAGGCGCTTGGTGAGATGGAGGCCCTCGAGCACGAACTCGACGGCGGCGGCGAGCGTCGCAGGCGACTCACCCGATCCGTGCCCGCCGGCGAGCGCCCGGGCCGGCGCCTCGAGGCCGGGGACCTCCCGCAGCGCCGCCAGGTACTCGGACGCAGCCAGGTCGTCGCCGGTGTGGACGACCTTGCCCGCGTCGAAGTCGGCGACGATGCCCGCGGGATCTGCGAGCACGACGCGCCGGCGGAAGACCGCCAGGACGGCCGCGGCGACCAGCTGCGAGAAGACCTCTTCTTCTCTCCCCTCTTCGAGCGCCTCGACCTCGATCTTGCCCTGGGTCGAGCTGACCAGCGCGGCGAGGTCGCTCACCCTCGGGACGGCCTCGGGCTCGCCGGTGCGCAGGGCCCGCCGCTCGGCGTTCGCCACGAGGGTCTCGTAGTTCGCGATGCCGAGGCGCACCGAGACACCGCTCCGCTGGTTCAGGTGCGGGCTCCGGCGTGCGAGCTGGCTGATCTCGGCCACCACCTCTTCGAGGTACTCGGGGACGACCGCGGGGACCCCGCCGGCGGGGATGCGCGCCTCGGCGCGCACGACCGCCATCTCGGTCGCCGCGTCCTTCGGGTAGTGGGTCCGGATCTGCGCTCCGAACCGGTCCTTCAAGGGGGTGATGATCCGGCCGCGGTTCGTGTAGTCCTCCGGGTTCGCGGTCGCGACGAGGACGACGTCGAGCGGGAGCCTCACTCGGTGGCCGCGGATCTGCACGTCGCGCTCTTCGAGGACGTTCAGCAGGCCCACCTGGATCCGCTCGGCCAGGTCCGGCAGCTCGTTGATGGCGAAGATGCCACGGTTGACCCTCGGGACGAGGCCGTAGTGGAGGGTGAGCTCGTCGGAGAGGTAGCGCCCCTCGGCGACCTTGATGGGGTCCACCTCTCCGATCAGGTCGGCGATGGAGGTGTCCGGCGTCGCCAGCTTCTCGCCGTACCTGTCGGCACGCTGCACCCAGTCGATCGGGGTGTCCTCGCCTTCCTCGGCCACCCGCAGCCGGGCGAAGCGCGAGGTCGGGCGGAACGGGTCGTCGTTGATCTCGGACCCGGCGACGACGGGCATCCACTCGTCGAGCAGTGTGACGAGGGCCCGGATGAGCCGGGTCTTCGCCTGGCCCCGCTCGCCGAGGAGGATCATGTCGTGGCCGGCAAGCAGCGCGTTCTCGAGCTGGGGGACGACGGTCTCGTCGAAGCCGAGGACCCCTTCGACGATGGGGCGGCCCTGCGCGATGCGCTCGGCCGCGTTGCGGCGGAGCTCCTCGGCCACCGGCACGGAGCGCCATCCCGAAGCACGCAGCTCCCCGAGGGTGCGAGCCAGGCCCGAGGGAGGCCGGGACAGCGCGTCGGAGCCGTAGGGAGCGTCGGAGCCGTAGGGAGCGTCGGAGCCGTGGGGAGCGTCGGAGCCGTGGGGAGCGTCGGAAGAGGGCACCCACGCGAGCCTATGGTTGGACGCTGCGAACGGGTCACCGCCGTCGCGACGCTCGACGCGCTGGCTGCTCCCGTCTCTCTCGACCATTTCGTCGGCCCTCGGCTGGTCGCGGGCCCTCGGCTGGTCGCGGGCCCTCGGCTGGTCGCAGTCGCTGGTTGGTCGGAGGCGACGGCGCAGCCCTAAGGTGCACAGCTGCAACACGGTGTGGGAGGAGGCGCGTGACGACGCTCGACAACACGACGGTTACCCCCGTCGTCATCGGTGGCAGGAGGGGCGGTCCGGACGTCCCGACTCTCCGGCAGGACCGGTGGTGGGTCCAGCCGCTCGTCACGGTCACGGTGCTGACCGTCTTCGTCGTGTACTCGACCTGGGCCGTCTTCGTGAACAAGGACTACTACGTCGGCGTCGCCATGCACCGGGACCTCATCTCGCCCTTCTACTCGCCGTGCATCGCGGCGAGCTGCGTCCCGGGTACCCGGGGTTCGGCCGTGGTCGCCTACTGGTGGCACATCACCCCCGCGCTGATCGTGATGGGCGGCCCGCTCGGCTTCCGGCTGACCTGCTACTACTACCGCCGGGCGTACTACCGGGGGTTCTGGCAGTCGCCGCCGAACTGCGGGGTCGCCGACGGCCACCGCCGCTACACCGGCGAGAGCCGCTTCCCGCTCGTGCTCCAGAACGTCCACCGGTACTTCTTCCTGATCGGCCTCGTGTTCAACGTGATCCTCACGATCGACGCGGTCATGGCGTTCCGCATGCCGGGCGCCGGCGGGATCGGCTTCAGCGTGGGCACCCTCGTGCTGTGCGTGAACGCGGTGCTGCTGTGGACCTACAGCGTGTCGTGCCACGCCGCCCGGCACCTGTGCGGGGGGCACGTCCGGACCTTCTCGAACCACCCGGTCCGCTACCGGATCTGGAAGTTCCTCACGCCCCTCAACGCGCGTCACATGCAGTTCGCATGGGCGAGCCTCGTCTTCGTGGCGTTCGCGGACCTCTACGTCCGTCTCGTGGCGAGCGGCGCGATCTCCGATCCGAAGCTCTTCTAGCCGTGACGAACCCAGTGACCGACCACGAGACCCACCGTTACGACGTGATCGTCATCGGCGCCGGCGGCGCCGGGCTCCGGGCCGCCGTCGAGGCGAAGCTGCGCGGCCTGTCGGTCGCCCTCGTCTGCAAGTCGCTCCTCGGCAAGGCGCACACCGTGATGGCCGAGGGTGGCGTCGCCGCGGCGATGGGCAACGCCAACCCGAACGACAACTGGCAGGTCCACTTCCGCGACACGATGCGCGGCGGCAAGTTCCTGAACAACTGGCGCATGGCCCAGCTCCACGCGCAGGAGGCGCCGGACCGCGTCTACGAGCTCGAGGCGTGGGGCGCGCTCTTCGACCGCACCGCGGACGGCAGGATCACCCAGCGCGACTTCGGCGGCCACCGCTACGCACGCCTCGCCCACGTCGGCGACCGGACCGGCCTCGAGCTGATCCGCACGATGCAGCAGAAGGCCGTGAGCATGGGCATCGACGTGTTCATGGAGTGCAAGATCCTCCGCCTGCTGCACGACGACTCCGGCGCCGTCTCGGGGGCGGTCGGCTACTGGCGACCCTCGGGAGAGGTGGTCGTCTTCGAGGCGAAGGCGGTCGTGCTCGCGACCGGCTCGATCGGCCGCTGCTGGATGTACACGTCCAACTCGTGGGAGTCCACCGGCGACGGTCACGCCATGGCGATCTGGGCGGGCGCGGACGTGATCGAGATGGAGTGCGTGCAGTTCCACCCGACGGGGATGGTCTGGCCGCTGTCGGTGCGCGGGCTCCTCGTGACCGAGGGCGTGCGCGGCGACGGGGGGGCTCTCAAGAACAGCGAGGGCCACCGCTTCATGTTCGACTACATCCCCGAGATGTTCCGCGCGGAGACCGCCGAGACCGAAGAGGAGGCGGACGCGTGGTACGAGGACCACGCGAACCACCGGCGCACCCCCGACCTCCTCCCGCGCGACGAGGTGGCACGCGCCATCAACTCGGAGGTGAAGGCCGGCCGCGGCACCCCCCACGGGGGCGTGTACCTCGACATCGCGAGCCGCCGCTCCTCCGAGTACATCCGCCGGCGCCTGCCGTCGATGTACCACCAGTTCCTCGAGCTCGCGGGCGTCGACATCACCGCGGAGCCGATGGAGGTCGGTCCGACGTGCCACTACATGATGGGCGGCGTCCGGGTCGACCCCGAGACCCAGGCCGCCACCGTCCCCGGCCTCTTCGCCGCCGGTGAGGTCGCCGGGGGCATGCACGGCGCCAACCGGCTCGGTGGGAACTCGCTGTCGGACCTCCTCGTCTTCGGCCGGCGCGCCGGGATGGGGGCAGCCGACTTCGCCGAGGGGCGGTCGGGGGAGGCCACGGTCGGCGCCACGCAGGTCGACGCGGTGGTCGCCGACGCCCTCGCTCCCTTCGGACGAGACGGGGGGGAGAATCCCTACGCCCTCCACGAGGAGCTCCAGCAGGCGATGCAGTCGCTCGTCGGCATCATCCGGACCGGCTCGGAGCTCGAAGAGGCGCTCGTGAAGCTCGGCGAGCTACGCGACCGCACGGCGAAGGTGTCGGTGAGCGGCGGCCGTGCGTACAACCCGGGGTGGAACCTCGCGACGGACCTCCCCTCGATGATCACGGTCTCGACGGCCGTCGCGCAGGGCGCCCTTGCCCGCAAGGAGAGCCGCGGCGCCCACACCCGGGACGACTACCCCGGTCCCGACCCCGAGCTCGGCAAGGTGAACTTCGTCCAGCGCCAGACGGGCGAGCGGGGCTACACCGCCCCGATCCAGATCGGTCCCGAGCCGCTGCCGGAGATGCCCGCGGAGCTGCGCGAGCTCCTCGAGGAAGGACACTGATGACCGACGCGATGGCGGCCCCGACACCGGTCGCACCGGAGACGACACCCGGTCCCGTGAACGCCCTCGAACGCACCTTCGACCCGGTCCCCGCCGACGACGTCGAGGAGCCGACGGTGACGCTTCGCGTCTGGCGCGGCGATCCCGCCGGGGGCGACCTCGTCGACTACACCCTCCCCGCCAACGAGGGGGAGGTCGTCCTCGACGTCGTCCACCGCATCCAGGCGACGCTCGCGCCGGACCTCGCCTGCCGGTGGAACTGCAAGGCCGGCAAGTGCGGCTCGTGCTCCTCGGAGATCAACGGCAAGCCCCGCCTCATGTGCATGACCCGGATGGACGAGCTGCCGGAGGGGCCGGTCACCGTCGCCCCCCTGCGGACCTTCCCGATCGTGCGCGACCTCGTGACCGACGTCGCCTTCAACTACGAGGTCGCAAAGCGGGTACCCGCCTTCGCGCCCGCCCCCGCCCCGCCCGGCGGCTACCGGATGCAGCAGATCGACGTCGAGCGGGGGCAGGAATTCCGCAAGTGCATCGAGTGCTTCCTGTGCCAGGACGTCTGCCACGTCATCCGCGACCACGAGGACAACAAGCAGCAGTACGCGGGCCCGCGGTTCTTCATCCGCCTGGCCGAGCTCGAGATGCACCCCCTCGACACGAACGACCGCCGCGAGCTCGTGCGCCAGGAGATGGGCATCGGGCTGTGCAACATCACCAAGTGCTGCACCGAGGTCTGCCCCGAGCACATCAAGATCACCGACAACGGCATCATCCCGTTGAAAGAGCGCGTGGTCGACTCGTCCTACGACCCGGTGGCGTGGCTCGGCCGCAAGATCCTCCGGCGCGACAAGAGGTCGCCGGAGGAAGCGGCAGCCGCGTCACCCGGCTGAGCAGATCGCCCGCGCGACGTGCGCCTCTACTCCGAAGAGTGGGTCGCCGCGTTCAACCACGCGGTGGCCGGGCTCGCCGCCGCCGACGACGTGACGTTCCGGATGCTCCAGATCGTGCACGGCGGTCCCGAGGGGACGATGCGCCTCGCGCTCGACGTCGACCACGGCCGCGTCACCCTCGAGCGGGAGCCGGGTGAGGAGCCCCCGCCCCAGGTGACCGTGTCGGTCGACTTCGACGACGCGGTCGCGCTCGCCCGCGGCGAGCTCGACCCCGCCAGCCTGCTCGCCGCGGGCCGGGTGAAGGTCCGCGGCGACCTGTCGGTCCTGGTCAGCGGCCAGGCGCTCCTGGCGGCGGCCGTGGCGCAGCTCGAACCCTTGTCGGATCGGACCACCCCGTAGGTAATCTCTGGGTGACCGGCCCGTGACCGGCGGGCCTGACGAGACGGGAGGCGTGCTGTGCACCAGCCGATCGACGACCACTTCCTCCTCCGGTACCGCCAGCTCCTGGACGCCGAAGACGCGGCATTCGACGAAGTGGAGCACGCGTGCGAGGAGGGGAACCGCACCCACTTCGATGCGGAGATGGTCGTCTGGCAGGACACGGTCGCCAAGAAGCTGAACTTCCTCACGAGCGCCGGGATCGACATCCCCCACCGCGGCGCGCCCGCCACCCCGTAGCGCACCACCACGTAGCGCGCCACCCCTCGCGCGCCGGCACGCCGCCTACGAGGCGAGCAGGCCCATCGCCTCCACTTCTGCCCTTTCCGACAGGAGCTCCTCGGTCGTCGCGCGGATCCGCTCCTTCGCGAACTCGTCGTGCTCGAAGTCGTCCGCGACCGACCAGCCTCCGCGCCCGTCCGCGCGGACGGGGAAGCCGAACTGCAGCCCCTCGGGCGCGCCGTACTCCCCCGAGCTGGCGACGGCGACCGAGACGCACCCCCCATCGGGGGTGGGGGTGCGCATTCCGACCACCGTGTCGATCACGGCGTTGGCCGCGGACGCAGCCGAGGACGCGCCGCGCGCCTCGATGATCGCGGCGCCCCGCTTCTGCACCGTGGCGAGGAACTCTCCTTCGAGCCAGGCGCGGTCGCCGATCACCTCGGGGGCGGGGCGGCCGTCGATCCGGGCGTTGGCGAAGTCCGGGAACTGGGTCGCAGAGTGGTTGCCCCAGATCGCCAACCGGGTCACCGACGAGACCGGCACGCCGGCCCGCTTGGCGAGCTGGCTCTTCGCTCGGTTCTCGTCGAGGCGCGTCATCGCCAACCAGCGGTCGGCCGGGACCTCCGGCGCGTTCGACCGGGCGATCAGGCAGTTCGTGTTGCAGGGGTTGCCGACGACGAGCACGCGCACGTCGGAGGCGGCGTGCTCGGCGATCGCCCGGCCCTGGGGCTTGAAGATCCCGCCGTTGATCCCGAGGAGGTCCCCGCGTTCCATCCCCGCCTTGCGGGGCACGGACCCGACGAGCAGAGCCCACGACGCACCGTCGAAGCCCGTCTTCAGGTCCGACGTCGCGACGACGTCGTGGAGCAGCGGGAAGGCGCAGTCGTCGAGCTCCATCACGACGCCTTCGAGGGCCTTCATCGCCGGCTCGATGTCGAGCAGCCGGAGCACCACCGGCTGGTCCTCGCCGAGCAATTGGCCGGACGCGATCCGGAAGACCAGCGCGTAGCCGATCTGTCCGGCTGCCCCGGTGACGGTGACGTGCAGGGGGGAAGGGGAGGCCATGCGGCAACCCTACCTCCGGTGCCGAAACGGTCCTCGTGGCCGGCGCCGCGTGCCGGTTGGCGACGGCCGCCGCGACGTGGTGATCTTGACCAGGAGGGGTCAGCCGATCTCTCGGCGTCACCGAACGTCACCCGAGGCGAAGCGGAGCACCGTGCCCGACCCGACGATCATCTACACCCACACCGACGAGGCGCCGGCGCTCGCCACGTACTCGCTCCTGCCGATCGTGCAGGCGTACGCGGCCGCCGCAGGGGCGGCCGTCGAGACGCGGGACATCTCGCTCGCCGGCCGCATCCTCGCCGCCTTCCCCGAGTACCTCGAAGAGGGCCAGCGGGTCCCCGACGCCCTCTCCGAGCTCTGCGAGCTCACCTCCAGCCCGCACGCCAACATCATCAAGCTGCCCAACATCTCGGCGTCGGTCCCACAGCTGCGCGCCGCGGTCGCTGAGCTCCAGTCGCAGGGGTACGCCGTCCCCGAGTACCCCGAGTCGCCGGCGACCGACGAGGAGCACGAGGTGCGGTCGCGCTACGACGCGATAAAGGGGAGCGCCGTGAACCCGGTGCTCCGCCAGGGCAACTCCGACCGGAGGATCCCCCCGCCGGTGAAGAACTACGCGCGCGCCCACCCGCACTCCATGGGCGCCTGGACGCCGGACTCGAAGACCGACGTCGTGTCGATGACCGAGGGCGACTTCCGTCACACCGAGCAGTCGGCGGTGGTCGAAGAGGCTGGCGCGCTCCGGATCGAGCTCGTCGGCGACGCCGGGGAGACGAAGGTGCTGGCGGCGGGCGTCGCGGTGGAGGCGGGAGAGATCGTCGACGCGGCGGTCATGCGGGTGGACGCGCTGAAGCGTTTCGTGACGGCCCAGGTCGCACGAGCGAAGCAAGAGGACATCCTGTTCTCCGTGCACCTCAAGGCGACGATGATGAAGGTCTCGGACCCCCTCATCTTCGGGCACGTGATCCGTGCCTTCTTCCCGAAGACCTTCGACCGCTACGGCGCGGCGATGGCGGCCGCGGACCTCAGCCCCGCGGACGGCCTTGCGGGCATCTTCGAGGGGTTGGACGCCCTCGACGACGGCAAGGAGATCCGGGCCTCCTTCGACGAGGAGACCGCAGCGGGGCCCCGCCTCGCGATGGTCGACTCGGACCGGGGCGTGACGAACCTCCACGTGCCGAACTCGGTCATCATCGACGCGTCGATGCCCGCGATGATCCGCAGCTCCGGCCACATGTGGGGCCCACGTGGCGAGGAGGCAGACACCCTGGCCGTGGTCCCCGACAGCAGCTACTCGAGCGTCTACAAGACCTTCGTCGACGACTGCCGCGTCCGCGGCGCGCTCGACCCGACGACCATGGGCTCGGTCCCCAACGTCGGGCTCATGGCGCAGGCGGCCGAGGAGTACGGGAGTCACGACACGACGTTCGAGGTGACCGCCGCTGGCACCGTTCGAGTCGTCGACGCCGCCGGAGCCGCGCTGCTCGAAGAGCGCGTCGCGCTGGGAGACATCTTCCGCGTGTGCCGGACCAAGGACGTGGCGGTCCGCGACTGGGTGCAGCTGGCGGTCCGCCGGGCCAGGGAGTCGGGTGACCCGGCGGTCTTCTGGCTCGACAGGGCACGGCCCCACGACGCCAAGTTGATCGAGAAGGTCCGCGAGGTCCTCGCAACCGAGGACACCGACGGACTTTCCATCGAGATCATGGATCCTGGCGCGGCCACCGCGCGTTCCCTCGACCGGATCCGCCGCGGCGAGAACACGATCTCGGTGACCGGCAACGTCCTTCGCGACTACCTGACGGACCTCTTCCCCATCATGGAAGTGGGCACGAGCGCCCGGATGCTCTCGATCGTGCCGCTCCTCGCCGGGGGCGCGCTCTTCGAGACCGGCGCCGGGGGCTCCGCCCCAAAGCACGTCCAGCAACTGCTGGAGGAGGACTTCTTGCGCTGGGACAGCCTCGGCGAGTACCTCGCGCTGGCAGTCAGCCTCTCGCTCCACGCCGAGCAGACCGGCAATCCCAAGGCCGCCGTCCTGGCAGCCGCCCTCGACCGGGCGACCGAGCGCCTCCTCGACCAGGGCAAGTCCCCCGGTCGCAAGGTCGGGGGCCTCGACAACCGCGGGAGCCACTTCTTCCTGGCCCTGTACTGGGCGCAGGAGCTCGCCGGCCAGTCGGAGGACCAGGAGCTGGCGGAGGCCTTCTTCGGGGTCGCACAGGCGCTGGCGGACGCCCAGGCTGCGATCGAAGAGGAGCTTCGTGCGGTGCAGGGCTCACCCGTCGACCTCGCCGGCTACTACCACCCGGACCCGGGGCGCACCACCGACGTCATGCGGCCTTCGCCGACCTTCAACGCCGCTCTCGGCACGCTCGCGACGAGCGCGGCGCCGCCACGTTGACCGGGACCGGCGCTCGCACCACGGCTCCCGCGCTCGCCGGGATCCGGGTGCTCGACCTCTCGCGGGTGCTGTCCGGGCCGTTCGCCACCATGGTCCTCGCGGACCTCGGCGCGACAGTCGTGAAGGTCGAGCACCCCGCACGCGGGGACGACACCCGGCACTGGGGACCCCCGTACCAGGGGACGGAGGCGTCGTACTTCCTCTCGGTCAACCGGTCGAAGCGCAGCGTGGCGATCGACCTCAAGCACCCCGACGGTCTGGCGCTCGCGCTGCGGCTCGCCGGGCGCGCCGACGTGGTCGTCGAGAACTTCCGCCCCGGCGTCGCCGCCCGTCTCGGTCTCGGCTACGACGACGTCCGGGCGCAGAACCCCGGCGTCGTCTACGCCTCCATCAGCGGCTACGGCCAGACCGGCCCGATGGCCGGCCGCCCCGGCTACGACGCCATCGCCCAGGCGGTGAGCGGGATGATGAGCATCACCGGCGAGCCCGGCGGCCCCCCGGTGCGCCCGGGCGTCGCCACCGCCGACATCGGCGCCGGGATGTGGGCGGTGATCGGCATCCTCGCCGCGCTGCACGTGCGGACGACGACGGGCGAGGGGCAGTGGCTGGACGTGTCCCTGCTCGACAGCCAGGTCTCGTGGCTGACCTACGTGGCGAGCGGCTACCAGGCGACCGGCCAGACCCCGCAGCGCTACGGCTCCGCCCACCCGACGATCGTCCCCTACCAGGCGTTCCCGACGCGAGAGGGCGACCTCATGGTCGCGGTCGGGAACGACGTCCTCTGGCGCCGGTTCGCCGAGACGATCGGGATCGGGGAGGTGGCGGACGACCCGCGCTTTTCGACGAACCCGGCACGGATCGCCCACCGGGCTGCGCTCGTCGAGATGGTGGCGGCTGCGCTCCTCGCCCGGGACGCCGCGTCGTGGGAGCTCGCGCTGACCGAGGCGGGCGTGCCGGCGGCGCGCGTCAACACGGTCGACGAGGCGCTGCACCACCCCCAGGTCGTCGCCCGCGAGGACCTGGTGTCCACGACGCATCCGACGGCGGGGGAGGTCCGCACGCTCGCCACCCCCGTCCGGATGTCCGGGAGCGGGCGGAGACGAGCGGCCGCCCCTCCCACCTTGGGCCAGCACACCGACGCGGTCCTCTCCGAGCTCGGCCTCGACGACGCCGAGATCGCCCGCCTCCGTCGCGTCGGGGTCGTCGGGTAGAGGTCAGCCGGGCTGGGCAGCGACGGGCTGGGCAGCGACGGGCTGGGCAGCGACGGTCTGGGGACCGGCTCGGCTGTCAGCCCGCCGCCGAGAGAGTCGGCGCGAGCCCGAGCGCCCGGTAGATCTCCCGCGTCGCCGTCGAGCGGTTGAGCGTGTAGAAGTGCAGCCCGGGCGCGCCGAAGTCGAGGACCGCCCGGCACAGCTCGGTCGCCATCGCGATCCCCTCCGCGCGCACGGCCTCGTCGCCGCCTGCCGCAGCCGCTGCGTGGAGCCGCTCTTGCGCCCGCTCCGGCACCGCCGCGCCCATCTCGGCCATGCGCGGGATGGACCTGAGCGAGGTCACGGGCATGATGCCCGGAAGGACGGGCTTTTGGAGCCCGCGGCGGGCGAGCTCGTCCACGAGCTCCGCGTACTGCTCGGCCTCGAAGAAGAACTGCGTGACGGCGAAGTCGGCCTGCGCCAGCTTCTCGGCCAACCGGTCCCGGTCGGCCCGCAGGTCCGGTGACGCCGGGTGGCCCGCGGGGTGTGCCGCCACCCCGACCGAGAAGCCCCCGATCGCCCGCGCGAGCTCGACGAGCTCCAGCGCGTGGCGCAGTTCGGTCACCGGCTCGGCGGCTGTCCCCTCGGTCCGGAGCGGGTCGCCGCCGAGCGCCATCAGGTTCTCGACGCCGGCCTTGCGGTACTCGACGAGGATCTCGGCCAGCTCCAGGCGGGAGTGCCCGACGCAGGTGAGGTGCGCCATCGGGGTGAGGGTCGTCACGTGCAGCATCGCCGTGACGAGGTCGAAGGTGCGCTTTCGCGACGCGGGGCCGCCGCGGTAGGTGACCGAGACGAACGACGGCTTGAGCGGCTCGAGCTCGTGGAGCGTGCGCGTGAGGGTGGCCTGCTCCGCGTCGGAGTGCGGGGGGAAGAACTCGAACGACCAGGTCCTCCCGGCGCCGAGGAGGTCGGAGATCCGGGCCACCGCCAGATGCTAGGGGACCGCGGCGCGCTCGGCGGCGAGCACGCAGTTGCGCAGGAGCATCGCGCGCGTCATCGGGCCGACCCCCCCGAGGCGGGGCGTGATCCAGCCCGCCACCTCGGCGACCGCCTCCTCCACGTCGGAGAGGACCTTGCGTCCCTCGAAGGTCGTGCCCGCGCCCACCACCGCCGCGCCCGGCTTCACCATCTCGGGGGTGACGAGCCCTGCCCGGCCAGCCGCCGCAACGACGACATCGCCCGACCGCACGATCCCCGCCAGGTCGTCCACCCCGGTGTGGACGACGGTCACCGCGGCGTTGCAGCCGGGGCGTTTCGACGCGAGCAGGAGGGCGAGCGGCCGGCCGATGGTGAGGCCGCGCCCGATCACCACCGCGTGGCGTCCCTCGACGGGCACGTCGTAGGCGGCGAGGAGCTCCACGATGCCGAGCGGCGTGCACGGGAGGACGCCGGGATGGTTCGCCACGAGGTGGCCGAGGTTCACGGGGTGGAGCCCGTCGGCGTCCTTGGCGGGATCGACGGCGAGCAGGACGCGCTGCTCGTCGATGCCTGCGGGAAGCGGCAGCTGCACGATGTACGCGTGGACGCGCGGGTCGGCGTTCAGGCGCGCGACGACGGCCTCGATCTCCTCCTGGGTCGCCGACGCCGGCAGGTGCTCGTGGACGCTCGTGATCCCGACCTCCGCCGAGTCGGCGATCTTCATCTCCACGTAGCGCGCGCTCGGCGCGTCGTCCCCGACGAGGACCGTCCCGAGTCCGGGCCGCACGCCGCGCTCCGCGAGGAGAGCGACGCGTCGGACGAGGTCCTCGCGAACCTGCGTGGCGACGCGCTCGCCGTCGAGGAGGGTGGCGGTCAATGCCGGAAGTGCCGCTCGCCGGTGAGCACCATCGCGATGCCGGCCTGGTCGGCGGCCGCCACGACGTCGCCGTCGCGCACCGAACCGCCCGGCTGGGCGACGGCGGCGACCCCGGCGCGCGCGAGCACCTCGAGGCCGTCGGGGAACGGGAAGAAGCCGTCGCTCGCCCCCGCCGCCCCGGTGGCGCGTGCCCCGGCCTTTGCGACCGCGAGCTCCGCCGCGATGACCCGGGACTGCTGGCCCGCCCCGACGCCGACGGCCTGCTCCCCGGCGACCACGACGACCGCGTTGGAGGTCGTCCGCGCCGCCAGCCGCCACGCGAGCACCAGGTCCCTCCACTCGCCCGCCGTCGGCGCGCGCGCCGTCGCCACCTTCCAGCTGTCGGGCGGGGAGCCGAAGCCGTCGGGACCTTGGACGAGGGCCGCCGCGCCGAGGCTGCGCAGCTGGCGCCCGGGCTCCTCGGGGCTCGGCGCCGACAGGAGCCGCGTCGCCTTGCGGCGCGCCGCGAGACGCTCGAGGGCGCCCGGCGTGAAACCGGACGCCACGATCACGTCCGCCTGGGGGCCGGCCGCGACGCGCTCGGCGACCTCGTCGGTCACCTCGCCGCCGAGGGCGACGATCCCCCCGAACGCCGAGACCGGGTCGCCGTCGAGGGCGCGGGCGAAGGCGGTGGCGAGGTCGTCGGCGACCGCGGCGCCGCACGGGTTGGCGTGCTTCACGATGGCCACGGCCGGCCGGCCGCCGGCGTCGCCCGAGAGCTCGTGGACGAGCCGCCACGCGGCGTCGGCGTCGAAGATGTTCAGGTAGGAGAGCGCCGTGCCGCCGTGCTGTACGACTCCGTCCCACCACCCCGGCCCCCCGCGGTAGCGGGCGCCCCTCTGGTGGGGGTTCTCGCCGTAGCGGCAGATCTCCGCCCGCTCGAGCGTGACGTGGAGGGTCGGGGGGAGCGGATCGTCGCCGTCGAGCCACGAGACGATCGCGGCGTCGTAGGCGGCGGTGTGGGCGAACGCCGCACGGGCGAGCCGGCGGCGCGTCCCGTCGGCGAGCGAGCCGTCACGCCGCAGCTCCTCGAGCACCGTGGCGTAGTCGTCGGGGGAGGTGACGACGGCCACGTGCGCGTGGTTCTTCGCCGCCGCGCGCACCATGGCGGGGCCGCCGATGTCGATCGTCTCGATCGACGGTGACGTCGTGAACGGGTACAGGTTCGACACGACGAGGTCGATCGGCGCGATGCCCTGCGCGGCGAGGTCGGCGAGGTGCGACGGCTCCGATCGGTCTGCGAGGATGCCGCCGTGGATGCGGGGGTGGAGCGTCTTCACCCGGCCGCCGAGCATCTCGGGGAAGCCCGTGACGTCTGCGACCTGGACGTGCGCGATGCCGGCGTCGTCGAGGGCCTTCGCCGTGTTGCCGCTCGCGACGAGCTCCCAGCCGAGGTCCGCAAGCCCTCGGGCGAGCTCGACGAGCCCTTCCTTGTCGTACACCGAAAGGAGCGCTCTCACGGAGCTCCCCCCGGCCGCAGGCGCGAGGCCGCCGGGCCGGCGACCGGCTCGAGCCCGTCGAGGACGAGCAGGACCGTCTTCGGGTAGAGCCGACGCTCCACCTCCTTGATCCGTTCGTGCAGCGTCTCTTCGGTGTCTCCGGGCAGCACCGGCACCTCCTCTTGTGCGAGGACGGGTCCCGCGTCGACCTCCGCGGTCGCCACGTGGACGGTGCACCCGGTCGTCGTGACGCCGGCCGCCAACGCGTCGGCCACGGCGTGCCAGCCGGGGAACGACGGAAGGAGCGCGGGGTGGGTGTTCAGGATGCGGCTGCCGAAGACGGCCTGCGCGCGTGCGGTGAGGACCGTGCCGAAGCCGGCCATCGCGACGAGGTCGATCGCCCGTCGCTCGAGCGCGTCGGTGACGGCGTCGGTGTAGCGGTCACGGTCGAAGTCCTGCCCGAAGCCGCCGAAGTCGCGACGGTCCACGAGCACCGCCTCGACGCCTGCCGACGCGGCGCGCTCGAGCGCGCGGCACGGACGGTCGCCCACGACCACCGAGACGGGGACGCCCGCCTCGAGCATCGCCTGCAGGATGGTCCCGGTGCCCGAGGCGAGCACGGCGACCCGGCGGGCGCCGAGGCCGCCCGGCGCGTTCAGCCGAGCTCCTTCACGATCTCCACCATGCGGACCCCGGCCTCCGTCGGGTTCAGCGCCACGGCCGCGCCGGCTTGGGCGAGCGCCTCCATCTTCGCCTGCGCGGTGCCGACGGAGCCCGAGATGATGGCCCCGGCGTGGCCCATCTTGCGGCCCGGCGGCGCGGTGACGCCCGCGATGTAGCAGACGACCGGCTTGGTCAGGTGGTCGGCGATGAACTCGGCGGCGCGCTCCTCTTCGGAGCCGCCGATCTCGCCGATCATCATCACCGCCTTCGTGTCGGGGTCCTCTTCGAACGCGGCGAGGCAGTCGATGAAGTTCGTGCCGGGCACCGGGTCGCCCCCGATGCCGACGCACGTCGTCTGCCCCACCCCCTGCTGGGACAGCTCGTGGAGGGCCTGGTAGGTGAGGGTCCCCGAACGGCTCACGATCCCCACGGGGCCGCCCGCCAGCGCGATGTCCCCCGAGGTGATCCCGATGTTGCACTTGCCCGGGGAGATGATGCCCGGGCAGTTGGGGCCGAGGAGCCGGGTCCCGGGGTGCTCTTCGACGAGGCGGTTGTAGGTGCGCGCCTCGTCGTGGGCGGGGATCCCCTCGGTGATGCAGACGATGAACGAGATCCCCGCCTCGGCGGCCTCCAGGATCGCCTCGGCGGCGAACGGCGGCGGCACGGAGATGAACGACGCGGTGGCGCCGGTCGCCTCGACCGCATCGGCGACGGTCGAGAAGACCGGGATGCCCTCGATCTCCTCGCCACCGCGCTTGGGGTTCGTGCCGGCGACGACCTTGGTGCCGTAGGCGCGGTTGCGCAGCCCGTGGTAGAGCCCCTGGCTCGTCGGGCTGACCCCCTGGATGACGACCGTCGTCGTCTCGTCGACGAAGATGCTCACGCTCGCTCCTCGCTCCCTCGCGTCCTCGACGCGGCCTGGCCCGGACCCGCTCCCGCGCCTGCGCCTGCGAGCGCCACCGCCTTGCGCGCAGCCTCGAGCATCGTCGGCTCGGCCATGAGCCGGTCCGAGAGATGCGGGACCAGGAGCGCGCGGCCCTCTTGTGCGTTCGTGCCGTCGAGCCGCAGCACGATGGGCGATCGCAACTCGACGCGGCCGAGCGCCTCGATGATGCCCTTCGCCACCTCGTCGACGCGCGTGATGCCGCCGAAGATGTTGACGAAGATCGCGCGGACCGAAGGATCCGCGTTGATCACCTCGAGGGCGGCGGACATGACGTCGGCGTTCGCTCCCCCGCCGATGTCGAGGAAGTTGGCGGGCGTGCCGCCCACCTGGTTCACCACGTCGCAGGTGCTCATCGCGAGCCCGGCACCGTTGGCGATGATGCCGACGTCGCCGTCGAGCCCGATGTAGTTGAGCTCTTTCTCCTTGGCCATCTGCTCGCGCGGGTCGTCGGTCTCGGTCGCCGCGAACTCGTCCCACTCGGGATGGCGGAACCTGGCGTTGTCGTCGAGGGTCACCTTGGCGTCGAGGGCGTGGACCCGCCCCTCGGTCGTGAGGATGAGCGGGTTGATCTCCGCGAGGTCGCAGTCGCCCTCGTCGTAGCAGCGGTAGAGGGCGACGAGCAGCTCGGCGGCCTGCGCGCGGGCGGACTCGTCGAGCGCAGCCTCGTCGACCCAGCGGCGGGCCTCCTCGAGGTCGAGCCCGCGCACGGGGTCGACGTGGAGCCGCGCGATCGCCCCGGGATTGGTGGCGGCGACCTCTTCGATCTCCACGCCGCCTTCGGCCGAGAGCATCCCGAGATGGGTCTTCGCAGGCCGGTCGAGCGTGAAGCTGACGTAGTACTCCTTGGCGATGTCCGAGGCGTGCTCCACCCACAGGCGACGGACCACGTGGCCCTTTATGTCCATGCCGAGGATGGCCGCTGCGTGGCGCCGGACCTCGTCGGCGTCGGCGGCGAGCTTGATGCCGCCCGCCTTGCCGCGGCCGCCGACCTTCACCTGGGCCTTCACGACGACCGGGTAGCCCGCGTCCTCGGCCCGGGCGACGGCCTCGTCCACCGTGTCGGCGACCCCGCCGCGCGAGGTCGGGATGCCGTAGCGGGCGAAGTACCCCTTGCCCTGGTACTCGTAGAGATCCATCGAGTGCGGTTTCCCTTTCTGGCCTAGACGGCCTGCTGCGCCTCGCGCCGGTCGAGCGCCTCCTCGAGCCAGGTGCCGATCGACGGGAGCGGCGCCCCGGGCGTGAAGACCTCGGCCACACCCTGGCGCTTCAAGACCGGGACGTCGGCCTCCGGGATGATCCCCCCCACGATCACGAGGACGTCGGCTCGCCCCTGGGCGGCCAGCTGGTCGACCACCTTCGGGACGAGCGTGAGGTGTGCCCCCGAGAGGAGCGAGAGGCCGAGCGCATCGGCGTCCTCTTGGACGACGGCATGGACGACCTGCTCAGGCGTCTGGTGGAGGCCGGTGTAGACCACCTCGAATCCGGCGTCGCGCAGCGCCCGCGCGATGACCTTGGCCCCCCGGTCGTGGCCGTCGAGCCCGGGCTTGGCCACGACCACGCGATAGGGGCGTTTCATCGACGGCGATGATACGTGGCCTTGGGTGCATGGCTGCCAGCCGGAGCCGCCCGCCCCGCCGCGGGCGGGAGCGGTGGGAGGGCCGGCCCTCCGATGGGCGCCCGTTAGCAGGCGTAGTCGCCGTCGAACCCGTGCACTGTGTCGGAGTACTGGACGAGCGTGACGCGGCCCGACGGGATGAAGTGGCCGTTGGCGGCGGCGAAGGAGCGCGCCTGCGCGCACTTTGTCGCCGGCGGCGGGCCGCCCCACCAGGCGGGGAACAGCGGTCCTGTCGGGTTGTAGCTGCCCATGAGGAGTGTCCACTTCCACAGCGCGAAGTAGAAGCCCACCGACGTGACGCCGTCGGTGTGAAGGGCACTGTCCGCGCCCATCACCACCGAGGCATTGGCGGACTTGTTGGAGGACCAGTTGGACGGTTCGATGTCGAGCCACCACGGCACCGTCGCCCGCCCGTTCACGATGCTGCTCGCCGTCGCGAAGTCGCTGTTCGCAGTGAGGTACCCGAAGTTGCACGCCGCAGGCACCGGCGCCGCGCTGCACCCGGGTTCGGGGGTCGACGAGGTGCCGTAGATGACGAACATGTACAGGTTCACCCCCGGCCCGGCCCAGCTGACCTCTGTCACGAGGCACGGGTTCGTCGCCGAATCCCCCCATCCGTCGATCTCGACGATGCCGATGGTGTGGGAGCCGGAGGGGAAGTTGCCGCACTGGTAGTTCGAGACGTCGTAGCCGTAGCTGCCCGACGGGTATCCGGGCGGGGGCGGGTCGCCGTTTCCCTGCGCCGGAGCCATCCCCACGACCTCCGAGCCGAGCGAAGGCGTGCTGCCGAAGAGCTGCGTCGCGCCGAAGTTCTGCACCCCGCCCTGTGATGTCGTCAGCCAGTAGCCCTTGCCGCTGAACATCAACGTCATCGCGGTGATCGGGTAGGGATGCGGGCGGCCGCCGAGTGAGCCGTAGAACGTCGCGGCCGGCCCCTTGGTGAAGATGCCACCATCTGAGGCGAGCAGGCGATAGCCGTGGCCTGTCGTCGTCCCGGTCATCCCGACGATCGGTGCCGCCAGCCGGACTCCGCCCTCCGATCCGTAGAACTTCGCGTTGCCGAACGTGAAGATGCCGCCGTCCGCCGCGACGAGCCAGTAACCGCCTCCTGTCGGCGTCGCGCTCATGCCCACCACCGGTGCGGCCAGCCGGACTCCGCCCTCCGATCCGTAGAACTTCGCGTTGCCGAACGTGAAGACGCCGCCGTCCGCGGCGTCGAGCCAGTAGCCCCCACCTGTCGGCGTCGCGCTCATGCCCACCACCGGCTTCGCGAGCCGCACCCCGGCCATCGATCCATGGAAGTGTGCGTCTCCGAACGCCCAGACAGTGCCGTTGGACGCAAACAGCCAGTAGCCACCGCCTGTCGGCGTCGCGGTCATGCCCACGATGGGCGCCGGGATCGGCTGGGAGGCGAGTGTGCCGTAGCTCTTGGCGCCGCCGGCTGCGTAGACCCTTCCTCTCGAGGTGACCAGCCAGTACGCCTGGTCGTTGTTCGGCAGCGCGGCGAGCGACGCCGCCGTCATCGCCCCGGCGGTGGAGGTGTCCGGCGAGGCGGTCGACGGAGTCGGCGCAGTGGTCGAGGTCGGCGCAGTCGTCGCGGTGGTCGGGGTGGGTGCAGTCGTCGAAGTCGTCGGCGCAGTCGTGGACGTGGTCGAGGTCGGCGCAGTGGTCGAGGTCGACGCAGTCGACGCAGTCGGCGCAGTGGTCGAGGTCGACGCAGTCGGCGCAGTGGTCGAGGTGGGTGCAGTCGTCGAGGTCGTCGCCGAAGGCGCTGTCGCGCCGGCGGACGAGGCCGCCGCGCCGCAGAAGAGCGCGCCCGCCGCGGCCAACGAGGCGACGATGGTCTTGGTGGTCTTGGTCGTCTCGAGGAACGTGCGCGACCTCGGCGCCCGCGGGATCCGTCGCCGGTTCCCGCGGCGGCGGAGAGTCTCGGTGTGCGTGGCCATTTCCATCCTTCGCTGTCGTCGTGCGCGGTTCGTCGTGCCCGACGAGTGCGCGCACTCGACGAAGCCCGTTTCGCACAGTCCGCCTGCTGCTGACGGCTGCGCCCCTCAGGGGACGGAACTCCGGACGCGTTCGACCGTCCAAGGAACGGTCGCGGACCCCCTCCGCCTTCCCCTCCGGAAAGCGCCGCCTGCGGCCCAGCACCTCGGACCGCCGCGCATCGCTTCGGCAGCGACGTTACAAAGGACGCAGTGGCAATGCGAGTGTGCAGGTCAAGCGAAGAATTGCACGGTCGCTCCAAGGACCCGCGCCCCCGCCATCCCTGTGAACAGGGAGTTCGCGGGTGCGCGGGAGGTGGGTGCAACGTGGGTGACAGCCGGCGGCAACGCAGAGAAAAGTGTTGCGGTTCATTGTCAATTTGCGAATCGCCTGGTCAGCGACGTGGCGAGGGGGTCCAGAGAGGGTTCGAATCGGTATCACCGGGGTATTGACGCCGCCCGCAACCGGCACTGCGACAGCGGTGGCAGGGCAGACTCAATCGGCGCGCCGCAGCGGCGCCGCGCACAGTAGCAGCGTCTTCTGCCCGACCGAGGGGAACCGGACCGTGGCCTGCGCGCGGTCGCCCACCCCTTCTGCGCTGAGGACGACACCCGGACCCCACCGCTCGTGCACGACGTGGTCACCAGCGGCGAGGCCGAGGGCCTCTGCGCCGGTGGTCGACCGGGAGGCTGACGCGAACCTGGCCCCGTCTGCCGGAAGGAGCGAGCCGTTGGCGTTGCGCGACGAAGGTGCGGCCGTGCCCGAGCCGAAGATGCGCCCGCCCCCCACTTCCCGCAGGAGCGCGTCGGGCACCTCCGCGAGGAACCGGCTCGGCATGCCGGGCATCGTGCGTCCCCAAAGCGTCCGGTTCCACGCGTGCGTGAGGTACAGGAACCGGCGCGCCCGCGTGATGCCGACGTAGCAGAGCCGCCGCTCTTCTTCGAGCTCGAGCGGTTCGCCGAGCGTGCGCGCGTGGGGGAAGATCCCCTCTTCCATGCCTACGAGGAAGACGGCGGGGAACTCGAGGCCCTTCGCGGTGTGCAGGGTCATGAGCGACACCCGCGAGCTGTCGCTGTCGAGCTCGTCGGAGTCGGACACGAGGGCGACCGTCTCGAGGAGCTCGGAGAGCCGTTCGTACTCCTGGGCGACGGTGGCGAGCTCTGCGATGTTCTCGATGCGGCCCTCGGCTTCGTGCGTCCGCTCCGCAGCGAGCTCGTCGAGGTAGCCGGAGCGCTTCGCCACGAGCTCGATCAGCTCGCCGGGGGGGGTCTCGGAGGCTGCCGTGCGGAGCTCGTGCAGGAGCGACGACAGCTCGTGGGCTCCTTTCAGCGCCTTGCCGCTGAGACCCGCCTCTTCCGCCCGTTCGAGCATCCGTCCGATGGGCGTGCGCGCGGCCGCTGCGGCTGCCGAGAGCCGCACGACCGAGGTCTGCCCGATGCCACGCTTGGGGACGTTCACGATCCTGCGGAAGGAGATCTCGTCGTCTGGGTTCGCGATGACGCGGAGGTACGCGAGGAGGTCCCGCACCTCTCTGCGGTCGTAGAAGCGGGTTCCGCCGACCACCTTGTAGGGGATCCCCTGGTGGATGAGCTCCTCTTCGACGGCGCGGCTCTGCGCGTTGGTGCGGTAGAAGACCGCCACGTCCCCGTAGGCGAGGCTTTCGGTCGCTTGGAGCCTGAGGATCTCGTGCGCGACGAAAGACGCCTCGTCGCGCTCGTCTTCGGCGCGGTACCTGCAGATGCGCTCTCCCGCCTCCCCCTCGGTGAAGAGCTCCTTGGGGCGCCTCCCCGCATTGTTCGAGATGACCGCGTTGGCCGCGTCGAGGATCGTCTGGGTCGACCGGTAGTTCTGCTCCAAGAGCACCGTCGTCGCGTTCGGGAAGGCGGCTTCGAACTCCAAGATGTTGGCGATCTCCGCACCGCGCCACCGGTAGATCGACTGGTCGGAGTCGCCGACCACCGTCACGTTGCCGTGGTCACGTCCGAGCAAGAGGACGAGCTCGTGCTGCGCGTGGTTCGTGTCCTGGTACTCGTCGACGAGGATGTGGCGGAAGCGCCGCCGGTACGCCTCGAGCACGTCCTCGCACGACTGGAGCAGCACCACGGCCTGGAAGAGAAGGTCGTCGAAGTCCACGGCGTTCGCCGCCTGCAGCCGTCGCTGGTACTCCGCGTAGACCTCGCCGATGCGCCGCCGGTACGGATCCGCGCCCCACGACGCCTCCTCGGCGAAGCGGGCGGGGCCGACGAGCTCCGCTTTGGCCTGGGATATCACCGCGGCGACCGCGCGTGACGGGAGGCGCTTCGTGTCGATGTTCAGATCGTCTTCGACGAGTTCGACCAGACGGCGCGAGTCGGAGTCGTCGTACACCGTGAACGCGCTGTCATAGCCGATGCGCCCGCCGTGGACGCGCAACATGCGCAGGCACGCCGAGTGGAACGTGGACACCCACATGCGATCGGCTCTTTCGCCGACGAGCTCCGCCACGCGCCGACGCATCTCGTCGGCCGCCTTGTTGGTGAAGGTGATCGCGAGGATCTCCCAGGGAGCCGCGGCGCCGCTCGCGAGCAGGTGCGCGATCCGCCTGGTGAGGACCCGGGTCTTGCCCGACCCCGCCCCCGCCACGACCACGAGCGGTCCGCCGCGGTGCTCAACCGCGGCGCGCTGCGCCGGGTTCAGGTCCTTGACGAGGTCCGCGGTCGCGCTCAGTGGCCCATGCCCACGCCCTGGGACCGCTGCAGCTGCTTGCCCTCGGTCTGCAGGGCGGGGGCGACCATGACCTCGGCCTTCTGGAACTCCTTCACGGTCTCGTAGCCACAGGTGGCCATGGCCGTGCGCAGCGCGCCGAAGAGGTTCATCCGCCCGTCGTTCTCGTGCGCGGGGCCGAGGAGGATCTCCTCGAGCGTGCCGCGCACGCCGGTGCGCACCCTGGTGCCCCGCGGGAGCGTGGGATGGAAGGTGGCCATCCCCCAGTGGAAGCCGCGTGCCGGCGCCTCCACCGCCGACGACAGCGGTGACCCGAGCATGACCGCGTCCGCGCCGCACGCGATCGCCTTGGCGACGTCGCCGCCCTTCGACATCCCGCCGTCGGCGATCACGTGCACGTAGACGCCGGTCTCGTCGAGGTGGCGCATCCGGGCACCCGCCACGTCAGCGATCGCAGTCGCCTGAGGGACTCCGAGGCCGAGCACGGCGCGGGTGGTGCACGCGTTGCCCGGTCCGACGCCGACGAGCACGCCGACGGCGCCGGTGCGCATCAGGTGAAGGCCCGCATGGTAGGACGCGCAGCCGCCCACGATGACGGGGATCTCGAACTCGCGGATGAACCGCTTCAGGTTCAGCGGCTCGGTCGACTTCGAGACGTGCTCGGCGGAGACGACGGTCCCCTGGACGACGAGAACGTCGAGCTCGGCGGCGAGGCACGCCGGCGCAAGCTGCTCGGTGCGCTGGGGCGTCACCGACGCGGCCGTGACCACCCCGGACTCCTTGATCTCGCGGATGCGCTCGGTGACCAGCTCCGGCTTGATGGGCTCCTGGTACATCTGCTGCATGCGCGGGGTCGCCTTGTCGTCCTCGAGCTCGCGGATCTCCTCGAACAGCGGCGTCGGGTCCTCGTAGCGGGTCCAGAGACCCTCGAGGTTCAGCACCCCGAGCCCTCCGAGACGGCCGAGCTCGATCGCGGTGCGCGGGCTCGTCACCCCGTCCATCGCCGCGCCGAGGAGCGGCAGCCCGAAGCGGTACGCGTCGATCTCCCAGGAGATGTCGACGTCCTCGGGGTCGCGGGTCCTGCGGCTCGGCACGAGGGCGATGTCGTCGAACCCGTACGCCCGGCGCCCGGACTTGAAGATTCCGATCTCGATGTCTGCCACGAGTGTCCTCCAGTGGTCCGAAATTTCTCGGCGCCGACCTGCCGGTCGTCCCACTGTACCGGCCGACCGTCTCCTCCCAGGTGTTGCCGGAGCGCTGCCGGGAGGCTCGCGAAACGCTCGCCGAGGGCTGGACGGGTGGCCTGCCGGGGCGTGGTCGGAGGGCACGCCGGAGGGCCGGAAGGGCACGCCGGAGGGAGGGAAACGGCTGCCGGCTGCCCGGCCCGGATCACGTCAGGTGGTCCGCGCGTCCTCCACGAGGACCGTCGTGAGAAGGTCGACGAGCATCCGGGCGGTCGCGCCCCAGACCGTCTCGCCCTCGACCGAGAAGAAGTACATCGGGAAGCGGGGCAGGCCGGGCTCGCTCCACCACTCCTGATGGCAGGAGGCGGCGAGGTCCGCGAGCGAGGCGTCGAAGGCGCGGTCCACCTCTGCCGGGTTCGGCACGAGCACCGGGCGAGCCGCCAGCGCGGCGACGACGGGGGTGATCGGCGCGCCCGTGCTGAAGGCGAACGCCCGTGCGAGGTAGCCGACCGGGAGGACCTGGGCGGGGTCGAGACCGACCTCCTCGTGCGCCTCGCGCACGGCCGCCTGGACGGCGTCCTCTCCGGGGTCGATCCGGCCCCCGGGGAAGCTCACCTGGCCCCGGTGGGTGCGGAGCTGCGTCGACCGCCTGGTGAGCACGACCCTCGCCTCGCCACCCTCATCGAACAACCCGACGAGGACGGCCGAGGGCGCCGCAACGACGCTCGGCTGCTCGGCGACTGGCACGCCGACCGGAAGGGGAGGCGGCCCGTCGGCCAGGCTGCGCCCCGCGGCGCTGAGCCTCTCGGAGACGGTCCCGAGCGTGATCCCCCGCCGCGGCGTCCACGGCGGCGGGCCGCCTGGCTCGGCCGTGGCGGGACGGGGGATCACGTCGGGGTCACGCCTCTTGCTACATCATGCCGCCCATGCCGCCCATGCCGCCCATGCCGCCCATGCCGCCGCCGCCCGCGGGTGCAGGCTGGGGCTTCTCGGGCTTGTCGGCCACGAGCGCCTCGGTGGTGAGCAGCAGACCGGCGATGGAGGCCGCGTTCTGCAGCGCGGAGCGGGTCACCTTCGCGGGGTCGATGATCCCCGACTTCACGAGGTCGACGATCTCGCCCGTCGCGGCGTTGAGCCCGGTGGAGCCGGACTCGGACTCGACCTGACGGACGTAGACCGCCCCCTCGAGCCCCGCGTTCGACGCGATCCACCGGAGCGGCTCCTCGAGCGCCTTCGCCACGATCCGTGCACCGGTCGCCTCGTCGCCACTGAGGCCGCCGGCCACCTTGTTGACCGCGTTGCGGCTGCGCAGCAGCGCAGTGCCGCCACCGGCGACGATCCCCTCTTCGATGGCCGCCCGCGTCGCGGAGAGCGCGTCTTCGATGCGGTGCTTCTTCTCCTTCAGCTCGACCTCGGTCGCCGCGCCCACCTTCACGACGGCGACGCCGCCTGCGAGCTTGGCGAGACGCTCCTGCAGCTTCTCGCGGTCCCAGTCCGAGTCCGTCTCCTCGATCTCGCGCTTGATCTGGGCGATGCGGCCCTTCACGTCCGCCTCGCCGCCGGCACCCTCCACGATGGTGGTGTCGTCCTTGGTCACGATCACGCGACGCGCCCTGCCGAGAAGGTCGAGGCTCGCGTTCTCGAGCTTGAGGCCGATCTCCTCGGAGATCACCTGGCCGCCGGTGAGGATCGCCATGTCCTGGAGCATCGCCTTGCGACGCTCGCCGAAGCCCGGCGCCTTCACGGCCACCGAGGTGAAGGTCCCCCGGATCTTGTTCACGACGAGGGTCGCGAGCGCTTCACCGTCGACGTCCTCTGCGACGACGAGGAGCGGGCGCCCGCCCTGCATCACCTTCTCGAGCACGGGGACGAGGTCGTGGACCGAGCTGATCTTGCCGTTGAAGAACAGGACGTAGGGGTCCTCGAGGACGGCTTCCTGCCGCTCGGGGTCGGTGACGAAGTACGGCGAGAGGAAGCCCTTGTCGAACTGCATGCCCTCGGTGAGCTCGAGCTCCATCCCGAAGGTGTTGGACTCCTCGACGGTCACGGTGCCGTCCTTGCCGACCTTGTCGATCGCGTCGGCGAGCACGTCGCCGATCGAGCTGTCGGCAGCGGAGATGGACGCGACCTGCGCGATCTCGGTCTTCCCCTCGACGTCTCGCGCCTGCTTGCCGATCTCCTTCACCGCTGCGGCGACACCGCGCTCGATGCCGCGCTTGAGGGCATCGGGGCTCGCGCCTGCGGCGACGTTGCGCAGTCCTTCGGTGATGAGCGCCTGCGCGAGCACGGTGGCCGTCGTGGTGCCGTCACCTGCGACGTCGTTGGTCTTGGTGGCGACCTCCTTCACCAGCTGCGCGCCCATGTTCTCGAAGGGGTCCTCGAGCTCGACCTCGCGGGCGATGGTGACGCCGTCGTTCGTGATGGTGGGGGCGCCGAACTTCTTTCCGATCACCACGTTGCGGCCCTTCGGGCCGAGGGTGACCTTCACCGCGTCGGCCAGCTTGTTTACACCGGCCTCGAGGCCGCGACGCGCGGCCTCGTCGAACTTGAGGATCTTGGGCATGGGGGGAACCTCTCAGAAAAGCGGGGCCGCACCGCACGCCCGTCGCGCCCGGTGCGGCCCCTTCGTACGGGTGGTCGCTCTACTTGTCCAGCTTGGCGAGGACGTCACGTCCGGAGAGGATGAGCAGGTCCTCGCCGTCGACGGTGATCTCGGTGCCGCCGTACTT
>DAIRCY010000013.1:0-33644 GCA_036796435.1 Acidimicrobiales bacterium
GGGGTGAGAGAAGACGCCCACGTTCTCCCCGACCTCCCCCTCGTCGAAACGGCCGGTCTCCACGCTCTTCAGCCCGAGGTTCAGCCCCTTGCGCTCGACGATGTCGAACCCCGCACGGGTGAGCTTCTCGTCGAGCTCCTCGGGCGTGTACTCGTACTTGTGGTCGGGGTCGATGAAGTCGGCCTGCTGCAGCCGGGTCACGATCGCGTTTGGCGTGTCGAGCGCGAGCAGGCCCCCCCGCCGCAACACGCGGAACGCACCCTCGAGCACTTTGTCGGCCACGTCGACTGCGACGTGCTCGATGCTCTGCCCGCTGTAGACGAGGTCGAAGGAGCCGTCGGGGTACCCGGAGAGGTCCTCCATCGAGTGATAGGCGTAGGTGATCTTGCCGAGATGGCTCACGGTGTCGGCGCGCACGCCGCCCCTGTTGTAGAGCGGGTGGCGTTCGTCGGGAGGAAGGTCGACGATCACCAGCTCCTCGAAGGGGTGCGGGTACCCCATGGTGACCAAGGCGCCGTGCTCGTGCTGCAGGTTCGTGCCGCCGAGGTCGAGGATGCGGCGCGCGGGTGGGAGACTCCGCACGAAGGTGCAGCGACTGTGGTGCAGGGAGCGCACGAGGTTCCGGGTCGCGTGCACGCGCTCGTACTCGGGAGACTCGAGCAGCTCCCGCCCGAACTGCTCGACGGTGACCCCGCCCGCGCGGAACCGCTGGAGGTAGTCCCGTCTGCCCCACTGGTCGGGTGCGCGCTGGAGCACCACCCGGTACCCGACGTCCACGACGAGCGGGTCTCTCCAGTGCCTGGCGCGCGAGAGCAGGGAGCGGCCTTTGTGGGCGATGCGGCCGGCGAGCGCCGTGAGCCGGTAGGTGGCCGCGGGACCACCCGGCGACGCGCCCGACGACACGTCAGGCGACGCGCCCGGCGACGCGGGACGCGTCTCGGGGTTCGTCCGGTCCTCGCCCGTGGTCATCGATGCGACGCTAGGGGGTGAGCGGCGGGAGGGGAACGCCGCCGACATGCGGTCGCGACGAGCTCGAAGACGAGACCCGTCGTTGTGCGGCGGGCACGGGCGCTGCCGAACGTGGCGGCAAGGCTCACTGCTTCGACCGGGCCTGTGCGCTCCGCCCAGTGCCGTCCGACGCCGGGCTCGATCTGCCCGGCGACGCAGAGCGCGGGCGGGACCCCGCCGGCCGCATCGAGGACGCCGCCGACCACCTTTCCCGCGAATGACGTCGCGTCGAGCTGTCCTTCCCCGGTCACCAGCAGGTTCGCCGACGCCGCGCGGCGATCGAGGTCGACGAGCGCGGCGACCAGGGAGAACCCCGGCACGAGCCTGGCCCCGATGGCGGCGAGGCCGCCGGCGAGGCCCCCGCCGGCGCCGGTGCCTTCGACCCGGTCGACGTCGACGCCGAAGGTGTCGCGATAGCGCGCCGCCAGGGCGTCGAGCCGCCCCCGAAGCACGGCCACCTGGGCGGGGGTTGCCCCCTTCTGCGGAGCGAACGTTTCCGCTGCCGATCGGAACGGCGTGGCGACGTCGCACGCCACGACGAGCGCGGCACCCCCGAGCCTGTCCGCGCTTCCGAGCGCACTCAGGGCCCCGGCACCGCCGTCGGTCGTCGCCGTGCCGCCCGAGCCGACGACGACGAGGCGCGCCCCCGCACCTGAGGCCGCGAGGATCAAGTCGCCGACGCCGTCCGTGCCAGCCCGGACCGGGTCGTCCCCCCGCGGGGCGGGAACGAGCGCCCGACCGGCGACCAGCGCGGACTCGACCACGGCGACCGGGCCGGCGCGGGGGAGTTCGCGCGCTGCCTCCTCACCGTCCCGACCCCGGAGCAGTGCCGAAATGCGGGAGGCGACCTCGCCGCGCCCGTCGGGAAGGAGGAGCCAGGTCGCATCCACGGGCTCACCGAGAGGACCCCGGACCGCCGATCGACGACGTTCGCCCCCAAGGGCGCGGGCCAGGATCTCGAGCGTTCCCTCGCCGCCGTCGGCCAAGGGAACCTCTTCGGCGCTCCATCCCGCCGATTGGGCCGCGCGAGCGGCAGCAGCGGCCACCTCGGCTGCCGAGGCGGTGCCGCGGAACTTGTCCGGCGCTGCGACGAGATGGGGCACGAGCGTGCGGACGAGAGGACTCGAACCTCCACCCCCGAAGGGACCGGGACCTAAACCCGGCGCGTCTACCGGTTCCGCCACGTCCGCGCGTGACCCCGGGCGGTGGTGCCGCCGGGTAGCCTCGTTGCATGCACGCTAGTCCCCTCGTCGGACCCTACGGTGCCGCTGGCCAGGACCCGTCGGTCGCCATGGACGTCTACCAGCGCCTTTTGAAGGAGCGGATCATCTTCATCGGCTCCGCCATCGACCAGAACACCGCCAACACCGTCTGCGCCCAGCTCATCCTCCTCGAGGCCGAGAACGCCGAACGGGACATCTCCATCTACATCAACTCGCCCGGGGGGTCGGTCACCGACGGGCTCGCGATCTACGACACGATGCAGTACGTCCGGCCGGACGTGAGCACGATCTGTGTGGGCCTCGCAGCCTCCATGGGCCAGTTCCTGTTGTGCTCGGGAGCCCCGGGCAAGCGGTTCGCGCTCCCGCACTCGCGCATCTTGATGCACCAGCCCTCTGGCGCCATGCAGGGGCAGGCGGCCGACATCGCGATCCAGGCGGAACAGATCGTCTACCTCAAGCGGATGATGGCCGAGAGAATCGCCTTTCACACGGGGCAGCCCGTCGAGCGCATCGAGGCGGACTCGGACCGTGACCGCTGGTTCACCGCCGAGGAGGCCCGTGAGTACGGCTTCATCGACCACGTGATCGATCGCTCGACGGCCCAGGTGGGCGGAAGCTGACAGTGGCACTCGAAGCGCCGGCCCAGCCGCCGGACGCGGAGTCAGCCGGAGTGACGAGCGTGCTCGACGGAGGGGGCTCGGTCTCCACACGCCCGAAGACGACGCGCATCGTCTCTGCGAGGACGAGCGTCCTCGCCCGGCTGCGGGAGATCTGGCGCTCGCGCGAGCTGATGATCTACCTCGTCCGGACCGAGATCAAGGTCAAGTACAAGAACTCGGTCCTCGGCCTCCTCTGGTCGATGCTCTCGCCGGCATTGACGCTCGCGGTCTACGCGATGGTCTTCGGCGTCTTCCTGAAGAACGGCATGCCGGACTTCGTGATCTACCTGTTCGCGGGGATCCTGCTGTGGAACCTCTTTGCGACCGGGATCCTCACCTCGACGGGTGTGATCGTGCAGAACGCGGGGTTGGTGAAGAAGGTCTCCTTCCCGCGCGAGATCCTTGCCCTGGCGGCGGTGGGGTCTGCGGGGGTCTTCTTCTTCTTCCAGGCGTGCGTCATGGCCATCTTCATGCTCGTGCTCGGCTCGTCGCCGGCGTGGTCGCTCCTGTACCTCGTCATCGTGGCGATCATCCCGACGCTCGTGCTCGCCTGCGGCCTCGGGATCCTGCTGGAGGCGGTCAACGTCTACATGCGCGACATGCAGCACCTCGTCACAGTGCTCGTCGGGTCGGCGTGGTTCTGGGCGTGCCCGATCGTCTACACCTATGTGAAGGTGGCCCCTCCGCTCGCCCGCCACGGGCTGACCTGGCTGTACTTCCTGAACCCGCTGACCCCGTTGGTCATGACCTTCCAGCGGGTCCTCTACGCGAGGGCGACAGTCCGGAGCACGCTTCCGACACATGCACCCCTCCAGGTCCTGCCGCACTGGGGAGTGCTGAGCTACGTGTGGGGCGACGCCATAGTCCTGGGCTTCGGCCTCGTGCTCTTCTACGTCGCGATGGTCGTGTTCGGCCGCCTCGCCGGGAACTTCGCCGAGGAGCTCTGATGGGGTCGACCTCCGTCGACGTCCAGGACGTCTCGAAGCGGTTCCGGCTGTACCACGAGAAGTACACGTCGCTCAAAGAGCGCGTGATCCACGCGGGCCGCGTGCCCCACGAGGATCTCTGGGCGCTGCGGGGCGTCTCCTTCGAGGTGCATGAGGGCGAGACGGTCGGCATCCTCGGCCGCAACGGCTCGGGCAAGTCCACGTTGCTCAAGTGCATCTGCGGCGTGTTGCAGCCGACCTCGGGGCAGGTCGTGGTGCGTGGCAAGCTCGCGGGCCTCCTGGAGCTCGGAGCGGGCTTCCAGCCTGAGCTGAGCGGGCGCGAGAACATCTACCTGAACGGGTCGATGCTCGGCCTCTCCAAACGCGAAGTCGACCGGATGTTCGACGACATCGTGGAGTTCGCCGAGCTCGGCCAGTTCATCGACAACCAGGTGAAGTTCTACTCGTCGGGCATGTACGTCCGCCTGGGATTCGCGGTGGCGGTCAACGTGGACCCGGACGTGCTCGTGATCGATGAGGTCCTCGCGGTGGGCGACGAGCGTTTCCAGCGCAAGTGCATGGAGCGCGTGAAGAGGTTCCAGCGCGAGGGACGCACGATCCTGTTCGTCAGCCACGCTCCGGACCTCGTGCGGAACCTCTGCGACCGCGCCGTGGTCCTTGCCGACGGCGAGATGATCGGCATGGGAACCCCGGGGGAGGCCGTACGCCTCTTCCGTGAGCGGCTCCTCGAGGCGGGCGACGTCCTCGGGGCGCGCGAAGCCGAGGTGGCCCTCGAGGTCGCGGCCGAGGAGCCCCCCGCGCTCGAAGCGCCCGACGGTGACGCCGCCCCCGCGCCGGCACCCGTCTCGGCCATGGCCGCCGAGATCCCGGGCGCGCCCTTCGTTCCCGGCGCAGGCGCCGCCCTCGACCAGGACGCCGCGCCCCGTTCCCGCCATCTCCAAGGGGAGAGCCGGCCGGTCCGGCTTGCGGAGGTGTCGTGCGTCCTGCCCCCCGATGCCTCCCGCCAGTACCTGCTGCCGGGGGAGCCGCTCACCATCCGCGTCGGCTTCGTGTCGAGCCGTGCAGTGCCGGGCGTCGTGTTCCAGCTCGACATCCGGAGCGAGGAGGGTCTGAGCCTCTTCAGCACGGACACCGAGGCGCTCGGCGTCCGCTGCGAGGTCGAGGCCGGGCCGGGCACGTTCGAGTTCACGCTCGAGTCGGTTCCCTTGCTGGACGGCACCTACGAAGTCAACCTCGGGGTGCAGACCGCACGCGGGATGAGCGACTGGCGGGAGCCGGCGTGCCGCTTCGAGGTGATGAACCCCGGACGCTCGACCGGGACCGTGGCGATCGCGGTCCGCGGCAGCCTCGTCGCCCCCGCGGCGCTCGCCGCCCCCGCGGCCTCCGCGGCCTCCGCGGCCGCCGCGGCCGCCGCCCCCGCCGACGGGCCGCTGGCGTCATGACCATCGAGGGATCCGAGGAGGCCGCCCACGTGGACGCCTATCTGCGCCGGGTGATGGCCGAGATCGACGAGGAGGTGCGCCGCCGCCGGAGCGAGATCCCCGTGCAGCTGGAGCGTGAGCTGGACATGATGTTCCTCGAGCACGCCCCGGTCGCGGCGCGTGGCGGGGATCTGACGGACGCCCTCGGATTGGTCGACCAGGCGGCGTTCATCGACCCGGTCGTCCCCGTGGCGTCGGCGCGTCCGGCCGGAACCGTGGTCAAAAAGGGCCTCCGGTCGCTCAGCCTCTGGTACATGGGCTGGGTCACCCACCAGGTGAGCACCCTCGGCCTCGCGGTGAGCCGCGCGCTCCACTCGGTCGACGCGCAGCTGACCGAGCTGCGCGACCGTGTGCCTGCGCGCGCGGTGACCCGTGTCGTGCGCACCGGGTCGCCGGAGTCCTGGTGGGTGGCGCCGGCGATCGACGCGCTGCGCGGTGCGGGTGGGCGGGTTCTCCACACTGCGTGCGGAGACGGCTGGCTCGTCGAGCGGCTCAGCTCCTCGGACGTCGACGCGTACGGTGTCGACCCCGTCCCGGGCGCGGTGGACGAAGCCCAGCTGCGCGGAGCGGACCTCCGGGAGGAGGAGCCGCTCGAGCACCTGCGCTCCGTCGAGCGCGGCTCGATCGCAGGCTGTCTCGTCTCGGGGATCGTGGAGGCGATGGAGCCCGCGCGCCGTGACGAGCTCGTCCGCGCGCTGGTCGACCGGCTCGACGAGCACGCGGTACTCGTCGTCCACTCGCTCTCCCCGGCCGCCTGGGCCGCGGACGACGCCCCCCTCGAGGCGGACCTCTCCCCGGGGCGCCCCCTGCGCCCTCGGACCTGGTCGCAGCTCCTTGCGACATGGACGGTCGAGACGCTCGAGGGACCCGAGGGCGCCGACTACCTCGTGGTCGCCACGCGCTGAACGCGGTGCGGGTCGCGTTCGTCACGCCCCGCTACGGGCGGCAGGTCGTCGGCGGGGCCGAGTCCGCCGCACGCCAGCTGGCCGAGCACCTGGTCACCGCGACCGGCTGGGAGGTGGAGGTCTTCACCTCGACGGCCCTCGACCACCTCACGTGGCGCAACGAGCTCGCGGCCGGCGACGAGGCGCTCGACGGGGTGCTCGTGCACCGGTTCGACGCGGAGGCCCAGCGCGCGAAGGAGTTCTACGAGCTCGACGGACGGCTCCGGCGCGGACCGACGCTCGCCACCCGCCGGAAGGCCGAGGAGTGGGTCGACCTGAACGGCCCGCTGACGCCCGGGCTCGTCGACGCGCTCTCAGCGAGCGACGCCGACGTCGCCGTCTTCTACCCCTACATGTACTACCCGACGGTCCGTTCCATCGGACGCGTGCCCATGCCCGCCGTGCTCCACCCGGCCGCGCACGACGAGCCGGCCCTCTATCTGTCGGTCTTCGCCGACACGTTCGCGAGCGCCGACGCGCTCGTCTTCCAGACGATGGCCGAACGGGAGCTGGTCCAGCGCCACTATCCGGTGGCGAGCCGGCCTCAGATCCTGCTCGGCCTCGGCACCGAGCCACCCCGGCCGAGACGCCGCAGTGGCGCCGAGCTCCTCGGTCTTCCCGACCGCCCCTACGTCGTGAGCGTCGGACGCGTCGACGAGCACAAAGGGTCGAAGATGCTCGCCGCCTACTTCGCCGAGTACAAGGCGCGCCGTCCCGGACCGCTCGCGCTCGCGCTCGTGGGCCCCGTCGCCTTCCGGCCGCCCGCGCACCGAGACGTCGTCCTGACCGGAACGGTGAGCGATCAGGACAAGGACGACATCGTCCGGGACGCGCTCGCGTTCATCTCGCCGTCCGCGTTGGAGGCTTTCTCGCTCGTCGTGACCGAAGCGTGGACGCTCGAGCGTCCCGTCGTCGTGAACGCCCGCTGCGGGCCGACGCGCGAGCACTGCGAGCGGTCGGGGGGCGGCCTCTGGTTCGGCTCGTACCGCGAGTTCGAGGCGGTGCTCGACCGGCTCGTCGAAGACGCGCCGCTCCGTCAGGACCTCGGTGTGCGGGGCGCACGCTACGTCGAGCACCACTACAGCTGGCCCCTCCTGATCGATCGTTATGCGCGGTTTCTGGAAGGAGCCGGGGCTCGCGGGAATCGCGCTCGCCCGCGCGAGGCGGCCTGAGCTCGGCGCGGACGTGCGGCGAGGGCCGGACCGGCCCGTCGCCGCCGCCGCGTACGCTGGTCGCCGTGACAGCGCCCCCCCACGGCTCCGTCAACTCCGTCTGCGGCTCCGACGATCCAGTCAACGGCGCCGTCCCTGTCTTCCGCCCCCTCTACGGCATCGTGCTGACCGGTGGGTCGTCGCGTCGGATGGGCGCCGACAAGGCGACGCTCGAGGTGGACGGTCTGCCGCTCGGCCGGCGCGTCGCCGCAGCCCTCGCGGCCGCCACGTCCGAGGCCGTCGAGGTAGGGCCGGGGGTGACCGGGCTCCCGCACGTCGCCGAGGACCCACCCGGAGGGGGCCCGCTCGCGGCGGTCGTCGCGGGCTGGGAGGCGCTCGTCGCGCGGACCGGTGAGAAGCAGCCTGCGGTGGTCCTCGCGTGCGACCTGCCCGGCGCGTCGCCGGCACTCGTGGAGTGGCTCGCCAGCAGACCAGGGAACGCGAGCGTGGTCCCCGTCCACGACGGCCTGGCGCAGCCCCTATGCGCGCGGTGGGGTGTCGCAGACCTCGAACGCGCCGTCGCCCAGCTCGCCTCGGGAGCGCGGTCGCTGCGCGACGTCTTCGGCCCCGACGCGCAGTTGGTGAGCGAAGACCAGGTGGCCGACGCCCTCGGGCGGGGGGTCACCGAGGACGTCGACACCCCCGAAGACCTCGCGCGTCTCGCGCTCGTCGCGCCGGCCGACGCTGACGACTGGGTCGGGCTCGGGAGGAGCACGCTGCCGGTGCAGGATGCGGTCGCGTGGGCGACCGTGCCCAGCTGTGGCGCGGTGGTCACGTTCTCGGGCACGGTCCGCGACCACGCCGAGGGTCGCGAGGGCGTCGAGGAGCTCGCGTACGAGGCGTACGAGGGGCCCGCACTCGCGCGAATGAAGGCCGTCGTCGCCGACGCGCGGGCTCGCTGGCCGTCGATCGTTCGGGTCGCGGCCCTCCATCGGCTCGGATCCCTCTGCGTCCGCGAGGTCGCGGTGGTGGTGGTGGTCTCGGCACCCCACCGCCACGACGCGTTCGCCGCAGGCGGCTACGTGATCGACACCGTGAAGGAGACCGTGCCCATCTGGAAGTACGAGCGCTGGCAGGGGGGGGAGGACTGGGGAACCGGCGCGCAACCCGTGCGGCCGGTGTGATCCCCCTCGCCGAGGCGCAAGCCCTCGTGCTGCGTGCCTGCGCGCCCACCCGCAAGGTGGATGTCCGCGCGCTCGACGCGGCCGGATGTGTGCTCGCCGCTCCGGCGCTCGCGCAGGTCGACGTGCCGCCGTTCGCCAACTCGGCGATGGACGGGTACGCCGTCCACGCCGCAGACACCGTCGCCGCCCCCGTCACCCTCGAGGTCGTGGGGCGGGTGCTCGCCGGCGCGACGCTCACAGGAGAGGTGGGACGCGGGCAAGCGGCCCGGATCATGACGGGCGCGCCGGTCCCGGCAGGTGCCGACGCGGTGTGCATGGTCGAGCTCACGCGCACGACAGAAGGACAGAACCGCGTCGTCGTGCAGGCGGCGGTCGACCCGGGTGAGAACGTCCGCGACCCCGGAAGCGACGTGCGCGCCGGAGACGTGGTTCTCCTCGCCGGTGCAGAGGTGGGCGCCACGCAGCTCGCCGCCCTCGTCAGCGCCGGCTGCGAGAGCCTCGAGGTCCACCCCCGGCCGGCCGTCGGGGTCATCTCGACCGGAGATGAGCTCGTGGACCCCGGACGACTCCTCGGCGCGGCCCAGATCTACGACTCGAACCGGCCCATGCTCCTCGGGCTCGTCGCAGAGGCGGGCTGCCGCCCGGTCGATCTCGGACGCTCGGCCGACGACGAAGACGCGCTCGCTGCCCGTATCACCGGTGCGCTCGGCCGGGTCGACGTGGTCGTGCTCTCCGGCGGTGTGAGCGTGGGCGACGTCGACGTCGTGCGCATGGTGCTCGACCGGCTTGGCGGCGCGGCCACGCACTGGATGCAGATCGCCATCCGACCCGCCAAGCCCTTCTCCTTCACGGTGCTGCAGGGCCCGCGGGGGCCGGTGCCGGTCTTCGGGCTCCCCGGCAATCCGGTCTCGTCCGCGGTGAGCTTCGAGCTGCTCGTGCGTCCGTCCATCCGCCGCATGGCCGGTCACCGCATGACCGGCCGCCCCCAGGTGGTCGCCCGTGCGGGGGAGCCGCTCCGGAGGCGCCCCGACGGCAGGACCCATTTCGTCCGGGTCCAGCTCGCTGCGGACGGGCGAGAGGCTCCTTCTGCCCGCGAATGGGTCGCGCGGCCTTGCCCGGGACAGGGCTCGCACCAGATCCGTTCCATGGGGCTCGCCGACGGGCTCGCCGTGCTCGCCGACGGCGACGGGATCGGGGCCGGTGACCTGGTCGAGGTCCTCGTCACCAACGCGGCGCTGGCCTCCGGTCTCGTGGGCGCGCCGTGACCGAGGGCGGCCGGACTCAGGACGGAGGGAGCGGCTGATGGCGACCCTGCTCCTCTTCGGCCCGGCCCGCAGCGCGGCAGGCGAGCACCGCGTGACGCTCGACGCAGCGAGCTTCGGGGAGCTCCGCGCCGAGGCGTGCCGCCGATTCGGCCCGGAGTTCGAGAAGGTCTTGCGCGTCTCGGCCATGTGGCTGAACGGCGAGCCGGTGTCGGGCGACCCTCCGATCGGCGCGGACGACGAGGTCGCGGTGCTGCCGCCGGTGTCCGGGGGCGCGTGACGGGGCCGATCGTGGCAGCATCGTCCACGGACACCACGACGGAAGATCGACGACGGTGACGGGAGGCTTGACGGTGGAGACCAGGAGGGAGGGCGGCCAGTGCGGGTGACCGTGACGGTCAACGGCAGTACCGAGTCGCACGACGTGGAGACAAGGATGCTCCTCGTGCACTACCTCCGCGAGGTGCGCGGGCTCACGGGCACGAACATCGGATGCGACACCACCTCATGTGGCGCGTGCACGGTGCTCCTCGGGGGCGAGTCCGTGAAGTCCTGCACGGTGCTCGCCGCCCAGGCGGACGGCGAGGAGATCACGACGATCGAGGGCATGGCCGCGCCGGACGGCACGCTCCACCCGATCCAAGCGGCGTTCCGCGAGCACCACGCCCTGCAGTGCGGCTTCTGCACCCCGGGAATGGTGATGGCGATCGCCTCGTTCTTGGAGGAGCATCCGCAGCCGACCGAAAGGGAGGTCCGCGAGGGACTCGAGGGCAACCTCTGCCGGTGCACGGGCTATCACAACATCGTCCAGGCGGTGCTCTCGCTGGCCCACTCGGCGGAGTCCGTCAAGTGAAGAGCCAGGACATGCACCTGCTGCGCACGACGATCCGAGGTGGCCGATGATCCCTGCAGCCTTCGAGTACCGCCGAGCCGGGTCGGTGGACGAAGCGATCGGCTGGCTCGCAGACGCGCCCGACTCGTCGAAGCTCCGGGCGGGCGGGCACTCGCTCCTGCCGCTCATGAAGCTCCGGCTCGCGACGCCGGGGGTGCTCGTCGACGTCGGCAGGCTGCCGGACCTTTCGTACGTGCGTGACGGCGGCGACCACGTGGCCATCGGCGCGTTGACCCGCCACCGCGACCTCGAGGTCTCCGAGGTCGCCCGCGCCGAGGTGCCGCTGCTCGCGCACGTCGCCGGTCAGGTCGGGGATCCCCAGGTCCGTCACCGCGGCACGATCGGCGGCTCGCTCGCGCACGGCGACCCGGCCTCCGACCTCCCGGCGGCCGTGCTGGCCCTGGACGCGACGATGGTCGTCGTCGGCCCGAACGGCGCGAGACAGATCGCCGCAGCGGATTTCTTCCAGGGGTTTCTCGAGACCGCCCTCGCCCCCGACGAGATGCTCACCGAGATCCGGGTCCGCAAGGCCCCGAGCGGTTGGGCGTTCCAGAAGTTCAACCGGAGAGCCCAGGACTGGGCGATCGTCGGCGTCGCTGCCGTCGTCGACGGCGACGCGCGGGTCGCCCTCGTGAACATGGGCCAGACCACCGTCCGCGCCCGGGCCACCGAGGAGGCGCTCGCCGGCGGTGCAAGCCTCGCCGATGCGGCCGCTCGCGCAGCCGACGGGCTCGACCCGCCGAGCGACCTGCACGGCAGCGCCGAGTACCGCCGGCACCTCGCGGCGGTCCTCGTGCGGCGTGCCCTCGAGGAGGCGACCGCCGGTCGTGGCTGAGCCCGGAGCCGACGTCCGCAACGACGTGGCAGACCCAGAGGCCGTCCGCACCGCGTTGCGCGCCCACGGCTATCTCGCGGACGAGGGGCTCGCCACCGTCGTGTACCTCGCGCTCGCGTTGCGCCGCCCACTCCTGCTCGAGGGGGAAGCCGGCGTCGGCAAGACGGAGGTCGCCAAGGTCCTGGCGCGCTGGCGGGGGAGCGACCTCCTCCGCATCCAGTGCTACGAGGGCATCGACGTGAGCCAGGCCGTCTACGAGTGGGACTACGCCCGCCAGCTCCTCCACCTTCGCGCAGCCGAGGCGCGGGCCGAGGGATCCGGCCAACTCGTCCCCGACACCGTCGAGGACGAGTTGTACTCGGAGCGCTTCCTCGTCCGCCGCCCGCTGCTCGCTGCGATCGCCGCGCCGGCGGAGCGGCCGTCTCCCGTCCTGCTCGTCGACGAGGTGGACCGCGCCGACGACGAGTTCGAAGCCTTCCTCCTCGAGGTGCTCTCCGACTACTCGGTGACCGTCCCCGAGCTCGGCACCTTCCACGCGGCGGTCCCACCGGTCGTGGTGATCACCTCGAACCGGACCCGTGACGTCGCCGACGCGTTGAAGCGGCGCTGCCTGTACCACTGGGTGGAGCACCCCGACTTCGAGCGGGAGGTGGAGATCGTGACCGTGCGGGCGCCGGAGGTTCTCCCGGATCTTGCGCGCCAGGTGGCGGCCGCGGTCGAGCGGATCCGCACCCTCGGGCTGTACAAGCCGCCGGGAGTCGCCGAGACGATCGATTGGGCGGAGGCGCTCGCCGCGCTCGGCGTGCGGACGCTCGACGAGTCGAGCGTCGCGGCCACCCTGGGGGCGGCCGTGAAGTACAAGGAGGACGCCGAGCGGGTGCGCGAGTCCGGCGTCGCCGCGCTCGCCCGGGCCGCGGTCGAGCGGGCCGCGGTCGATCCGGCCGTCGTCGAGCGGGCCGCCGTCGAGCGGGCCGGGTGAGCACCGAGCACCCGCAGACGGCCGCCCGCGACGCCGCCGAGCCAAGGAGCCCAGCGTCGGACCCGGCGCGCCTGCCGGTCGCGTTCGTCCGGGTGCTGCGTGGCGCGGGGCTGACTGTGCCGAGCGGCGCGCCGGCGCGCTACGCGGAGGCGCTCGCCGCCGTCGGCCTCGGCTCCGGGCGTGGCGTCTACTGGGCGGGCAGGGCGACGCTCGTCCGCAGGCCCGAGGACGTGCCGACCTACGACGCGGCCTTCGATGCCTTCTTCCGAGCGGCGCGCTGGGTGGACGGACGACCGACCGTCGAGGAGGAGATCTCCGTCGCGCACGACGACCCCGACGCAGCGCCTCCGGCGCCGGACGCCGGGGAGGACCTCGCGCCGGTGCGCGAGCTGCGCTACAGCGCCATCGAGATCCTGCGCACCAAGGACTTCGCCCGCTGCACTCCCGAGGAGCTCGCAGAAGCACAGCTGCTGATGGCGAGGATCCGGTTCACCGGGCCCCGCCGGCTGAGCCGCAGGCGCCGTGCCACCCGCCGGCGCGGGGACTGGCCGGACCTCCGGCGGACGGTCCGAGCTGCCATGCGCACCGGAGGCGAGCCGCTCGAGCGCCGCTGGCTCGAGCCAGGAGAGCGGCCGAGGCGGATCGTCCTGCTCTGCGACGTGAGCGGCTCCATGGCCCCGTATGCGCGCGCCCTGCTCCGGTTCCTCCACGTCGTCGTGGCGGGTCGGCCGAGGGTGGAGGCGTTCACGCTCGGCACCCGTCTGACGAGGGTGACGCGCGCCCTCAGCGCGCTCGACCCGGACGCCGCGATGGCAGCGGCGGGACGGGCGGTCCCCGACTGGTCCGGCGGGACGCGGCTCGGCGACGCGCTCGGGGAGTTCAACGACCGCTGGGGGGTGCGCGGTCTCGCACGCGGCGCCGTGGTCGTCATCATGTCCGACGGCTGGGATCGCGGCGACCCGGCGGAGCTGGGCAGGCAGATGGCACGGCTGGCACGAGTCGCGCACCGGGTGGTCTGGGTGAACCCGCTCAAGGCCTCGCCGGGCTACGCACCCCTCGTGCGGGGAATGGCGGCCGCCCTTCCCTACGTTGACGACTTCGTGGAAGGTCACTCGGTCGAGTCGCTCGAGGCGCTGGCGGCGATGATCGGAGACGACGGACGCAGACCGGAGCGCCGAGCAATGACGGCGCGCGAGGGTACCGTGAGGGCCGCGTGAAGGAAGTAGTCCCGGACATCGAACGCTGGCGCCGCGAAGGGCTGCGCGTCGCGACGGCGAGGGTCGTGGGCGTCGAGGGATCCGGGCCGCGCGACCCCGGGGCGATGATGGCGGTGAACGAGCGCGGCGAGGTGGCCGGATCCGTGTCCGGGGGGTGCGTCGAGGGCGCGGTCGTCACCGAGGCGCTCGACGCCCTCGAGCGCGGTGGCGCGCGGCGTCGCACCTACGGCTATTCCGACGACGAGGCATTCGCGGTGGGGCTCACCTGCGGCGGGACGGTCCACGTCCTCGTCGATCCGTCGCTCCCCGACGTCTACGAGGAGCTGCGCGACGCGCTCGGCGCCGAAGAGCCCGTCGCGCTCGCCACCGTCGTCGAAAAGGAGAGCGACGATCCCGCAGGCGTCCGGCTGGGGGCGAGCATGCTCGTGCGCGACGACGCCACCACGTCGGGGACGCTCGGCGTCGCCGAGCTCGACGCAGTCGTCCGTCGTGACGCCTCGGGCGCCCTGGCGAGCGGGCTCTCCGCCACCCGCCACTACGGTGCGCGAGGCGAGGCGCGTCAGCGCGCCGTCTCGGTGTTCTTCGAGGTGTTCGCCCCACCCCCCCGCATGGTGATCTTCGGCGCGGTCGACTTCACCGCGGCGCTGGCGAAGGTGGCGAAGGTTCTCGGCTACCGCGTCGAGGTGTGCGACGCGCGTCCGGTGTTCGCGACGAAGCAGCGGTTCCCGATGGCAGACGAGGTCGTCGCGACGCGGCCGGAACGTTATCTCGCCGAGGTCGGCGCGTCGCTCGGACCGCGCGACGCGATCTGCGTGCTGACGCACGACCCGAAGTTCGATGTCCCCGCGGTGATCTCCGCCCTCGAGACGCGGGCGGGCTATGTCGGCGCGATGGGTTCGCGGCGGACCCACGACGACCGCGTCGCACGGCTCCGCCAGGCGGGGGTTCCCGACGAGCTGCTCGTCCGGGTGATGTCGCCGATCGGCCTCGACATCGGGGCGAGGACCCCCGAGGAGACCGCAGTCGCCATCTGCGCGGAGATCATCGCTCGTCGCACGGGAAAGCCGGCCCCGTCGTTGCGCGACCGGGAAGGTCCGATCCACGAATCGGGTACGCCTCCGCTGGCCGCGCTCGGCGAGCGCCACCGGCCCTGACCGACGCAGTTCTTGGCGGCTTCGGCGTGATGGCGTCGGCGAACCCCGCGCCGGCCGGCGCATCCCCGGCCCCCGGCGTCGCCGCGGTGATCCTCGCCGCCGGTGAAGGGTCCCGCTTCGCAGGCGGATCCAAGCTGCTCGCGAGCCTCCGCGGCCGGCCGCTCGTCGCCTGGGCGGTCGCGCCCGTCGTCCAGGCTGGGCTTCCCCTCGTCGTCGTGAGCGGGGCGGTGGACCTGCGGGGCGCGCTGGAGGAGTTCGGTCGACACGTGTCGATCGTCGACAACGGCCGCTGGATGGAGGGGCAGGCCACCTCCCTCGGCGCAGGGATTGCGTGGTGCGACGCAGCCGGGTTCGACGCCGTCGCCGTCGGTCTCGGCGACCAGCCGTTCGTCCCCCCCTCGGCGTGGCTGGCGGTCGCCGGCACACGCGCCGCCCCGATCGTCTCTGCCACGTTCCATGGGCGTCGCCGTCCGCCGGTCCGCCTCCACCGGAGCGTCTGGCCTCTGCTGTCGGCTGTGGGTGACGAGGGGGCCAGGGAGCTCATGCGCAGGCGACCGGACCTGGTCGCCGAGGTGGGTTGCGAGGGCGACCCCCTGGACGTGGACACGGCCGACCAGTTGCTGGCGCTCGACCGAAAGAGCGGAGCGCCGGCGTCCGGCTACCCGCCGGGCCGCACCCCGAAGATCGAGGAGCCCCAGACTGGCGCCCGACGGACCGATCAAGCAAGGTGACCGGATGGAACTGACGAACGAATTCACGGTGAACGTCCCGATCGACGAAGCGTGGAACGTGCTGACCGATGTCTCCCGGATCGCGCCGGCCATGCCCGGGGCGAAGCTCGAGTCCGTCGAGGGCGACGAGTACCGCGGCGTCGTGAAGGTGAAGGTCGGCCCCGTCACCGCGGAGTACAAGGGAGTGGCCACGTTCGTCGAGCGCGATCCCGCCGCCTATCGCGCCGTGCTCCGTGCCGAGGGCCGGGAGACGCGTGGTCAGGGCAACGCCACCGCGACCATCACCGCCGTGCTCGTCCCTGCGGGGGAGGGCACCCACGTGTCGGTCGTGACGGACCTCAGCATCACCGGGCGGGTCGCGCAGTTCGGACGTGGTGTGCTGGCCGATGTCAGCAACAAGTTGCTCGGGCAGTTCGTGACGTCGCTCGAGACGACGGTGCTGGCGGCCGCCGGCCCCGGTCCCGGCTCGCCGGAGGGCGGCGCGGGCGAGGGGAGTGTTGCGACGGGCGTCACCGGTGGGGCTCCGATCGTCGGGATCACCGAGGTCGGCGCAGGCGACGTCGCACCGGGGACCGGGCAGGTCGGCATCGCGCCGGGCGTCCCCGGCGAGGAGCGCGAGGTAGTGCCGGTCAACCTCGTGCGGGTGGTCGCCCCCGTCGTGCTGAAGCGGGCGCTCGCGCCGCTCCTCGCGCTCGTCGTGGCGCTCGCGTTCTGGCGACGGCGCCGTGGCCGCCGGTCCCCCTCGGAGTGACCCGGGTCCTGACCTAGCCGCCGATCATCGACATCGAGCGCCTCGGGCGCAGGAACCCGGGCTCGTTGATGCCGTGGCCGGGGAGCTTCCCCCACACTGCGCGTCGGAGCAGCATCGCGACGTCGTCGTCGGTCCCACCCGCTCGGAGCACGTCGCGTACGGGGTGCTCGGCGTCGGAGAAGAGGCAGTTGCGGATCGCGCCGTCGGCGGTGAGCCGGAGCCGGTTGCACGTGCCGCAGAACGGCTCGGTCACCGACGAGATGACGCCGATCTCGCCGGCGCCGTCAGCGAACCGGTACCGGTCGGCCGGGGCGGGGTCGCCGGGCTGCTGCACGGCCTCGAGCGGCCAGACCGCCGCGATCCGCTCGACGACCTCTCGTCCGGGCACCAGCTGGCCCCGGTCCCAGGCGCCGTCCGCGTCGAGCGGCATGTACTCGATGAACCTCACGATCCGACCCGTGTCGCGGGCGAACGCGGCGAAGTCGAGGATCTCGTCGTCGTTGCGGCCGCGCAACAGGACCACGTTCACCTTCACGGGCGTGAGACCGGCTCGCTCTGCCGCGTGCATCGCCTCGAGCACGGCGTCCAGCTCACCACGGCGTCGGATCTCAGCGAACCGTGTGGGCTGCAACGAGTCGCAGCTCACGTTCACCCGGCGGAGTCCCGCCGTCGCGAGCGCATCGGCTAGCGGCGGGAACAGGATGCCGTTCGTCGTGAGCGCGAGGTCGTCGAAGCCGACCGCCGCGATCCGCCGGACGAGGTCGACGATGCCCCGCCGCACGAGCGGCTCACCCCCGGTCAACCTCACCGAGCGGACGCCAACCCCTCGCGCCACGTGCGCGAGCCGCACGATCTCTTCGAACGAGAGGATGTCCGCGCGCGGCAGGAACGTCATCCCCTCGGCCGGCATGCAGTAGACGCATCGGAGATTGCAGCGGTCGGTCACCGACAGCCGCAGGTCGTCGTGGACGCGGCCGAAGCGGTCCACGAGCGGTCCCTCGGTGGGCATCGCATCGAGCCCGCCGGCGCCGTCGGGTTCCTGGTCCCGGACCCGATGAGGCGCGCCCGAGAGGAAGACGCGCACCGTCGTCATGGGGAGGACCTAGCCCGGCCGCAGCGTCGGGCCCGCGGGTGGCGTCGCGCGGGTAGAGGCCGGACCGTTGCGCATCTACCCCAGCCTAGCTAGATCCCCCGGGTGCAGCGCCGTTCCCCCGAGGGGCGGCCGTCAGTGCGGCCGGCCCCCGGCGAGCAGATCGAGCGCGTGCGGCACGGCGTCGAGCACCGCGCCGAGCGACTCCGTCGCCCCGGCGGGAGAGCCCGGAAGGTTCAGGATCAAGCAGCGGCCAGCGGTTCCTGCGATCCCCCGCGACAAGCGGCCGAGCGGGCTCACCGAGCGCATGGCTTCCGCGAGACCGGGGGCGTGGCGGTCGACGACGCTGCGGGTCGCCTCCGGCGTGAGGTCGGTCGGGGAGAAACCGGTTCCCCCCGTCGTCACGAGGAGCCCCGAGAACCCCGCGGCCATCTCTGCAAGCGCGGCGGCGACGGGCTCGACCCCGTCGGCGGAGGTTCGCCGCTCCAGCACCTCGAAGCCGCTCCGAGCCAGCAGGTCGGCGAGGGCCGCGCCGGACGCGTCGTGCCGGGTGCCGGCGGCCACCGAGTCCGACACCGTCAGGACCTTGGCGGCGGGAGGCATCGACCCCCCAGGCTATCGAGCCTCCCGGCCGGATGCCGACGGAGTTTGGTATTTGCGGCACTGCGCCCCCTTATTAGCCGTAGACGCAGCCATTTGCTCCTGGTTTGGTTGCAGTTGCGGATGACTGCCACTACCGTGGGCGGATGAGGGTCGCCGGGGTGCGCATCGCCGCGGTCGTTGCCGCCGCCGTTGCCGCCGCTCTCGCCGCCGGACTGCTCGCCCTGCCGGCACCGGCGGGGGCGGCCAAGAAGCACTCGGGCCAGGTGACCGTGCTCAGCGCGGGCTCGCTCGAGGCGATCATGCGGACAGCCGTCGAGCCGGCCTTTCACCGTGCGACGGGGTACACCGTTACAGACATCTCAGGCGGCTCGACAGGGCTCGCCCAGGACATCAAGGGCGGCGTCCATCGGGCGGACGTCTTCTGGAGCGCCTCGTCGACGGCGGACAAGGCCCTCGAGGGGAGGGCGAACGGCAACTGGGTGCGGTGGTACGTCACGTTCGCCCGATCGCCGCTCGTCCTCGCCTACGAGCCGTCGAGCAGGTTCTCCGCCACACTCACCTCGAAGCGCTGGTGGCAGGTCCTGACCGAGCCCGGCATCCTCGTCGGGCGGACCAACCCTGTCACAGACCCGAAGGGCCGTCTGACCGTCGCGGCCCTCGAGGCGGCGGCCACCAAGCAGCACGACCCCTCCGTCGGGGCAATCGCGACGAAGCAGACAACCGTCTTCACAGAGACAAGTCTCGTCGGGCGGCTCCAGTCGGGTCAGCTCGACGTCGGCTTCTTCTACGCAGTCGAAGCCGCTGCGGCCCACCTGCCGACGGTGCCGCTCACCGGTGTCACCGAAGACGCGGAGTACACCCTCGCCCTCGTCGCCAGAGCACCGCACGCGGCCGCCGCCCGCGCATTCGTCAGGTGGCTGCTCTCGTCGAGGGCGAAGAAGCTCCTGGCGGCAAGAGGGCTCCACGAGCTTCCCGAGCCGAAGCTTTCAGGGAAGAAGTCGGCCGTGCCGAAGGTGCTCAGAAAGCTCGTCCGCTAGGGACGCCTCGTGGCTCGTCGCTCCCGTGGGCTCCTGGTGTGGCTCGGCGCGCTGTTGCTCGTCTATCTCGCCGGTCCCATCGTCTACTTCCTCTACCGGCTCGCGGCCACCCCTGCGCGGGGGTTCCACGACCCCGGGCTGCTCCCCGCGTTCTGGGTCTCGCTCCAAGGGGCCACCATCGCCACCGCCGTGGTGACGCTGCTCGGGGTGCCGCTCGCCTACGTCCTCGCCCGGCACCGGGGCCCGCTCGTGGCGGTGCTCGGCACGCTCGTCATGGTCCCGCTCGCCGTGCCGCCGGTGATGAGCGGGATCCTGCTGATCTATCTGGTCGGCCCCTACACCCCGATCGGGAGCTTCTTCGGGGGGCACCTCACCGAATCGCTCGCCGGCGTGGTCCTCGCCCAGAGCTTCGTGTCGGCGCCGTTCCTGGTCGTGACCGCCCGCGCCTCGTTTGCCGCGCTCGACCCGACGCTCGAGGACGTGGCCGCGACGCTCGGCCACGGCCCGGTCCGCCGCTTCCTCGCCGTGGCAGTGCCCGTGGCTGCGCCTGGGATCCGGGCAGGCATCGTCCTCACGTGGCTCCGCGCCTTCGGCGAGTACGGCGCCACGGTCGTCCTCGCCTACCACCCGTCCTCGCTGAACGTGTACACGTACACCCAGTTCAGTGCCGTGGGGCTGCCCGGCACGATGGCCCCGACGGCGCTGGCTCTCGGGGTGGCGGCGGCTGCGGTGGGGGTCAGCCGCGTCGTGGTGCTCCGCGTGCGGGGGCGACGACACGGGGAGCGTCCGCTCCCCGCGGCGCGCCATCCCGCGCCGCCGTCGGCCGCGCCGCTCTCCTTCGACGTCGACTGGCGAGTGGGCGAGTTCCGCGTCGCCGTCGCGCACCGTGCCGGCGCGCTCCGCCTCGCGGTGCTCGGCCCGTCGGGCTCGGGCAAGTCGGTTCTGCTCCGCTGCCTCGCCGGCCTCTACGGTGCGGCGCCGGGCGCCGTTGCCATCGGCGACCGGCGAGTGGAGGGGATCCCCGTCGAGCATCGCCGCATCGGCTACGTCGGCCAGGGGTTCGGGCTGTTTCCGCACCTGAACGTGTGGGAGCAGCTCCTGTTCGCCGACGACGCGGATCCCGCGATCGCGGCGTACTGGCTGGAGACGCTCCGGCTCACCGGGCTGGACGGGCGGCTGCCCGCGGAGCTCTCCGGCGGAGAGCGCCAGCGGGTCGCCATGGCCCAGGCCCTGGCGCGATCCCCCGACCTCCTCTTCCTGGACGAGCCGTTCTCTGCGCTGGACACCCCGGTCCGTGTGGAGCTCCGCCGCGAGCTGCGCCGGCTGCAGCGCGACGCGGGTGTGCCGACCGTGCTCGTGACCCACGACCCCGAGGAGGCGGCACTCCTCGCTGACGAGGTGATCGTGGTCGACGCCGGCCGTGCCCTCCAGCAGGGGCCCGCCCTCGAGGTCTACGAACGCCCCTCGTCGAGGGCGGTCGCCGAGCTGCTCGGCGTGCGCAACGTGGCGACCGGAACCGTCGCCGGGGAGGGCAGGCTCCTGAGCGATCCCGGCGTCGAGCTCGGGGCGCCGACGGGGGGCCTCGGCGCCGGAACGCCCGTCCTGTGGCGCGTTCGGCCCGCGGACGTCCACCTCGCCCCAGCGCCGTCCGAACGCCGGGGGCCCCTTCAGGCGCACGACAACGTGCTCGAGGCGACCCTGGACGACCTCGCCTGGCTCGGCGGGAGGGTGGAGGCGAGGGTGGCCCTCGCGCCCGATCTCGTGCTCGAGGCCGACGGCGCACGGCTCTCGGGAACCCCCCCCGGCGCACGGCTTCGGGTCACCATCGCCGCCGACGCCGTCGATCTCTGGCCGATGGAGGAAGGCCTGCCGCGGGGAGCGCCGGCGGTCCTCAGCGCCCGGGAGTGACCTCGATGCTCACGTTGGTCGCCTTCACGACGGCGTTGGCCATCATCCCGGGCTCGAGGCCGAGCTCGTCAGCGGCGTCCCGGGTGATGAGGGACACGAGGCGGTAGGGCCCCGCCTGCAGCTCGACGAGCGCGGCGACCTCGTCCTTCCTCACCTGCGTGACGATCCCCGAGATGTGGTTGCGCGTCGACTGGCCACCCGGATGCGCCCCGTCCAGGTCACCCGCGAGATCGATCGCGAGCTTGGCGAGCTCGGTGCCTTCGATCGTCCGGTGACCGGCGCCGTCGATCTCGGCGCGCACCCGGCCGGCATCGGCCCATCGCCGCATCGTGTCCGGGCTGACGCCAATGAGCTTCGCCGCTTGGCTGATCCGGTAGCGCGGCACGGTCGGTACGGTAGTTCGGCGGCTGCCTACGCGCCGCCAGCGTCACCGTTCCGGCGTTGTCAGGAGACCGAGCGAGTACCCCTCCAGAAAGATGAGGGCGTCGTGCTGGCGCGGATGACGGTCGGCCACCGCGTGGAACGCCGGCGAGTGGTCCGCATGCATCAAGTGCGCGAGCTCGTGCACGATCGTGGCGTCGAGCACCCAGTCGGGAACGACGCGTAGGCGGTGGGAGAGGCGGATCTCTCCGGTCTGGATCGAACAGGACCCCCACCGCTTGCCCTGGTTCGTCACCCAGCGGATGGAGACGGGCCGAACGCCGTCGACGTAGCGGTCGGCGAGGACCGCAGCCCGCGCGGCGAGGACCTCGTCCGTCGCCGTCGTTCCGGGCCGCTTCGCCATGACACGCGCGACGAGCCATTCGACGAGATCGGGTCGTTCAGTCCGCGGGACGTGGGCCGGCACGACCACGACGATCCGTCCGCTCTCCCAGAAGGCTGCGGCCGTCTTCCGGCGACGGCTGCTGGTGCGGACGACCACCTCGGGCCGGCCGGCAGCGGCGTCAGACTCGGTGCCCGCGGCGGCCGCGTCGGAGCCCGAGATCGCCACCTCGTCGGCGACCGGGACGGGCCCGATTGGATCGAGCTGGTCATGGGCTGCTCCGGGGCCCGGTTCCGTCCGGCCACCCGTGGGCTCGGACCACCGCAGCGGGAGCATCGGCGAGGACCGGGCATCCGCCATCGCTCCATTGTGCAGGGGGGCTGTGCCACCAAACGGGGATGGGTGGAGGAAGAAGCCGGCTGGGTGGGCGCGGCGCAGCGGAACGCGAGGTCCCGCTACGTCGCGATCAGGGTGAGCGAGGGGACTTGAACCCCCGACCTCCAGGGCCACAACCTGGCGCTCTAACCAACTGAGCTACGCCCACCGAGGCCGACCAGTTTGTCACACGCCCGCCGCGGGCCCCGCTGCGAGGAGGGATCACGAAGGGGTCGGCAGGGTGCCTGCCAGTACCACCCCTGCGCATGCCGCACCCCCGGAGGCGGCGAGCACCAACCAGCGGCGGCGGGGAGGCAGCGCGCCGAACCCCGCAGCGCTGCCGGCCGTGTCCACGAGGTCGGAGGCAGCGCCCATGAGAAGCCATCGAGACACGTCGCGCTTCGAGCGCAGGGCGAGGAGGGCGCCGAGACCGAGGGCGATGTCGCGCCCGGCAAGCGCTCTCACGAGGACCGCGCGATCCCTGCCCGATGCACCCTGTCCGATCCACGCGCGACCGGCGGCTTCGGGGACGACCAGGGCGGCGCAGCCGAGCAGCACCCTCGTGGCGGCGAGTCCGACGGCGAGCCGCACGAACCCGGGCCGGTCTTGCGAGCCCGGGGAGTTCCGGTGCGCCAGGCGCGCCGACGGACGTGCCCCGCGGAAGATCGACTTCGAGACGTCGCTGAGCGTCGTCGGGATCGTGGTGGTCGCCGGCATCTCCGTCCTCCGCTTGTCGTCGAGAGAGCTACGTGCCCCCCTTCGACCGAGTGCACACCTCTCAGCGCCCGGGCAGCTTCCAGCCCCGGGCTTCGGCGATCTCCCGGCACGTCGGGCAGAGCGGATACCGGTTCGGATCGCGGTTCGGCACCCAGACCTTCCCGCACAGCGCCCGCACCGGCGTCCCCGTGACCATGCTCTCCACGATGTTGGCGCCCGTCGGGAGGAACTTCCCCCGCTTGCGCCGGAACCCTTCGAGCACGATGTGCGTCATCCGCTCGTGGTCGCCCTCGTCGAGGACCGTGTCCGGACGGGCCGGCGCCAGGGTCGTTGAGACGGGAGCGCCGGTATCGTACGTGCCGCGAGGAGACATCGGCGCGAACCTATCGCTCGCGCCTCTCCTGTTCGATCGCCCTGGCAAGGAGGATGCGTCCGGGGGATGACTCGTCGAACTCGAGCCGTTTCGTGAGGGTCACGAGCGTGCCGCGTTCGGGCTCCGATTCGAAGTCCACCCCGTCCATGACCGCGCGGATGAGCGTCAGCCCGCGGCCGCGGATGTCTTCGGGACCTGCCTGTTGCTCGGCGACGGAGAAGTGGTCGAAGCCCCGCCCCGTGTCGGTGATGCGAAGTTCGCACCGTTCTTCGCCGATGGTGACGCACACTTCGTAGGAGTCGCCGTCACCGGCGTGTTCGAGCACGTTCGCGCAGGCCTCGGAAAGCGCCAGCTGGACGTCGTAGGCGACGTCGGGGGTCACGCCGATCTCTTCGAGCGCCCGCTGCGCCAGATGACGGATCACCGGGACGCTCAGGCGGTATCGCGGGAGCTGCAACGCGAGTGAGATGCGGTGCGCGGGTTGAGCCGGCCCGCGACGCGCGTCGACCGAGTGACCCTCCGTGCCGATCCGGTTCTTCGCCTGGTCCATCGTCGCGTCCGTCATCCCGCCGCAAGGAGCGCCGCGGACCACTCATACCGACGAAACCCACCTGGCAAACCAGCACACTGCGCGAACTGATTGCACACGAGCGAGCGCCGACGGTATGGTGAGCCGAGGACGCCTGAACCCTCGTGACAAGACGAGGGTTCGGGCGCCGGGCGGAGGGGCCCGTGGGAGGGGACTTCTTCAGCTTCGACGTGGTCGAGACCCGTCGGGGGCCGGTCTTCGCACTCCGGGGCGAGCTCGACGTCGCCCACGCCGAAGAGCTCCGGCTCGCGCTCACGAGCGTCGCCGAGGGCTCAGTCGTCGTGGTGGACCTGTCGGAGCTCACCTTCATCGACTCGTCTGGGCTGACAGCCCTCGTTCATGCTCGCAACAAGCTCGCGGCTACAGGAGCCGTGCTGCAGGTGAGGGGAGCGAGGGGCAACGTGAAACACGTCTTCCAGATCGCGGGCCTCACAAGGTTGCTCGTGGCAGGATGATCCCTCGCCGTGGTTCGCGGGCCGGCGCAGCGTCCGAAAGTACAGTCGGAGCGTCGCAGCGAGCCCCCGTGGCCGAGTGGACTTAGGCAACGGACTTCTAATCCGTTCTACGTAGGTTCGAATCCTACCGGGGGCGCCGGCCGTCGCTGTCGTCGCGCCGATTCAGCTCGATCAGGTAGCGCTGCTCTTCGCTTCCATCGACGAAGAAGCGCTCGATGGAGTGGAAGCCTTCGCCCGTCCGCAGAATCCGCTCGGCGGTCGTCAGCGACGCGAGCAACGCCTCGATGCCGGCGGCGTCTGCGAGCTCCTCCGCACGCCGCCTGAGCTCGTCGGTCACGACGGCACCCTCGGAGAGCACCGCGGCGAGTGCCTCGACGACGTCCCTGTAGTCGCGGGGCGGCTCGCCAGTCATCTCGTTCACTGTTGCACGTCTCCTCGAAGCCGCCATTCGTTCAAGGGACCCGCCCGACGAAGAAACCGGGTGCGGAGCCGTGCCGAGCGTAGGCTCGCGGAGACGAGCGGAGGGAGGTCCGGTGACCGAGACGAGCGGTGGCGAGGTGCCGTCGGCCGATCTCGCGCCCGGAGGGCCCCCGTCCGCCCTGGCGCCCGTCACGCAAGGGGGGGACGTCGCCAACTGGTGGAGCCGCACCTCGAGCCTCCTCACCGAGCGTGCGCAGGACATCGTGTCCTCGCTGGTGGCCGCGTTCCTGATCCTCCTTGCGGCGACGATCCTCATCGCCGCCGTCGTGGACTTCTTTCCCACCGCGCACCGCCACGGCCTCACCGTGGCAGCGACCGACTTCCTCGACAGGGTGCTCCTCGTGTTGATCCTCGTCGAGATCGTCCACACCGTCGTCTTGTCCCTTCGCGCGCACGCGCTCGCGGCCCAGCCTTTCCTCGTGGTTGGCCTCGTGGCTGTGATCCGGAAGATCCTCTTCGCCCTCGGGAGCCAACAGAAGCTGAGCACCGATACCCTCGCGCTGTACATCGCGATGGTGGCGGTCTTCGTCGCCGCGCTCGTCGCCGTCGAGGTGTATGGCGGCCGTCGCAGACCCAAAGGGTCCGACGACCTCGGCGTGCACTGACGCCCTAGTCAGCTGCAAGCAGCCGCACGGCGATCAGCGCGATGTCATCCCCGACGGGTCCGGCCGCCTTGCGGTTTGCGAGCAACCCGTCCAGCAACCGGTCTGGTGCGTCGGGGCCGGCGCCGAGCGAGATGGCGATGTGTGCGAGGAGGCGATCGAGGCTGACGTCGAGCGGCTCGTCCCGCCGCTCGATCAGCCCGTCGCTGTACAGAAGGACCATGTCCCCTGGCGACAGTGTGCGATGGTCGAGGACCACGGGGTGCCCGACACCGGCGCCGAGCGGAGGGGACTGGTGCCCCGACAGCAGCTCCACCCCGCCGCTCGCGTGGACGACGATCGGCGGCAGGTGCCCGGCCGACGCCCAGCGGAAGCCGCCGCGCGGGTCGAGACGGGCGCAGACGGCGGTCGCGAAGTAACCGGCGGGCTCGCAGAGCCGGTGCAGCTGGGTGATCAGATCGTCGGGGACCCGGCTGTGGAGCCGGAACGCCCGCATTGCGCTGCGGAGCTCGCCCATGCGTGCCGCCGCTTCGACTCCGTGTCCCGCGACGTCGCCGACGCTGAAGGCGAGCTCGTCGGGAGCCATCAGCTGCGCGTCGTACCAGTCGCCGCCCACGTGCATTCCAGCCGTCGCCGGCAGGTAGCGCGCGGCTATGCGGAACCACCGGTCGCTGGGCAGGCCGTGCGGGAGCAGCGACTCTTGGAGCCTGCGCGACACGCGCTCGGACTGCTCGTGGAGCTCTGCCGACGAGAGGCCGATCGCGAGCGAGCTCGCGATGTGGTGGAGATAGGCGAGCTCGGATGCGGAGGGACCCTGCGGCCCTTCGAGCACGACGCGCAGCGAGCCGATGGTCACGCCGTTCCCGACGAGCGGGACCACCACCCACGAGAGGTCCCGGAGCGGGTCCTTCACCGCCGCCGCCTGCCCGCTGGCCGCCTCGTCGGCGCCGAGATCCTCAGCCGGATCGCTCAGGTCCAATCGTTCAGGATCCACGACGCGGCTCAAGGTGACGAGCTCCAACTCGTCGTCGCCCGGATCGCACACGTCGATGCGGCATCCGACGGCAACGTCCGCCACCAGGCGGGCGACTGCGTTGGCGAGGGATCCTCGGCTGTTCGACGCGCGGAGGGGGGAAAGCGCAGCCGCCACCTGCTCGAGGTGCGCCTGGACCACCGGCGTCTCGAGCTGAGCGGATATCGACTGGAATTCTTGAGAATCCACCTTCGACCTCGCTTCGGACGGCCGTCTCTCAGCGGCGCCGCGGGGTCAAGGCGGCAGCAGGCCCGGTGGGCCGGCTGGAAGGCATTATCAGGGTTGCCGGGCGGGTACGTCAACCACATGCACGTTGAGGAAGCCTCTCTCCAGCGCACGGTCGGACAGCTCGCCCAGCAGAAGCTCGCCGGCCTGGACTTGCGCAACGCCTGCGAGGTGGTCGTGAACGCCATGCCGGAGCTGTTCGGCGCGGACGGTTCGGGCATCCTCCTCGTCGACGACACCCACGTGCTCCGGTACGTGGCGTCGACGGACCCGGGGGCCCAGCTCCTCGAGGCCGTCCAGGAGTCGACCGGCCGCGGTCCGTGCGTCGAAGCCCTGGTCGAGGACCACCCGGTTGCGGTCGTCGACATGCTCGAGGACGATCGGTGGCCGGACCTCGGGACGCTGCTCGCCTCGAACGGGGTGCGTGCGGTGCTCGGAATGCCCGTCCGTGTCGGGGGGATCGCCGTCGGCAGCCTCAACGTCTACTCGGTCGAACCGAGGACGTGGGACCAGAGCGACCACTCGGCCCTTGCGACGATCGAGTTCCTCATCGAGCGGTTGCTCACTGGCGCCGTCTTCTCGGAGCGGCAGGGGGAGCTGATCGCCCAGTTGCAACGGGCGCTCGAGGTCCGCGTCATCGTCGAGCGGGCCGTCGGGGTGCTCATGGCCGTCGAAGAGATCGACGCCGCTGCAGCGTTCGAGCGGGTCCGCCAGTCGGCTCGCTCGGCACGGCGGTCGGTCCGCGACGTGGCCGCCGACGTGATCCAGTGGCGCAAGCTCCCCTGAATCGCCTGGCGCGCCCCGGAGACGCCGGCGCCGAGCGCGTCGACGAGAGTCGGGTCAGCTATTGGCGACGTCGAGCGGCGCCGACCGGGGTACCCCGGTGAGGGCCGTCGCATCAAGCTGCCGTCTCCGGCTCTCCGTGGAGGTGGAGACGCGCCGCCGTTGACGAAGGCGCGAGCTGTTCCACACCACGAACGCGGAGGAGAGCGCCATCGCGCCACCCGCGATCAGTGGATCGAGCAGGCCGACGGCGGCGACGGGAATGGCGACGATGTTGTAGGCGAATGCCCACCAAAGGTTCGTCCGGATCGTCCGGAGGGTGCGGCGCGCGAGGAGGAGCGCGGTCGCCACGACCTCGAGGTCGTCGCGGACCACGATGAGGTCGGCGGCGTCGATGGCGACGTCCGTGCCTGATCCGACGGCGAGACCGAGATCGGCGGTTGCGAGCGCGGGCGCGTCGTTCACCCCATCCCCGACGACGGCGACAGCGTGCCCTTCCTCCTGCAGCCGCCGGACGAATGCGACCTTTTCTCCGGGCAGCGCTTCGGCGACGACCGCGTCGACTCCGATGGCGTCGCCGACCGCTCGCACGGTCGGAGCGTTGTCCCCTGACACGAGGACGCAGCGGAGCCCCATCGCCTTGAGCGCGCGCACGGCCCGCGCGGCGCTCGGTCGCAGGGCGTCTGCCACCGCGATGGTCCCGATCGGTGCGCCATCGCGCCGGACCACCACGACCGTCCTCCCCGCCTCCTCCCACTCGCGCCGGCGGGCCTCGAGCGCGTCCGGGATCCCCGTGCTCCCCGCACGGCCGACCTCGACCGGGTGACCGTCCACGACTCCGGTCGCGCCGACCCCTGGGACGGCGTGAAACGACGTGACTGGCGCGAGCTCCCGGACGGCCTTCGCGGCGGCGGTGACCGCGCGCGCGATCGGGTGCTCGGAGGCGGCCTCGAGCGACCCGGCGGTGTGCAGGAGATCGTCTTCGCTCACCCCAGCGACCGTGTCGACGCCGATGACGGCCATCCTGCCCTCGGTGACGGTCCCGGTCTTGTCGAGGACGACCGTGTCGACCTGTCGGGAGACCTCGAGAGCCTTGTACCCCTTGAAGAAGATGCCCTGTCGGGCGCCGGTACCGGACGCCACGAAGAGCGCGGCCGGCGTGGCCAGGCCGAGCGCGCACGGGCAGGCGATGATGAGGACGGACAGCGCTGCGTTCACCGCGTCGAGCGAGGACGCACCGGAGGCGAGCCACCCCGACAGGGTCGCCGCCGCGAGCGCGATGACCACCGGCACGAAGACCGAGGAGATCCTGTCCGCGAGCCGCTGCACCGCCGCCTTCTCGTTTTGCGCCCGCTCGACGAGATCGAGCATGTGACCGAGCTGCGTGTCGCGGCCAACCTTCGTCGCTCGCACGACGAGCCTGCCCGTGAGCGCGACCGTGCCGCCGGTCACAGCGTCACCCGGGACGACGTCGACGGGCTGCGACTCGCCGGTCATGAGGCTGCGGTCGACGGCGGACGCGCCGTCGAGGGCGACGCCGTCGGTCGCGATCTTCTCACCAGGGCGCACGAGGAAGCGCATGCCCGGGGACAGCGCTGCCACCGGGACCCGCCGCTCTGCGCCGTCCTCGTCGAGCACCGCCACGTCCTTTGCCCCGAGGGCCGCAAGCGAGCGGAGCGCGTCGCCGCTCCGCTGACGTGACCGGGCTTCGAAGTACCGCCCCGCGAGAAGGAAGGTCGTGACACCGGCGGCCACGTCGAGGTAGATGGACCCCCCTGAGTGGTGCGTGAGCATGGCGGCGAGGGTGCCCGGGGTGCGGGAGGTGTCCTCGAAGAACATCGCGTAGACCGACCAGGCGGTCGAGGACACGATCCCGAGCGACACGAGGGTGTCCATGGTCGAGGAGCCGTGCCTGGCGTGGCGCACGGCGGCTTCGTGGAACGGCCATGCGGCCCAGGTGACGACCGGCGCCGACAGGACGAGCAGGATCCACTGCCATCCGGGCACGCGGGCGGCAGGGAAGAGGGAGAACGCGAGCGAGGTGTCGCAAAGCGGCATGAAGAGGACCGCGGCGACCACCAGCCGTCGGCGGAGGGAGCGCACGCGGCGGTCGAGCGCCACGTCCCCGGGCACGTGCGCAGTGGAGACAGCCGACGCCGCGCCCGATGCACCCGCAGCGCCGGACGCCGCGCCGGACTCCGCGCCGGACTCCACAGGGGGCCTCGGATCCGCCAGTAGCTCAGCGGTGTAGCCCAGTGCCTCGACCTCGCGGACAAGGTCGGATGCGGCGAGCTCTGCGGGCGCATGCACCGCAGCCCGTTCCGTCGCGTAGTTCACCCGGGCGTCCACCCCAGCGAGGGTGTTCAGGTGTCGCTCGATCTTCGCTGCGCAAGAGCCGCACGTCATGCCGCCGATCGCGAGGGAGACCGGCGCGGCCGAGCGGTGCCGTTCCGATTCTCCCGGCGCGACGCGAGGAGGCCGCGGCCGTCGCACGGGCGAGGGAAGGGGAACCGGCTCTTCGGTGAGGCTCACCGTGGATCAGCGCTGCGCTCTGTGGTGGTCGGCCGTCGTGGGCATCCTGTTGGCCATTCTCCCCGCGCCGGAGGGGCGGCACACCTCGCGCGGTCGTCGGTCAGCTCGCGGCGCGTGGGGGAAGCGGTCCCCCGGGCTCCTCAGGCCGGATGGAGCGATGTGTGCCGACGCCCGGCCGTCGGCCGTCTGACACCCGCGTGTCCCCTCCGACGTTCGTGTCGAGCGTCGGAGGGAATCGCCGTTCGGTCTCGATGGCAGCGGCGACATCGGTCGGATAGGGCGTCCGGCCCCACCACACGATCGCCGCAGCCGCGGCGAGGGCGACCAGCATGATGAGGAAGGTCTGCTCGAGGCCGACGGCGTGGGCGGCAGCGTCCTTGGCCTGCGTCCCGTGTCCGGAGACGCCGAACCCCACCGCCTTGGCGCCGAAGAAGGTCGAGAGCAGCCCGAATACAAGGGGGGCGAAAGCCTGCAGGATCGAGCGGAGGAAGCTCCGGACCGCCTCGCCGCGCCCCCACATGCGCGACGGCATCACGTCGAGGCGGGCGGCGTCGAGCCCGGGATTCGGGGCGCCGATGCAGAAGCCCGTGACGAGGAACAGCGGGAGGGCGACGAGAAGCGAGCCCGTGATGACGGCGGGGGCGAAGAAGACGATGGCGGCGAGGAACGCGGCGGCCGGGACGATGAACCGGGAGTCCAGTCGCCCGCGCTTGAGAAGCGTGTCGGTGCCTCGTCCTCCCGCGATCGCACCGAAGATTGCGGCCGCGCCCACGCCGAGCGAGATGAGGGTCGCCGAGGCTTGTCCCGTCCGGTAGTGACCCTCGATGTAGATGAGCGCGAACGTCTCGACGCCGCCGAAGAAGAAGTACCCGAGCGCGGAGCCGACGATGAGTGCGAAGTTGCTGCGGACCGCGATGACGTAGCGGAAGGCTTCCCCCCAGCCGAGCTGGAGCGGATCCCGGTCGAGCCCCCCCCCCTCGTGGGGGTCGACCCGCCGGCGTCGCACCTCTCGCACGACGTGGCTCTCCTCGCGCCGCCGGCGCGCCGCCAGTTCGTGCCCCGCGACCGGTGCTGTCGTCCCGGACTCCGCGGGGGCAAGGTCCTCGGCGTCCCCGGCGGCGATCATCTCCGTGGCGCCGCGCTCGAGGCGGCTCTGGCCGCCCCGGGCAGGCTCCGGAAGCTGGCGGTGGAACACCCACGCAAGGAAGAAGCTCGGGATGGCGAGCACCGCCAGCGCCGGACGCCATGTGAAGGTGGAGGAGACGAGCCCTGCGACGAGGAGACCGAGCCCGGCGCCGACGAGCTCGCCGGTGAGGATGTACCCGTAGATCTCGGCACGCTCCTTGGCCGGGAACAGGTCTCCCGTCAGCGACGCGAGCGTGGGGCCGGTGACAGCGGTCAGCGCGCCGAGGAGCACCCGTACGACGATCAGGAAGGCGTAGTTGGGCGAGAAGGCGCTGACCACCTCGGCGACTCCCCACACGACGACCGCCCACGTCACCATCCGGGTCCGGTTGGACCGGTCGGTCACCCAACCGACGGGCAGCATGCCGACCGCCGCTGCGAGCGCCGAGACCGTCACGAGCAGCCCGATCTGGACGTTGCCGATACGCAGGGCGCTCTCGAGGCGCGGCGCGACCGCGGCCACGGCGCCGGTGTCGGCGGCAGAGAGAGCGAGCACGCTCGCCAAGAGGAGGACCGCCCGGACGCGCGCCGGACCGCCCACGCGGTCGGTGACCGCGTCCATGCCACGCTCGATCGCCTCCGCGCCGAGCTCGACCCCACGCTCGACGCCCCGCTCCAGGGCCTCGCCGCCCGGCAGCTCCTGGCTCACGCCCCGAAGATGCGCGAAGAGCTGCCGGTGGAAAGGGGCCGACTTCCTCATCGAGGGCGCGCGTCGACTCGGCAGCCGCTGGGCGCTTTCACCGTCGGACCGTACCCGGGGTCCGAACGGCGCATGCCGGGTGCAGGGACGGCCATCCGAATGTGTAGCGCCCGCGCCCGTCGCCGCGCTTGCGGCGCCCGTCGGGTCGCACGGGTTCCCTCGGCGAGGGGGCGTCCGCACGGCGGGACGACGGGCTCTGCGGGCCTCGGCGTCCGGAGCCCTCAGCGGATCGTCCGGTCGGGCGTGGAGGATTCGTAGACTCCCGCCGTGCCGGAGATGCTGCCCACAGGTCCGGCGTGATGAGCATCCACCATCTCGTGCAGACATACGGCTACGCGGCGGTGTTCGCGCTCGTCGCGATCGAGAGCCTCGGCGTGCCGCTCCCAGGCGAGACTGCGCTCATCGTCGCGGCGACCTATGCGGGCGCGACGCACCCCCACAAGCTCTCGGTGTTCCTCATTTTCGCAGCGGGTGCGGGGGGGGCCGTCATCGGCGACACGATCGGCTATTGGATCGGGGCAAAGGGGGGCTATCGGCTGCTGTACCGATACGGGCGCTACGTCCGGCTGGACGAGGCAAAGTTCAAGGTCGCCCACTATCTGTTCGACCGCCGGGGAGGCACGGTCGTGTTCTTCGGCCGGTTCGTGTCGGTCCTGCGCACGTACGCTGCGTTCCTCGCCGGTGTCGCCCAGATGCGTTACCGGCGCTTCCTCGCTTTCAACGCCTCGGGAGGCGTCGTGTGGGCCGCGCTGTACTCGTTCCTCGCGTACTACGCGGGATCGTTCCTCACGAAGGTGTCGACCCCGGTCGACGTCGCGTTTGCGTCGGTAGCAGTGGTGGTCATCGTCGCGGGAATCCTCTTCATCCGACGGCACATGTCGAGCCTCGTCGACAAGGCCGAGGCCGCCTATCCGGGGCCTCTCGCGCCACCCGGAGCACGCGGCGACAAAGCACGCGGCGACGGAGCACGCGGCGACGGAGCACGCGGCGGCAAGGACAAAGAAGAACAAGGGGCGGGCTCCGCAGGGCCCGGCGAGCCCACCGAGTCAGCGAGGTAGAAGCGTGCCGGCACGCCGGGCTCGCGGCGGACCCGGCCGCGTCGTTCCAAAAGCACGAGATGCGCGAGCGTCTCGCCGTTGGCGGCGCGGCGCATGTAGGGAGGCACCTCCTCCCAAGGACGCGACCAGCCGAGCGACGTGGTGAGCTTCCACGCGGTGGCACCGGGCCGTGCTGCGATCTCCGCTTCGATGTCGGCGAGGCGCGCCGCGTGGTGGCTCTCGATCTCGGTGAGCCGGGAAGAGAGCCCTTCGAACCGGTACTCGTGCGCAGGGAGCACTTCGTCGGTGGCGAGGTCCCGCATCCGTGCCAGCGAGTCGAGGTAGTCCCCGAGAGGGTTCGGGACCTGCTGCGAGTGGAACGCGATGTTCGGCGTGATGCGTGGCAGCACGTGGTCGCCTGAGAGCAGCAGCCGTCGCTCCTCGCTGTAGATGCAGACGTGGCCGGGGGAATGACCAGGAGTCCAGATCACACGCAGGTCCCAGCCCGGGAACTCCAGCCGCTGGGCGTCCTCGAGCAAGAGGTCGGGCCGTGCCATCGACACGAAGGAACGGACTTGCAGGGACGCTTCGCTCAGGTCGGGGAGTGTCGCCGCAGGCACACCAGACAGCTCGAGCAGCCCCCGCATGGCCGCGATGAGCCCGTCAACGTCGACGTAGCGCTCCCTCAGGAGAACCGCATCGGCCGGGTGGAGACCGATCCACGCCCCGGAGGCTTCTC
>DAIRCY010000013.1:33654-35795 GCA_036796435.1 Acidimicrobiales bacterium
GCACCCGGCCCGCCAGCCCGTAGTGATCCGGGTGGATGTGGGTGACGACGACCGCTCGTACGTCCGGAGGGCTCGCCCCGAGCGCCCCGAGCCCCTCGCAGAGAGCCGTCCATGCGTCGTCGGTGTCCCAACCTGCGTCGACCAGGCCCACGCCGCCCCCTCGGAGCTCGAAGGCGTAGACGAGCACGTAGCGGAGCGGGTTGATCGGGATCGGGACCGGGATCGACCAGAGTCCGGGTCGGACCTGCTCGACCGGCGGAAGGACGCGGCGCTCCCAGGCGGCCTTCTGCGCGGTTCCGGTGACGGTGACCATGGCGCTGGAACGGTAACGCCGGAACCTACGGTCCGGCGAAGTAGGGCGGCACGGCACCGGCCCGACCGACCGTCGGGCCGGTGCCGCGGGGACGACCCGCGCCCAGCTCGACGTCGGGGAGGGGGGATTCGAACCCCCGACCTCGTGCACCCAAAGCACGTGCGCTACCAGGCTGCGCCACTCCCCGGCCATCCGCGGCGCGCGCCGCGGATGGCCCAGCGTACGTCCCGAACGGTGCCTCCGGCCCGAGCAGGCCGAGTCTTGACGCGACCGCCTGCGGCGGCCAGCGCTCGTCAGGCCTTCTTGCCGAGGATCCTGTTCATCTTGGTGCCGCAGACCGGGCAGGATCCCTGCGCCGCGCGGCGGCCGTTGGCCAATTCGACCTCCTGGCCGTCGAACGTCCGCTTCTCGCGGCACTTGACGCAGTACCCCTCATAGTCCGCCATCGGGTGGCTCCTCTCTCCATGACTCTTCCTGCCGGAGCTCGAGCGCGACACACCCCGGCCGCGTTGTCCGCACGCCGCCCTCCGGTCCTGGCGCGCAAGTTAGCCGCCCCGACCTGCATGTTGGGGGATGGGAGCCCCGGGCGGCCGCCCGGCGAGGCCCTCGGACGTCGGCTCCCGGTGCGGCGCGGGGGCTCAGAGGCAGCCCGGTAGAGTGAGGGACCCATGCGCGCCACCTCCGAAGCGGTCGAAGGAAACAAGGTCCGCCTCTCGGTGGAAGTCGACGAAGCCGAGGTGGACGGCGTCCTCGGTGACGCGGTCCGCACCCTCTCGCGCCAGGCGCGCGTGCCGGGGTTCCGACCGGGCAAGGTCCCGCGCCAGGTGCTCGAAGCACGAATGGGCGGCGCCGCGGCGCTGCGCGCCGAGGCGTTGCGCGAAGCGATCCCCGACTTCTACGCGCGAGCGCTGGCGGAAGTGGAGATCGACGCCATCGCTCCGCCCGAGATCGACATCACGGCGGGGCAGGAGGCAGGCGCGCTGACCTTCGACGCGCTCGTCGAGATCCGCCCGCGCGTCCCGATTCCGGGCTACGCGGGGCTCCGGGTGACCGTACCCTCTCCGGAAGTCACCGAGGCGGACATCGACGCGCAAGTGGACCGGCTGCGCGAAACGGAGGCCGAGCTCGTCGAAGTGGACCGCCCTGCCCGCGACGGCGACCACGTCACGATCGACGTGCACGGAACGGCGGACGGTGAGGAGGTCGTTTCCGCCGGCGACCTCCTCTACGAGGTGGGAAGCGGGCGGATCGTGCCCGAGGCGGACGCGCAGCTTCGCGGGGCCAAGGTCGGGGACGTGCTCGCCTTCACCTCGACCGTGCCAGGGCCGCAGCAGGGCCACGAGCGCGAAGTGGCGTTCCGTGTACTGCTGAAGGACGTGAAGGAGAAGAAGCTTCCCGAGGTCACCGATGCGTGGGCAGCAGAGGCCTCGGAGTTCTCCGCCGTCGAGGAGCTGCGGGCCGACCTTCGCCAGCGGATGGCGAGGGTGAAGGCCGTACAGGCGCAGCTGTCGCTGCGACAGGGCGCCCTCGCGGCACTCGCGGAGCTCGTCGAAGACGAACAGGTCCCCGACGCCCTGGTCGAAGAGGAGCTGCGCCAGCGGGTGCACGACCTGGGTCACCGGCTCGAGCAGCAGGGTGTCGGGATCGGCCAGTTCCTCGAGCTCACGGGGCAGAGCGAGGACCAGCTCCTCGTGACCCTTCGAGGCGAGGCACGCGAGGCGGTGAAGTCGGACCTCGCGCTGCGCTCGCTCGCCGAAGAGGAGTCCCTCGAGGTGACCGACGACGAGCTCGACGCGGAGATCGACTCGATGGCCTCCCGCCTGCAGCT
>DAIRCY010000013.1:35805-40637 GCA_036796435.1 Acidimicrobiales bacterium
CGGACCCGGGCGAGCCGGCCGTCGTCCGGGAACGCCTTACGCGCGCCGGGCGGATCGCCGCGGTACGCTCGGAACAGCGGAAGGCCAAGGCGCTCGCCTGGCTCCTCGACAACGTCGAGGTGGTCGACGAGGAGGGCGCTCCGGTCTCCCGGGACGAGCTGCGAGTGGACCAGAGCGAGGAGACGACGCACTCCGCGAGCGGCTCACAAGAGAGCGTCGGGGACATTGCCGGCGATGCGACGGCAGCGTCGGCAGAGACGGTGGCCGATGCCGGCGCCGGCGTGAAGAACGGGGAGATCGAGGCATGAACGCCATGGAAGACGAAAGGTTCCGCGCGAGGAACTACCTCGTGCCGACGGTGGTGGAGCAGTCCAACCGCGGAGAGCGTGCCTACGACCTCTACTCGAGACTTCTCCGCGAGCGGATCATCTTTCTCGGGACGCCGATCGATGACACGGTCGCGAACCTGGTCTGCGCACAGCTCCTCTTCCTCGAATCCGAGGAGCCTGACAAGGACATCCACCTCTACATCAATTCGCCGGGCGGGGACATCACCGCGCTCTTCGCCATCTACGACACGATGAAGTACATCAAGCCGGACGTGTCGACGTTCTGCTTCGGGCAGGCCGCGTCGGCCGCCGCCGTTCTCCTGGCGGCGGGCGCCCGAAGCAAGCGCTTCGCGCTGCCGCACGCGCGCGTCCTCCTGCACCAGCCCTTCGGTGGAGTCGAGGGGCAGGCGAGCGACATCGAGATCCAGGCCAAGGAGATCCTGCGGATGCGCGACCTCCTGAACGGCATGCTCTCCGCAGACACGGGACAGTCTCCCGAAAAGGTCGCCAAGGACACGGACCGGGACTTCGTGATGACCGCCGACGAAGCGGTCGGCTACGGCGTCATCGACGAGGTCATCACGGCTCGCGATGCCCCCGCGCTCGAGGCGGTGGGCGCGGCGTAGGAGACTGCGTAGAAAACGGGGGGGACGGCCGGTGGCCGGGAGCCGCCAGAGCTCCCGCCGAGTACGGCGGGAGAAGCAGTAGCGGAGCGCAGTAGCTGGGCAAGGAACGGCACCGGCAGTTCGAGGAGGAGAGCGAAGTGGCGAAGTTCGGCGAGGGGGGGGACCTGGTGAAGTGCAGCTTCTGCGGGAAATCGCAGAAGCAGGTGAAGAAGCTCATCGCCGGGCCCGGGGTGTACATCTGCGACGAGTGCATCGACCTGTGCAACGACATCATCGCGGAGGAGCTCACCGAGACCAGTGAGCTGAGCTTCGAGGATCTTCCGAAGCCCCGGGAGATCTTCGAATTCCTGAACGACTACGTGGTCGGTCAGGAGTACGCCAAGAAGATCCTCTCCGTCGCCGTCTACAACCACTACAAGCGCGTCCAGGCCGGCACGCCGACCGACGACGACGCAGTCGAGCTGGCCAAGTCGAACATCCTCCTCCTCGGACCGACCGGCTGCGGCAAGACGTTGCTCGCGCAGACGCTCGCCCGCATGCTGAACGTGCCGTTCGCCATCGCGGATGCGACGGCGCTCACCGAGGCGGGATACGTGGGCGAGGACGTCGAGAACATCCTCCTCAAGCTGATCCAGGCGGCTGACTACGACGTGAAGCGGGCGGAGACCGGGATCATCTACATCGACGAGATCGACAAGATCGCGCGCAAGAGCGAGAACCCGTCGATCACCCGTGACGTGTCGGGGGAGGGTGTCCAGCAGGCGCTCTTGAAGATCCTCGAGGGCACCACGGCTTCCGTGCCGCCCCAAGGCGGTCGCAAGCACCCGCACCAAGAGTTCATCCAGATCGACACGACCAACATCCTGTTCATCTGCGGCGGTGCGTTCGCAGGTCTGGACAAGATCATCGAGAGCCGGATCGGACGCAAGGGCATCGGCTTCCGTGCGGAGGTCCGCCGCAGCAGCGAGCACGACGACACCGAGATCCTGCGGCACGTTCTGCCCGAAGACCTCATGAAGTTCGGGCTCATCCCTGAGTTCATCGGCCGGCTCCCCGTCGTCGGCGCCGTGAGCCAGCTCTTCAAGGACGCGCTCATCCGGATCCTCGTGGAGCCGAAGAACGCGCTCACCCGCCAGTACCAGCGGGTGTTCGCGTTGGACGGCATCGAGCTCGAGTTCGCGCCCGACGCCCTGGAGGCGGTCTCGGAGCAAGCGCTGCTGCGCGGCACCGGCGCACGCGGACTTCGAGCCATCCTCGAAGAAGTCCTTCTCGACGTGATGTACGACCTCCCGAGTCGCAGCGACGTCGGGAAGTGCGTGGTCGACCGCGCGGTCGTGCTCGACCGGGTGCACCCCACCCTCGTCCCGCTCGGCGAAGCCCCGAAGGCTGCCACCCGGAGCCGCCGGGCGGCTTCCTGAGGCGCCGAGCACCAAGCTCGGTGGCCCTGCCGTTCGCGTCCCTCGAGGACGCCCTCGCCTGGCTCGACGGCCACATCGACTACGAATCGAAGGTCCCGAGCCGACGCGCGCTTCCGACGCTCGACCGCATGCGAGAGCTCGTGAGGATGCTCGGCGATCCCGAGCGCGCCTATCAGGCCATCCACCTCACGGGCACGAACGGCAAAGGGTCGACCGCCGCGATGGCGAGCGCGCTTCTCGCAGCGCGAGGTCTCTCCGTCGGCACCTATACGAGCCCGAACCTCGCGAAGGTGAACGAGCGGATCTCGCGCCAGGGCCGCGCGATCGACGATCTCGCCCTCACCGAGGTGCTCGGGAGCCTCGCTTTGGTGGAGCCCTCGCTCAACGACCGCCCGACCCGCTTCGAGCTCCTCACGGCCGCCGCCTTCACGTGGTTCGCGGACGTGGCCGTCGACGCGGCCGTGGTGGAAGTCGGCGTGGGGGGTACGTGGGACGCCACCAACGTGATCGACGGGGTGGTCGCCGTGCTCACGAACGTGAGCTACGACCACACGGACATCCTCGGCCCGACGCTCGAAGGAATCGCGCGGGACAAGGCCGGCATCGTGAAGCCCGGCAGCATTGCGATCGTCGGGGAGGACGACCCGGATCTCGTGGCCGTCATCCGCTCGGTCGCCGACGAGGCGGGTGCCTCGCAGGTGTGGGTGCGCGATGAAGAGTTCGGGTGCACGAGCAACCGGCTGGCCGTCGGCGGGCGCCTCGTCGACCTGCGGACGCCGGGCGGCTCCTACCGGGAAGTTGCGCTGCCCCTCCACGGCGAGCACCAGGGGCTGAACGCGGCGTGCGCGCTCGCTGCGGTCGAGGCGTTCTTCGGCTCGCCATTGGATGCCGACGTCGTTGCTGAAGGGTTCGCCATGGTGACGGTGCCCGGTCGCCTCGAGGTGGTCGGCCGCCGGCCGCTCTGCCTGCTCGACGGCGCGCACAACGTCGCCGGGATGCAGGCTCTCGCGCGCGCACTCGGCGACTTCGCGGTGTCCGGCAAGACCGTCGCGGTCGTCGGCATGCTCGGAGGTCGCGATCCCTCTGCGATGCTCGGACCGCTGGCGGCTGCAGGAGTCCGCACATTGGTCGCCTGCGCCCCCGCTTCCCCGAGGGCCCAGCCACCCCAAGCGGTCGCCGACGCCGCGAGAGCTGCCGGCATGGAGGTGGTCGTCGTGGGCGCGGTGGCCGACGCGGTCTCGCTCGCTCGCGAGCTTGCAGGCGACGAGGGGCTGGTCCTGATCAGCGGATCGCTCTACGTGGTTGCCGAGGCACGTGCGCTGCTCGTCGCTCAGCCGACGTCCGCGTCGACCGGTCACTGAGGCGACCCCTGCTAGGGTCCCCGGCTCGTGACCCGCACCCTCGTCATCGTCAAACCCGACGCCATCGAGCGCGGACTCGCCGGCGAGATCCTCTCGCGTCTCGAGCGCAAGGGGCTCCGTCTCGTCGCCGCCGAGCTTCGGACGATCGACCGCGAGGTGGCGAGCCGCCACTACGCCGAGCACGAGGGCAAGCCTTTCTACGAGGACCTCGTCGTCTTCATCACCCGCTCGCCGGCGCTCGTCATGGTCGTCGAGGGCCCCGACGAGGAGACCTTCGCGGTCGTCCGCACGCTGATGGGGGCAACGGATCCCAAGCAGGCGGCGCCCGGGACGATCCGGGGGGACCTGGCGATCGAGCTGACCGAGAATCTGGTGCACGGATCGGACTCACCCGGGTCAGCAGCCCGCGAGATCGCACTTTTCTTTCCTGACCTGGCCTGATGGCTGCGGTGGCCCCGCCACCCAGGGCCACGGGCCGCCTTGTGTGGCACGGCGCGGTCCCGTAGCCTTTCGGGAGTACCCGTGTCGGCGGACACCCCGCGTGGTCGCCGGCGACTGACGCCCCCGGGCGATTTCGATCCTCGGAGAGGAGCCCTACGTCGATGCCCGACAACCGTTTCAACCTCCTCGGCCGTGACATGGCGGTCGACCTCGGTACCGCCAACACCCTCGTGTACGTGCGCGGACGGGGGATCGTGCTGAACGAGCCGTCTGTGGTCGCCGTCGACGTGAAGGACGGCCGGCCCCTTGCCGTCGGCGCCGAGGCCAAGCGGATGATCGGCAGGACGCCGAGCAACATCCAGGCGATCCGTCCCCTGAAAGACGGCGTCATCGCGGACTTCGAGATATGCGAGAAGATGCTGCGCTACTTCATCCATCGCGTGCACCAGCGGCGGTTCGCCAAGCCGCGGATGGTGATCTGCGTGCCCTCCGGCATCACCGGCGTGGAGCAGCGCGCGGTGATGGAGGCCGCCGAGTACGCAGGGGCTCGCAAGGCCTACATCATCGAGGAGCCGATGGCAGCGGCGATCGGCGCCGGCCTGCCGGTCCACGAGCCGACGGGCAACATGGTCGTCGACATCGGTGGCGGCACCACCG
>DAIRCY010000014.1:0-27339 GCA_036796435.1 Acidimicrobiales bacterium
CCCCGGGGGGGGGGGTTGTGAGGGGGGGTCCCCGCCGCCTGCCCGAGGAAGAGGCCGCCCAAGGGCAGCCCGCCGAAGGGCCACGAGATCCTGGCCGCTTCGGCGAGGGCGAAGGCACCGGCGAAGGCCGGCACGCGCCAGTGCAAGGGGGGCACCGCGAGCGCGGCGAGGGCCATCGAGCACGCCTCGACGACCATGAGCACCGCCGCGCCGTACCAGTTGAACGACGCCGCCCACCACAGTCCGGGGACGAAGCAGCCGAGCCCCGCGCACCAGCCCGCGAGCAGCCGCAACCGCCATGGGAGCCGCGCCAGGCGCCAGAAGAGGATCGCCGCGCCTGCGAACGCCAGCGGCCACCATCCCCACGGGGGCAGCGACAACGCGAGCAGCGCGCCGCCGACGATCGACGGCGCGACCACGCGGCCGAGGCGCGACAGCACGGTCGCCCATGCTGCCACGCGACCCGCCACGTCCCAGGCCGATGCTGCGGCGCGCACGGCGCACCGTTCTCGCCTACACGCAGTGCTGCGCGGCGACCTCCCTCGCGGCCTCCCGGCCGCTCTCGATGCACGCCGGGATCCCGACGCCCCGATAGGCGGCCCCCGCCACCGCCACTCCGCCGAGCCGCCTGACGGCGGCCTCGACGCTCGCCACCCGCAGAAGATGGTGGACCCGGTACTGCGGCAATCCCTCGTCCCAGCGCACCACGACCGAGGCGAGCGGCTCCCGCGTCACCCCGAGCAGGGCGCGCAGCTCGTGGACCACCCTTTGGACGAGCTCGGCGTCGGACATCGTCCGGTGACGGACGTCGCCCGTCCTGCCGACCGACGCCCGTAGCAGCCGCACGCCGGGCCGCGCGAGGTGCGGCCACTTCTCCGACAGGTAGGTGCAGGCGGTGACGAGCCACGGCTCGCGGCCGGAGAGGCCCGCCGCCTCGGCGACCTCGCGCGCGACCGGCATGCCGTGGGGGACGAGCAGGCCGGTGCCGTAGAGATCGTCCGGGACCGCCTCCTCCTCGAAGGCGAGCGTCACGAGCGCGACGGACGCGTAGTCGATGGCGCGCAGGATCCCCGCGGCCTCGGGGTCGTGCGGCGCGAGGAGCTCCGCCGTGGGCCCCGCCGGGGTCGCGACCACGACCCCGTCCACCGCGTGCGACCCGGCGGAGGTCTCAAGCAGCCAGCGGCGCCCGTCGCGCGCCATGCCAGCGACCGCCTCCCCCGTGCGGATGTCGACGCCGCGGCTCGTGAGCTGTGCGGCGAGGTGCCCGACGAGCGAGTCGAAGCCGCCCCGCACCGCAAAGAAGAGCGGCTTGGCCTCGGCACCGGCGGGCTCGCCCTCGGCACCGGCGGGCTCGCCCTCGGCACGGATGGGCGCGGCCTGCGAGGCCTGCGCCGCCGAACGGCGCAGGGCGCGCATCAGGCTCCCGCCTTGTTGGGCGGCTTCGAGCAGCGCGGGGAAGACGGCCGCGGCGCTCGCGTCCGCGACTCCGCCGGCGTGGATGCCCCCGACGAGCGGATCCACGAGCCGGCTCACCACCTGGCGGCCGAGCTTGCGGGCGACGAGCGGGCCGATCGCCCGGTCGCCGAGCGGCCCCCTCGTGGCCGGGCGCGGGGCGACGAGGTCCGTCGCCAGGCGCAGCACTCCGCCGGGAGAGAGGATCCCGGACCGGGCCACGGGCGAGACGCGGGTGGGCACGGCGAGCACGAGGTCCCGCGGGAGCGGCCGGCGCCGGTTGCGCGCCCAGACCGCCGCGCCGGAGGCCCCGACTGGCACCAGGTCCTCGGCCAGGCCGATCTCACGGCACAGCTGCACGGCCTCGGGACGACGGCCGAGGAAGCCGTCGGGCCCGGCGTCGAGCGGCCCGCCGCAGAACTCCACGGTGGCGAGCTTGCCGCCGAGCCTCGGCGAGGCCTCGAGGAGGACGACCGCGGGGGTTCCCTCGCCATGGCCGGCCGCTCCCCCCGTCAGCTCCCAGGCCGCAGCCAGCCCGGCGATCCCGCCGCCGACGACCGCGACCACCCGGGGGCCGCTCGCGCTCACCCGGCCACTTTCCGTGGCTCGTCGCCTGCGGCGTGCGCGGCCGCCCGCACGACGCCCGCCACCAGCGCGCAGAACGCCGGGTCGTCGTCGAAGGAGGCGGTCCTCGAGAAGGCGAGCCCCTCCGCCTCCGCGAGGCCGCGGGCCTCGACGTCCACGTCGTAGAGGACCTCGAGGTGGTCGGCGACGAAGCCGACGGGGCACACCACCACGCCGTGGCGCGCCCCGTGCGCCCGGCCCTGCGCGCCGAACCTGCGCAGCACCTCCAAGAGGTCCGGGCCGATCCACGGCTCAGGGGTGCGTCCCGCGCTCTGCCACGCGACCTCCCAGTCGACGCCGCGCCCGGCGAGGTCCGCCGCGCGGGCCACGGCGTCGGCCGACGCGGAGACCTGTGTCGGGTAGGGGTCGCCCGCAGCGAGGATCCGCTGGGGGAGCGAGTGCGCGGTGAACAGCACGGTCGTCTTGTCCACCTCGCCGAGCGTCCCGAGCGCGCGCCCGAGCCGTTCGGCCAGGAGGCCGGCGAAGCCGGGTGCGTCGTACCACTGGGCCACGCGCACGAGCTCGGGGGCGGCGGCCGCCTCGGCGAGCGCCGCCTCGGCGCGCTCGAGGTACTCCTCGGAGCCCATCGACGAGCGGTGCGGGGTGAGCACGATCCCGATCACGCGCCCGACGCCGGTCGCCGCGAGCTCGCGCGCCGCGTCCTCGATGAAGGGCACGGTGTGCTTGGCGCCGAAGCGGACGACGTAGGCCCCCGGCTCGGCAGAGTCGAGGAAGGAGGCGATCCCGGCGACCTGGGCGGCCGTGCGTGCCGCGAGCGGCGAGGTCCCCCCGATCGCGTCGTAGCGGCGCACGAGGTCGGCGAGCTGCTCGGCGGAGGGGGGCCGTCCCCGGCGGATCCGCGTGTAGAAGGGCTCGATCCCAGACGGCTCCGAGGGCGTGCCGTGCGCCATGACCAGGACGCCGACCACCCCTGCGCCGGCCGGGGGAACGCCGACCGCCCCTGCGTCGACCTCCCCTGCGCCGGCTTCCACCGCGCCGCTCACCTGCCTGCGACCCCCGCCCGGCCTTCTTCGTGGACCAGCTCCACGAGCGCGGTGAGGATGCCGGGGTCGGTCTCGGGGAGGACGCCGTGGCCGAGGTTGAAGACGTGGCCCGGAGCCGTCCCAGCCCGGCGGAGCACGTCTCGGGCCTCTTCGGCGATGACGGACCAGGGGGCGAGGCAGAGCGCGGGGTCGAGGTTGCCCTGCACCGCGTGCTCGGGCCCGAGACGGACGCGGGCCTCGTCGATCGGCACCCGCCAGTCGACGCCGACCACGCTCGCGCCCGAGCCGGCCATCAGGCCGAGCAGCTCGCCGCAGCCCACGCCGAACAGGATCGTCGGCACGGCCGGCAGGGCCTCGAGCACGCGGCGCGTCGCGGGCAGCGCGTACCGCGCGTACTGCGCCGGCGAGAGGGCGCCCGCCCAACTGTCGAAGAGCTGCACCACCGACGCCCCCGCGCCCACCTGTGCGGCGAGCGACGCCGCGGCGATGTCCGCCAGCCGTTCGACGAGCGCGTCCCAGAGCGCGGGGTCAGCGTGCATGAGGGCCTTCACGCGCGAGAACGTGCGCGACGGCCCGCCCTCGACGAGGTAGCTCGCCACGGTGAACGGGGCGCCGGCGAAGCCGATCAGCGGGACTCCCGGGCCGAGCTCGCGCACCACGAGTGCGGCCGCTTCCCCGACGTACGGCGCGTCCTCGTCGGGCACGAAGGGACGGAGGCGGCCCAGGTCTTCCTTGGAGGAGAACGGCTCGGCGACGACCGGCCCTCGCCCGGGCACGACGTCGAGGTCGACGCCGACGGCGACGAGGGGGACGACGATGTCGGAGAAGAGGATCGCGGCGTCCACGCCGTAGCGGCGGACAGGCTGGAGGGTGAGTTCGGCGGCGAGGGCCGGATCGGCGATCGCCCCGAGGATGTCGCCCGACCCGCGCGCGGCGCGGTACTCGGGGAGCGAGCGGCCCGCCTGACGCATGAACCACACCGGGACGCGGGGCACCTCCTGCCGACGGCAGGCCAGCACGAGCGGGGCGCCGACTGCGGGCTCCGGGCTGCTCACGAGCCGATCACGGGGCGATCATCGCAGCCTCTTCGGCTCGCCACCACTGCGGGCCGCCGCGCCGCCGTCGCGCCGCCGTCGCGCCGCCGGTCCCAGTAGACTGACTCGTTCGCCGGCCCGCCCTCGCCCGCCCGCCCCCAAAGGAGGACTTCCACGACGTGACCCGAGAGCAGGACGTCCAGGAAGAGCAGGAGTTCCTGGACCGGGCCTACGAGGGGCTCGAGTCGATGCGGGCCGAGGCGACACGGATGCTCCGCTCCGTTCTCGACCTCGGCCGGGGCGGGACGTTCCAGTCCCGGACCGAGCGCGACATCGTCGTCCGCACGAGCATGGCCCGCCTCGCCCAGCTCGACATCGGGGACCAGGCCCTCTGCTTCGGCCGGATCGACCGGGTCCCCGAGCCGGGCGCAGCGCGGGGCGAGGCCTTCCACATCGGCCGGCTCGCCGTCTCCGGGACCGACCACGAGCCGCTGGTCGTCGACTGGCGCGCCCCGGTCGCCGAGCCCTTCTACAGGGCGACCGGCCTCGACCCCCAGGGCCTCGCCCGCCGGCGGCACCTCGCGGTGAGCGGCCGGGCCGTGACGGGGGTCGAGGACGAGTACTTCGCAGCCGGGGGTGCCCCGGCTCGTCCCGACCACGACGGCGCGGGGGCCATCGCCGGGCGGCCCGTCCCTCACGGCGCCCCCGACGCCCCGGGCCTTGCGGGTGACGGGATCGCGCTCGGCGGCCCGGGGGCGCTCCTCTCGGTCCTCGGCCAGGCCCGCACCGGCCAGATGGCGGACATCGTCGCCACCATCCAGCGCGAGCAGGACGAGATCATCCGCTCCCCCCTGAGCGGCCTGCTCATGGTCCAGGGGGGGCCGGGGACCGGCAAGACGGCCGTGGCGCTCCACCGTGCTGCCTACCTTCTCTATACGCACCGTTTCCCCCTCGAGCGCCAGGGGGTGCTCGTCGTCGGTCCGAACCCGCTCTTCCTCCGCTACATCGAGCGCGTCCTGCCCTCGCTGGGTGAGACCGGGGTCACCCTCTCGACGGTCGCAGGGCTCGTGCACGAGATCCGGGTCCGTGCCGTCGACGCGCCGGCGGTCGCGAGGCTGAAGGGCGACGCCCGGATGGCGAGGGTCGTCGCCAAAGCCGTGCGCACCCGCCAGCGCGGGCTGCGCCGGGATCTCGACGTGCCCTTCGGGCCGACCACCCTCCACGTGAGAGCGGCCGAGACCGAGCAGATCGCCGCCGCCGCCCGCCGCCGGCCCGGGCCCCACAACGCGCGGCGGCGCCTCGTCGAACAGCAGCTCCTCCAGCGTCTCGCCGAGCAGTACCAGGGGGTCCGCGCGCGCGGTGGCGCCGCCCGCGCCGCCGGCACCGTGCACAGGGCAGGTCCCGGCCCCGGCTCCGGCCCGGACCTCGAGCCCAACGGGGCCGGAGAGGGGACGGAGGGCTCGGAGCCTGACCTGGCGGACCTGCGCCGCCGTCTCCGGCGGCTCCCCGAGGTCGTAGAGGCGCTCGACCGGATGTGGCCGCGGCTCTCCCCGCACGAGCTCGTGCACGACCTCTTCGGGGCGCGCCCCCTGCTCGCCGCGGCGGGAAGCGGCATCCTCTCCGACGCAGAGGTGGCGCTGCTCCACCGGCCGCGCAGTGCCTCGCTCGACCAGGTGCCGTGGACCGCCGCGGACGCCGCGCTCGTCGACGAGGCCCGGTCCCTCCTCGGCCCGCGCCGTCCCCCCCGGCGCGGGGCCGATCGAGGCGACCACCTGCGCGAGGAGCTCGGCTTCTGGCCGGCCGGGCTGAGCTCCAGCCCGCTCCCGAGCACGAACGGCAACGGCTCGTCGCCCGACGACGACGTCCGCACCTTCGGCCACATCGTGATCGACGAGGCCCAGGACCTCTCGCCGATGCAGCTGCGGATGCTGGCGCGCCGCTCCATCTCGGGCTCGATGACGGCGGTCGGGGACATCGCCCAGGCCACCGGCCCCTGGACTCCGAGCGGGTGGGCGGACGTGGAGCGGCACCTGAGCCCGGGCCGGGCGGCGCGGGTGGCGGAGCTCTCCGTCGGCTACCGGACCCCGCAGGAGGTGATGGAGGTGGCTGCGGGCGTGCTCGCGGTGGCCGCGCCGGGCCTGCGCTCGCCGACGCCGGTGCGCCGGTCGGGCACAGCGCCGACGAGCTGGCCCGCGGCGGACGGCGAGCTGGCCGAAGTGACGGTGCAGGCCGCTGCCACCGAGCTCGCTGCGGTCGAAGGTGGACGCGTCGCGGTCCTCGTGCCGGCGGCGCTCTCCGTCGAGGTGACCCGTGCCCTCGACGAGGCGGGGCTCGGGCCCGTCGACCCGCGGGAGCCGGACGGTCCGGGGCTCGCCGCGCCGCTCGTCGTCCTGCCCGCCGCGGAGTCGCACGGTCTCGAGTTCGACGCGGTGGTGGTGGTCGAGCCGGCGCTGATCGCGGCCGGCGACGAGCCTGCGCCCGCTGCGACGTCGACCGCCGGTTACCGGGGGCTCTACGTGGCGCTCACCCGGCCCACGCGCCGCCTCGCCGTCGTGCACGCGAGGCCGCTGCCGGCCGGTCTGCGCATCGGGTGACGGGCCTCATCCGCGGGTCTCGACCTCGTCCCACGGACGCCCAGAAGACTGCTGCACGACGCCTTCCACCAGGGTGTTCGGCCGCGCGCGCCGCGTGCGGTGCAGCTGTGCAGGAGGTTGGCGCCGCGTCGGCGGGGTCGACTAGTACATAGGCCCGTGGGTCAGGCCATCTCGGTGCAGCATCCGGGCAAGCCCGACCGGGTGGTGCACGACCGGCCGCCGATGCTCGCCGTCGGCGTCATGATCTGGCTCGGCTCGGAGCTGATGTTCTTCAGCGGCCTGTTCGCCGCGTTCTTCACCATCCGGGCGAACGACCATCCGTGGCCCCCGGTCGGGACCCACCTCGACGTCGTCCAGGCCGGCATCTTCACGGCGGTCCTCGTCTCGTCCAGCTTCACGATGCAGTGGGCCGTCTTCCTCGAGGAGCGGTTCAACCGCCGGGCGGCGCGCGCCTGGGTCGCTGCGACGATGGTGCTCGGGTTCATGTTCTTGGGTAACCAGTTCTACGAATGGGTCACCCAGACGACGCGGTGGTCGACCAACGCCTACGGATCGCTCTTCTACATCATGTCGGGCCTCCATGGCCTCCACGTCTTCATCGGCCTCGTCGCCATGGCGTTCCTGCTCGGCCGGATGAAGGGGCCGGCCGGCGACCCGGGCGAGCTCTCGGTGTTCCAGGGCGTCAGCTACTACTGGCACTTCGTCGATATCGTGTGGATCGGCTTGTACAGTTGCCTGTTCCTGCTGAAGTAGGCGCCCCATGATCCGCCGACTGAGAAGGAGCCGCTACGCCCTCCCCGCCGCCGTGATGCTGGCGGTCGCGCTCGGCAGCGTGCTGTCGCTCGCGTCCGGCGCGCGCGCCGCGACAACCACAGGGACATACGGCTCGTCACCGGGCACGGTGCCCCGGACAGGGCACCACGTCGTCCTCACACCGGGCGGCACGCACTTCCAGAACACAAAGCCGCAGGTGACACCCAACTCGCCGCGCTGCAAGCAGGCCGCCGACCGGATCGGGTACAAGGCGCCGCCCAACAGCGGCTCGCCGCAGAACAGCTCGTACCTCAAGTGCTCGGGCGGCAAGGTGACGGCCTACGGGAGCAAGTACATCACCTACCGGCTGCCGCCCTCGTCGTACATCGCGGCCGGTCACAAGCTCTTCGAGGAGAACTGCTCGAGCTGCCACCTCCCGACAGCCCAGGGAAGCGCGATCGCCCCGTCGCTGCTCGGCGTCGGCCCCGCCACGGTCGACTTCTGGGTGACGACCGGCCGCATGCCGGCGGCCACGCCGCTGCAGATCCAGGCCGAGGAGAAGCCGCCGAGGCTCACCGACAAGCAGGCCGAAGAGGTCGCGGCGTGGATCAACTCGCTCACACCGTCGGCGCCGTACATCCCCGACGTCCACACCAAGGGCGCGGACCTCACCAAGGGCGCCACACTGTTCGCGCTGAACTGCGCGGCCTGCCACACGATCACCGGGGCGGGTGACGCGCTCGCGTTCGGCACGTACGCGCCGACCCTGCACCTCGCGACCGCGACCCAGGTCGCCGAGGCGATCCGGACCGGTCCGGGCAACATGCCGCGCTTCACCGGGAACCTGTCCGACGCGCAGGTGCGCGACATCGTCGCCTTCGTCACCTCCAAGATCAAGCACCCGCAGAACGCCGGCGGCTTCGGCCTCGGCGGCGTCGGCCCCGTCACCGAGGGCTTCGTGGCGCTCCTGTTCGGGGTGGGCGGCCTCATGCTCGTCAGCTTCTGGATCGGGGACCGGTCGTCGTGAGCGAGTCCGAAGAAGCCCGCGTCACCGGCGACGTCGACGTGACCGGTCCCGCCGGGCCGGGGGGCGGCGGCCCCGGCACAGGGGACGGCCACGACGACGGCTACGGCCCGGCGGTCGTCACGCTCCCGGCGGTCCCGGCCGACGACCCGCACATGCAGGACGCGGCGCGCCACCCGCGCCGCGTCGAGGCGATCATCGCCCTGTTCTTCCTCATCGGCATCGGGGGCGTCGCCGCCTTCGGCGGCGCATACGTCGTCGGCGCAGGCACCCAGGTCTACGGCGCCGCCCTCGGCGTCGGCCTCTTCGCCCTCGGCTTCGGGCTGACCGCCTGGGGCAAGTACCTCATGCCGAAGGGCCCATTCGTCGAGGAGCGCCACACGCTGCTGTCCTCGGCACGTGATCGGCAGGCGATGGCCGCCGCGCTCGTCGAGCGGACCGGCATCGTCGTCAAGCGGCGCAAGGTCCTCGGGGGGCTGCTCGTGGGGGGTCTCGGCATCTTCGGCGTCGTGGCTGCGTTCCCGCTCATCCGCTCGCTCGGCCCGAGGCCGCGCGGGAGCCTGTTCACGACGAACTGGAAGAAGGGGACGCTCCTCGTCGACCTGAACGGCAAGCCCGTCCACCGCGACGACATGGAGGTGGGCGGGATCCTCACCGTCTTCCCCAAGGGGAAGCAGGCGACAACGACAGCCCAGGCGGTGGACCAGACCGTGCTCATCAGGGTCCAGACCACCAAGCTCGTGACGATGCCCGGGCGCGCGGACTGGGCGCCGGACGGCTACGTCGCCTACTCCAAGGTCTGCACGCACCTCGGCTGCCCCGTCGGGCTGTACGAGCAGGAGCTCGAGCTGCTCGTCTGCCCGTGCCACCAGTCCATGTTCGACGTGCGCGACGGTGCGTTCCCGCAGTTCGGGCCCGCCCCCCGCCCCCTCCCCCAGCTCCCGATCTACTTCGACTCGCAAGGGTTCCTGCGGTCGCGCAGGGGTTACGACCAGCCGATCGGCCCCGGCTTCTGGGAGCGCTCCACAATCGGGAACGGCAAGGTGAGCAGCACATGACCGGCCGCAACGCCGGCGTCCGGCGCACGACGGGGGCACCCGCATGGCGATGACCGACGGCAGGCCGCGCACGCGCCGCGAGGCGCGCGAGGCGCTCGGCCCCTACGGCCGGGTCCAGCAGGCGGTCAACGAGCTCGACGAGCGGATCGGCATCGCCAAGGGCGGCCGCGTCCTGCTCGACAAGATCTTCCCGGACCACTGGTCGTTCATGCTGGGGGAGATCGCGCTCTACTCGTTTGTGGTGCTCGTGGCGACCGGGATCTTCCTGACCTTGTACTACGTCCCCTCGAGCACGCCCGTCGTCTACCACGGCGTCTACAAGCCGCTCGACGGGCTGCACATGTCGGAGGCCTACGCCTCGACCGTGAACCTCTCCTTCGCCGTGCGCGCCGGGCTGCTCATGCGCCAGATGCACCACTGGGCGGCGGACGTCTTCGTCGGCTCGATCGTCGTGCACATGGCGCGGATCTTCTTCACCGGCGCCTTCCGCAAGCCGCGGGAGCTCAACTGGACGATCGGGATCACCCTGCTCATCCTGGCGATCTTCAACGGCTTCATCGGCTACTCGCTCCCCGACGACCTCATCTCGGGCACGGGGATCCGGATCGCCTACTCGATCCTGCTGTCGATCCCCTTCGTCGGGAGCTACCTCGCCTTCTTCCTCTTCGGCGGGCCGTACCCGGGGGGGATCATCCTCGAGCGCTTCTACATCATCCACGTGCTCCTGCTGCCGCTCATCATCATCGGCCTCATCGGCGCGCACCTCGGGCTGCTCGTCCGCCAGAAGCACACCCAGTTCCCAGGGCGCGGACGGACCGAGCACAACGTCATCGGCTCCCCGCTCTTCCCGCAGTTCAGCGCCAAGACCACCGGCTTCATGCTCATGATCACGGGTCTCCTCGGCGTCCTGGGCGGCTACGCGCAGATCAACCCGATCTGGCAGTTCGGTCCGTACGAGCCGATGAAGATCTCCTACGCGGTCCAACCCGACTGGTACATGGGATGGCTGGACGGCGCGCTGCGCATCATGCCCTCGTGGGAGTTCACCGGCTGGGGCCATACGGTGCCCTGGGAGGTCTTCCTTCCCGCCGTCATCTTCCCGGGACTGATCTTCAACATCTGCCTCGCCTGGCCGATGATCGAGCGCCGCTTCACCAAGGACTACGACCTGCACAACCTGCTCGACCGGCCTCGGGACCGTCCGAAGCGGGCGGCGGCGGGCGCGGCCATGATCGCCCTCCTCTTCACCGTCTTCGGGGCGAGCTCGACCGACGTCCTCGCCAACTACTTCCACCTCTCGCTCAACCAGGTGCTGTGGTTCTTCCGGGTGGCGGTGATCGTGGTGCCGATCGTCGCCGGCCTGGTCACGTGGAAGGTCTGCATCGAGATGCAGCGGGTCCCGGGCGCGGTGAGGCGCAAGCGGGCGATGGTCGTGTCGCGGACCGCCGAGGGCGAGTACGTCGCCGTCCCTGCCGACGAGCGGCCCGGCGACGAGCACCACGAGCTCGAGCCCGAGCCGGTGCCGGTGCGGATCGACCTCGGCGCAGAGCCCGTCGGTGCCGTCGCGACGACGGCGACCGGCGAGTCGGGCGTGCGCCGCGTCAGGCGGTAGGGAGGCCGCCGCAGTGGCTCCCGACATGGAACTTTTGTCCATCGAGCGGCCGGGCACGGCGCTTGCCGCAGAGAGATGGGGCGGGAGCGGACCTGTCGTCGTCCTCTTGCACGAAGGTGTGGCGGACCGCCGCAGCTGGCGGCCGGTGGCGCGGGCGATCGCCGGCCGGGCGATCGCGGTCTCCTACGACCGGCGGGGATTCGGCGACACCCCACCGTCGACCGAGGGGTTCTCCCACGTCGACGACCTCCTGGCCGTCCTCGACGCGGTGAGCACCGCTCCCGTCTGGCTCGCCGGTACCTCGGCTGGCGGCGGGATCGCGTTGGACGCGGCGATCGTGGCACCCGAGCGAGTCGCGGGCATGCTGCTCCTTTCCCCGGGGGTCAGCGGCGCACCCGAGCCGGAGCTCGACCCCGGCACGGGCCGCCTCGTCCAGCTCCTCGAGGAGGCGGGCGGGAAGGGGGACCTCGACGAGCTCAACCGCCTCGAGACCTGGCTGTGGCTCGACGGTCCTGCAGGGCCCGAAGGGCGCGTCGGGGGAGAGACGAGGCAGCTCGCGCTCGAGATGAACGGGATCGTCCTCAGGAGCGGCACGCCGGAGGATGCCGGGGCGAGCGGCGTCGACGCCTGGGCGAGGCTCGCCGAGGTGCAGCAGCCTGTGATCGTCGCCTGCGGCGACCTCGACGTCCCGTTCCTGGTCGAGCGGAGCGCCGAGCTCGCCACGCGCCTGCCCCACGCGTCCTATCGCACGCTCCACGGCGTGGCGCACCTGTCCGAGCTCGAGCAGCCGGTCGTCGTGGCCGCGCTGCTCGAAGAGCTCACGCGGCTCGCCTGACGCACGGGGCGCGGTCCGCAAGCTCCGCCGCAAGCGCCCGATGGGTCAGTGGTGGCCGCCCCTGCGGCTCTCGGCGGTCACGCCGACGAGCGCGGTGAGGATCAGCGACAGGCCGATGAGCGCGACCCACGAGCCGAAGACGAACGCCAGCAAGAGCGAGAACGCCCCCGCTCCGAGGATGAACGGCCAGACGCTCGAGCCGGGGAAGGAGCTGATGACGCCGGCTCCCTCCTCGATCGTGGCGTCGTTGCGGTCCTCGGGCCGTGTGCCGACCACGCGGTCGGTCCGGCCCCAGAAGAAGTACTTGTAGCCCCGGAAGCGCCGGTGCCAGAAGAAGTAGTAGCTCCCCGGCAAGAAGCCCAGCGCGGTCACCCCGACGAGCATCATCGTCCCGCCGTCCTCGTACGAGGTGAACCAGTACGAGATCGCGATGAGTCCGAAGAACATCCCGATCCCGAGCAGGAAGGAGGACTCGACCTTCACGTCGCCGGCACCTCCTGCGCGACGCCGGCCGCGCCGTCACCCCGCCCAGCTGGGCCCGAGCCGTTGCCCCCGTAGGGGCGGTGGCCGTTCGGATGGCCGGGGCCGCCCTGCCCGTGCCCGTGCCGGATGGTCGGTGCGTCCGGATGGTTGTAGTCCCACGTCGGCCGCTCCGAGCGGATCTGGGGCAGGTGCGTGTAGTTGTGGTGCGGCGGCGGGGAGGTGGTGAACCATTCGAGGGTGTGCGCGTCCCAGGGGTTGTCGCCCGCGGGGACCGGGTAGCGCCAGGAGACCCACAGGTTGATGAGCATCACGAAGAACGACGCCGCGATCAAGAAGGCGCCGATCGTCGAGGCGATGTTCCAGGACTGCCAGCCGAGCGTCGTCGGGTAGCTCGCCACGCGCCGGGGCATGCCGCGCAGCCCGAGCACGTACTGCGGCATGAAGGTCACCCAGAAGCCGACGAACAACAGCACGAAGTGGACCCGGCCGAGCCGGTCGTTCAACATCCGGCCGAACATCTTCGGGTACCAGTAGTAGAAGCCGGCGAAGCCCGCGAACACCGCGGAGCCGAACAGCACCTGATGGAAGTGCGCCACCACGAAGTACGTTGTGTGGACGAAGAAGTCGATCGGCGGCGACGCCAGCATGACTCCCGTCACGCCCCCCATGAGGAAGCCGAACAGGAAGCCGATCGACATGAGCATGGGCGTCGTGTAGACGAGCTCGCCCCGCCACATCGTGCCGATCCAGTTGAAGAACTTGATGCCGGTCGGCACGGCGATCAAGAGGCTCATGAGCGAGAAGAACGGCAGGAGCACGGTCCCCGTCGTGAACATGTGGTGCGCCCACACCCCCGTAGAGAGGGCCGCGATGGACATCGTGGCGAAGACCATCCCCTTGTAGCCGAAGACGGGCTTGCGCGAGAAGACGGGAAGGATCTCGGTCACGATGCCGAAGTACGGCAACGCGAGGATGTACACCTCGGGATGGCCGAAGAACCAGAACAGGTTCTGCCACAGCACCGCCGAACCGCAGGCATGGAAGTCCGGCGCCCCGGTGACGGTATGACAGCCCGTGACGGCGTAGATCTGCGTCCCGAAGTGGCGGTCGGCGAACAGCATGATGAGGGCGGCCGTGAGCACCGGGAACGCGATGAGGATCAGGATCGCGGTCACGAGCATGTTCCAGGTGAAGATCGGCATGCGGAACATGGTCATGCCGGGGGCGCGCAGGTAGAAGATGGTGGCGACGAGGTTCACCCCGGTGAAGATCGCCGAGAACCCGGTGAGGACCAGGGCCATGATCCACAGGTCCTGGCCGGCGCCCGGCGTGTACGTCGCGGTGGACAGGGGCGCGTACGCCACCCAGCCGAAGTTCGCCGCCCCGCCGGCGACGCCGAACCCCATCAGCATCATGATCGAGCCGCCCAGGTACAGCCAGTAGCTGAGGGCGTTGAGCCTGGGGAAGGCCATGTCGGGCGCGCCGACCTGCAGGGGGACGATGAAGTTGGCCAGTCCCCCGAAGGCGAAGGGGCCTGCGAACAGGTACAGCATGATGCTGCCGTGCATCGTGAACAGCTCGTTGAACTGCTGGAAGGGGAGGAAGGTCCCGTGCGGTGTGGTGAGCTGCACCCGGATGCCCATCGCGAGGAGGCCCGCGATGTAGAAGAGCACGATCGAGGTGATCATGTAGCTGAGCCCGATCACCTTGTGGTCGGTGGTCGTGATCCACTTCATGAGCCCGGTCGGGCCGTGCTCCTCGTGCGCGTGGGCGTGCTCGCCCCCGGCGACCTGCGGGACGATCACGTCGGTCACGAGCCTGTGCCCCCTGTCGCCGTTGTCGGCGTTGTGTAGCTTGTCGAGTTCGCGAGCGCCCGCTTCTCCGCTGTGGAGATCGACGAGCTCGGCCCCCTGGACTGCTGCGTGCGCACCCACGAGGCGAACTGGGCGGGGGAGACGACCTTCACACGGAACCTCATGAGGGAGTGGTAGAGCCCGCAGAACTGCGTGCACTGACCATGGTAGGTGCCGAGTGTGTGGAGGTTGACGGTGAACCTGTTGATCACGCCCGGCTGCAGGTAGCGGCTGAACTCGAACGCCGGAACGTAGAAGCCGTGGATGACGTCGTGTGAGGCGAGGGAGATCCGCACCGTCTCGTTCTGCGGCAGCACCAGCTCGGGGTCCTGAAGCTCGACGCCGATCACTGTGACGTGCTCTTTCGGGTAGCTGAACTTCCAGCCCCACTGGAACCCGGTCACGTTGACCGACAGCTTCGGGGCGGGGAGCGCGTCGACGTTGTTCTCGGTCACGAAGGTGAAGGCGAACAAGATGAGCACGATGACGACCGGGACCGCCGTGTAGAAGATCTCGAGAAGGGTGTGGTACTGGGTCTGGCGGGGGACGGCGTCGCTCCGTCGCCGGTAGCGGACGACGGCCCACGTGATCAGCGTGAACACGAGGACGAAGACGATCGCGCCGGCGATGAAGAAGCCCTGCCAGAGCTTGACCGAGTCGTTCCCCTGGGTGCTGATCGCCTTGTGCACCCCGAAAGTCGGGACCTGGCATCCGGCGAGGAGGAGGCCGCCTGCCAGTGCAGCGACCGCGGCCGCGGCCGCCCCATGGGGTCGCCGCACGCGGGAAGGCCCGGCAGACCCCGCGCCGGGGGTCGCCGGGTGCGATTCAGGAGTGGTGGAGGGGTTGCCGGACGGCGACGGATCCACGGCTCGGGAGACTATCCAACCCGCCCCGAGAATTCGAAGTAGCAGGTGGGAGGCTCGAGGCCCTGTGGACGACGTGTCTGGAGCCCTTTCCCGACTGCCGCCGGCGGGATCCGGCGCCTAGGAGGCAGCCGACTCGTCGGAGGTGGCGGTCGTCTCCACGGGCTTGCCACCGTCCTCCTTCATCCCCTTTTCGAACTCCCGCTTGGCCGAGCCGAGGTTGCGGGCGAGCTTGGGGATCGCCGCCCCGCCGAAGAGGACGACGGCGAGGACGATGATGACGATGAGCAGGTCGGGCCCGAAGATGTCTGCCAGCATCGCTGTCTCCTTGCTTCGGCGGGCGTGCACCCGCCCGCGGCCAAGGCTAACCGAGGATCCGGCCGGGCGATCGCGCGGGGCCCCGGGCGTCCCGGCTCAGCGACCCTGCCAGTTGGGCTTGCGCTTCTCGGCGAAGGCGACCGGGCCCTCCATCGCGTCCGCGGAGCTGAAGACGACCCCGACCGCCTCGTCGGTGAGCCGCCAGCCCTCCTCCTCGTCGGCGTGCACGGCGCGCAGCATGACCGACTTCGAGTAGCGGACCGCCAGCGGCGCGTTCTCCGCGATCCGCTCGGCCAGGACGAGGGCTTCTTCCATGAGCTGATGGCGCGGGACGACGCGGTTCACGAGACCGAGGGCGAACGCCCGGTCCGCGTCGATGGGATCGCCCGTCAGCGCGAGCTCGAGCGCGATCGCGAGCGGCAGCCGCTTGGGCAGCCGGAAGAGGCCGCCCGCGCCCGCGACGAGGCCGCGCTTGGCCTCGGGGATCCCGAAGGTGGCGTGGTCCGCGGCCACGACGAGGTCGCACGAGAGCATGACCTCGAGCCCGCCGGCCAGCGCGGACCCGTTCACCGCCGCGATGATCGGTTTCGGGAAACTCCGTCGGGCGATCCCGCCGAACCCGCCGTTCGCGTTCATCACCGCGCCGCCCTCGCCGGCGGCGAAGGCCTTCAGGTCCATGCCGGCGGAGAAGGCCTTCTCGCCGCTCCCGGTCAGCACCACCACCCAGGCCTGGTCGTCTTCCGCCAGCTCGTCGAGCGCGTCGGCGAGTCCCTGGCTCACGGCCCCGTTGATCGCATTGCGGGCGTCGGGGCGGTTGATCGTGAGGATCTCCACGTGTCCGCGCCGCTCCCTCAGGACCTCGTCTGACATCGCCTCTCCCTTCGGGGACTCGCTGGGGCTTCACTCGCTGGGCTTCACTCGCTGGGGCTTCACTCGCTGGGGCTTCACTGTGGTCCCGCTGCGCGCTCTCGCGCTGCTCCGCAGAGGACGCTACCTCCGGGTCCCGTGCGGCCTGCCAGTCGCGGGGTGGCGCCCGAGAACCGCCGGTCGCCGAGGTGCCATGCTTTCGTGGTGCGCCAGCCCACCTTCGGTCTGAGCGCGGCGGGCTACCGGTCCGAGGGCGGGTTCAACGGCCCCGGCGAGCCGGCGAACCAGTGGTCGGCGTGGGAGCTCACCGGCAAAGTGCGCCGGCCGCGCCGGCCCGGCACCCTCTGGGCTGACCCGGACGGCGTGCTCGAACTGGGGGCGCAGGCGGGCGCGACGGTGCTCGCCCTCTCGGTCGAATGGGCGCGCACCGAACCGGGCCCGGGCCAGGTCGACCAGGTAGCCCTCGACCGCTACGCCCGCATCTTCGACTCCGCGCGGGCTCTGGGCCTCGAGCCCGTCGCGGTGCTCCACGACGTCGCCCATCCGGGGTGGCTCGGGGAGGAGTTCTGGCTCACGCCGGGATCGCCCGACCGGTTCGCAGAGCACGTCGCTGCGGTGGTCACCGCCTTGAGCCCGGTCTGCCGCCGCTGGGTGACGCTCCGGAGCCCGAACCTCGTCGCGTTCGCCGGCTGGGTTGCCGGCCGGCATCCTCCCCGCCGGACGGCCGCGCTGTCCGACGCGTGGGCGGTCCTCGACAACTTCCTCTCGGCCCACCTGCTCGCCTACAGCGCGGTCCACGACCTCCAGGCCGACGCCGACGTCCTGTTCGGGGTGCGGAGGTCCTCCTCTTACGACTGGCAACGGCTCCTCGTCGATCTGCTGTGCGCGCCTGCCCTCGGCGTGGGCCGGGGCTCGTTCGAGGAGTGGGTGGCCGGCCGCCGGGCCCGCCACGACGCAGCGGCCCCTCCCGAGGACTTGAAGGACGTCGCCTGGCGCCGCGCCGCGGCGGCGACCGCGCCGTTCGGAGCCGGTCGCTTCCGCCGCCCGTCGCCCGGGCGGGCGCTCGACCTCGCCTACCGGCCGGGGGCAGGCGGCCCGCCGCCGACGACGGGGTCGAACGGGTCGGCGACGCCGGCGCGTGCCCGCTATCCGCTCGACGGCCTGCTGGTCGGCTGGCTCCCTCCAGCACTGGACGCCGTCCTTGCCTCGAGGGGCCCGGTTCGGCCGTGGGAGGCGCGGCCGAACCCCGCGGCGCTCGTGTCGTCGTGCCGCGAGCAGGCCCTGGCCACGCCTGGCCTCCCGATCTGGATCGAGGACGGGTTCTCCACGCACCGGGGCGCCCCCCGCTCCGACGGCTGGGACCGCGGGGCGTACGTGCGCGCGCAGCTCGGCGCCCTGGAGGCGACGGACTGCGACGGAGAGGCGGGAGGCCCGGCCGCGGCCGGGTATCTCTTCTTCTCGCCGGCGGGAGAGGGGGATCCCACATGGCCGGCGGCCGATTTCGGCCTCGGCAACGATGGTGCGCGGCTCCGGCGGCTTCTGGACGAGGACCGGGCGCCGCGTCGAGTCAGCGGAGCGCGCTGAGCCAGCGGGCGCGCGGAGTCAGCGCACGCGGATTCAGGGGAGCGCGCGGAGCGCCGGCTCGCGCCGCCTCCCGGCGAGCTCGTGCCGGCGGGCGTCGACCTGCTGCACGAAGCGACGGCCGCTCTCGAGGCGCACGAGCACGTCCACCTGGCCCTGCGGGCGCGCGAGCATCCAGGAGTGGCCCCCCGGCACCCACTGGACCGTCGTGCGGGCGCACTCGGCGAACTCGTCCGCCGCCGAGCTCCCGACGATCTGGTCGAACGACCCCCACTCGGCGAGCAGCGGCACGTCCGCGTCGGCGAGTGCCCTCACCTGCTCGCGCAGGTCCACCGTCATCAGCATGGCGCCGATCGGCAGCGTGAGCCCCATGGTGCGGACGTTCTGGCGCACCTCGGGCAGGACCTCGCGGACCGTCGCACCGATCCTGCCGATGAGCAGGTCCGGGGCGTCGGCGACGAACGCGGCGAAGAGGTCGGCGAACGGCGCCATGTTGGGCGAGACGAGCCCCATGAGCCCCTGGACCGGCCCGTGGCGGTCACGCCACGCGGGGGTGGCGACGCCGTCGCGATAGACGATGCCGAGCGTCTGCGCCTGGTGCGTGTGCGCGTACTGGACGGCGACGGCGCCTCCCATGGAGTGACCGAGCAGGACCACGGGTCCCGCGTCGAGATGGTCGAGCAGGTGGGCGACCTGTTCGGCGAGCGCGCCGATCGAGACCTCGTGCCATCCGAGCGGGTCGCTCCCGCCGAAGCCGGGGAGGCAGGGGTTCACCACCCGCCACCCGAGCTGCTCGGCGAGGTGGGCGCTCTCCCGCCAGTACATGCGGCCGCCGGCGAAGTAGCCGTGCAGGTTCACGGCCCACACCGGGGGACTGTCCGGCCCCTCCGGCCCGTGGGCAGCGACGTTGTCGGAGACCGCGTAGTGCAGGTCGCGCGGGCCGACCGTCAGCACCGAGGGGACCATGCGGACGGTTGCACCTCGCGGTCGCGCCCATCGGGCGGGCGAGGTGATGGCGGCGCTCAGTCCGGTCAGGGTGTCCCCCAAGAGGGACACCGCAGGGCGCCGCGCGGCGGCCGTGCTCATCTCATTGCTCCTCACGTGTCCCCGGCGCCACCAGGACCCGTACCCATGTCGACCCCCCACCCACCGCAGTGCACCCCGTTGCGAGCTCGTTTCGACGCTACACGGCCCCTTCAACGGGGGTGGGGACGGGCGCGGGACCCCGGTGGCCCCCGTCGCCAGTCGGGCCCGGACGTCAGGTGACGTCGCGGCGGAAGGTCGTGAAGTAGCCGATCACGGTCGTGCCGACGCCCCACAGGACGAGCGCGACGGCGCCGAGCCACCAGCTGAGGAGGAGCGTCCCTGTGGCCGGGCCCTGTCCTGCACCACCGGGCCCGTGCGGGGACAGGCCGCCGGCGAGCGCCTGGGTGGCCCGTGTCGGGAGGAAGTTCACGTCGATGTGCGCGAGCGAGCCGAAGATCGCCACGATGATCGGCTCCAGCACGAGGGTGAGGCCGAGCGCCAGGATCACCCCGGCGATCTGGTTGCGCACGAGGGTCCCGATCCCCATGCCGTACACGGCGAGGAGCACGAAGGCGGCGAGCATGCCAGGCGCCACGGGCCCGATCTGGTGGAGCAGGCCGGAGACCGAGCCGTTCTCGGCGACGAGGAGCGGGATGCCCATCGCCGCGATCATGGCGAACGACACGATCCCCATGAACAGCCCGAAGATCGCCGAGCCGAGCACCTTGGCGGTGAGCACGTCAGCGCGGCCGGGGTGGGCCAGCAGCGTCGACGTGAGGATGCGGTGGCGGTACTCCGTGGTGATGCACAGCACGCCCAGGATCGGCGCCATCACGATCGCCGCGGTGTACCCCGCGCCCATCAGCCGACGGAGGCCGACCGTCGTGGTCGGGGCGGTGAAGTGCACGACACCCTCGTGGCCGATGATGAACGAGGTCGTGACCCCGAGGCCGGTCAAGAGGACGACGACCACGAGGCAGACCCACGGACCGGGGGTCGTGCGGAACTTGAAGAGCTCCGCACGGACGAGGCGGGGCAGACTTGTCACCGGGAGGCCGCCGCAGCTGCCGGCTCCGGACGCGCCGTGAGCGATGTGGTGAGCTCCAGAAACAAGCTCTCGAGGTCCTGGTTCACCTGGACCAGCTCGTAGACGACGACGCCGTTCGACGCGATCAGCCGGCCGACCGCTTCGGGAGTGGCCCCGTCGACGAGGAGCGTGTCCTCGCCGAGCTGCCGCGGGATGTACCCCGCTGCGTGCGCGAGCGCCGCCATCCGGTCCCGCTCGGGGGTCCGCACGCGCATCGAGGACTGGGCCTGCGCGGTGAGGATCGACAGCGGTCCCTGCGCCCGCAGCCGTCCCTGCGACACGATCACGACGTCGTCGACGGTCTGGGCCATCTCGGCGAGCAGGTGCGAGGAGACGAGGATCGTCCGTCCTTCCGACGCGAGATGGCGCAGCAGGTCGCGCAGCCAGGCGATGCCCTGCGGGTCGAGGCCGTTCGACGGCTCGTCGAGCACGAGCACCGCGGGGTCGCCGAGCAGCGCGCCGGCGAGCTGCAGCCGCTGGCGCATCCCGAGCGAGTAGCCGCCGACCTTCCGGTGGGCGTCGGCTGCGAGCCCGACGAGCTCCAGCACCACGTCGATCCGCGCGCGGTCGAGGTTGGACTCGATCGCGAGCATCTGCAGGTGCGCGCGGGCGCGTCGCGAGGGGTGGAAGTTGGTGGCCTCCAGCACCGCACCGATATGGCGGGCAGGATCTGCGATGTCGCGGTAGCGCCGGCCGCCGATCGCGCAGCTCCCTGATGTCGCCGACGCCAGGTCGAGCAGGATCCGAAGGGTCGTGGTCTTCCCTGCGCCGTTCGGGCCGAGGAAGCCGGTGACGCGGCCCGGTTGGACGCTGAAGCTGAGGTCGTCCACCGCCGTGACCGTTCCGAACTGCTTGGTGAGGCCGCGCACCTCGATCGTCGCGCCGCGAGCCCCGTCCTCCCGATCGGCCATGTTGCGAGGCTACTCGGCGGTTTCTCCGAGAGACGGTCGACTCGGCCAGGAACGTCCGCTGCCCTGCACCCGGGCTCGGCGCGGCGCCGGGCTGGGGCAGGGTCGGGGCGGTCGACAGGGTGATGACCTGCTACAGGGTGATGACCTGCCTGATGACCTCGCCGCGCTGGAGGGCCGCGAGCCCGTCGTTCACCTGTGCGAGGTCGAGCCGCGCGCTCACCATGCTCTCGAGATCCAGGCGACCGGCGCGCCACAGGCGGATCAGGCGGTGGAACTCCGTGCGCACGTCGGCGCCCCCGTAGTAGCTGCCGAGGAGCGCCTTTTCGGAGAAGAAGAGCTCGAACCCGTTGAGCGACAGCACCGCGTCCCCGCGTCCTGCACCGACGATGACCGTGGTGCCGCCGCGCCGGGTCGCGTCCCACGCGGCTCGGAAGGTGGGCGCGGTGCCGATGCACTCGAAGGCGTAGTCGAAGCCTTCCCCTCCCGTCACCTCCGCCATCGCCTGGGGGAGTTCGTCGGGGAGGACCCCGTTCGTCGCCCCGAACCGCAGCGCGTCGTCGAGCTTCCGCTCGACGGTGTCGACGGCGACGATCTCGGCCGCGCCACACAGGCGCGCGCCCTGGATGGCGGAGATCCCGACGCCCCCGCACCCGAACACGACCACGGACGAGCCGACCGCCACCTTGGCGGTGTTGACCGCGGCGCCCACCCCCGTCGTGACGCCGCAGCCGATGAGGGCGGCGACGTCGAAGGGGACGTCCGCGGGGATCGTGACCACGGCTTGCTCGGGGAGGACCATCCGCTCGGTCCACGTCCCGGTGCCGGCAAAGCCGAAGATTCCCTCGTCGCCCCGGCGGAAGCTCGGCCGCCCCTGCAGGGCGAAGAAGATGTCGATGCACAGGTTCGGCTGGCCGCGCAGACACGCCTTGCACTTCCCGCAAGGCGGGGTCCACGCCACGATCACGTGGTCGCCCTCTTTGACGCCGGTCACCCCCGCGCCGACGGCGACCACTTCGCCGGCACCCTCGTGCCCCGGGACGAAGGGGAACCGCTGGAGGATCGTCCCGTTCATCCCCGAGAGGTCCGAGTGACAGATGCCAGCGGCACGCAGTGCGACGGCGACTTCGCCGGGCCCGGGGTCGGTCACCTCCAGGTCGTCCACGAGCTCCACGGTGTCCTTGCCGCTCTCGACCGCCACCGCGCCGCGCATGGTGGGCACGTTAGCGACCGGCACGTCTCACCGTTGCCCTACTGTTGCCCCATGGCGGCGGCGCACGACGGGACCACCGACGGACCCGTGGCCGCCGCGGCCGAGCTCGCCCGACGGATCGCTCCGGTCATCGGAAAAGCGGGCTCCGCCTTCTACTTCGTCCCCGAGACGCTCGCTCGCGGGCAGGAGATCGGGCTCGACGGGTACCGGTTCTACTTCCTCGGCCGCGGGGGTGTGCTCGGCGACGTGGAAGCGCCGGTGGTCGCGAGCGCCTTCGGCTACTTCGAGCCCGGCCTCGTCGCGCACATGTGGGACACCGCAAGAGATCGGGTGCCGCCGAGGGGGGCGGCACGTGCGTACCTCGGGTGCGCGCACGAGCTCGGCCGGCGCGCCCTTTCGGGCACCGGGGGGATGGAGGCGTACTGCGGGGCGGCCGAGACGGTCGTGCGCGCCGCCGAGCCCGCCTCGCTGGCGCTGTTCGCCGGATTGCTCGGCGAGCCGATGCCCGAGGACTTTCCGGCCCGGGCGATGCACCTCACCGTCGTGCTTCGCGAGCTGCGCGGCAGCGCGCACCTGCTCGCCGTGCGCGCGGCCGGTCTCTCGCCGAAAGTGGCCCACTTCCTCCGGCGTCCGAACGACTTCGAGATGTTCGGGTGGAAGGCCGCCGACGTCCCCGACGTCGGCGACGACGAGCGTGCGCGCCTCGCGGCGGCCGACGCGCTCACCGACGAGCTCCTCGCGCCGGCTTTCGGCGTCCTCGACGCAGACGGCGCGCGGGCGTTGGTGGAAGGGGCGGACGCCACCGCCGCTGCCATCGAGGAGGTGTCGGCGGCGCAGACGGGCTGAGCGGCCGACTACGCCGAGCCCGGCGCGGCGCCCTCGAGGGCGAGCAGCCGTCGCTTCACGTCCAGCCCCCCTCCGTAGCCGCCGAGCCCGGCGGCGGCGACCACCCGGTGGCACGGGCAGACGATCGGGAGCGGGTTCGCGCCGTTCGCCTGCCCCACCGCCCGGCAGGCACGCGGACGGCCGACCCGGCGGGCGAGCTCGGCGTAGGTGATCGTCTCGCCGTAGGGGATGCCGGCAAGGGTCTTCCACACGGCGAGCTGGAAGGTGGTGCCTCGCGGCGCGAGCGGGACCGAGAAGATCCGGCGGCGCCCGGCGAAGTACTCCTCGAGCTCACGGGCCGTGGCGCGCAGGGGTGCCGGCACCGGACCCTCCGTCGAGCCGAGGGCGGTGCTCCCCGGAAGGCAGAGGTGGGTGAGCGCCGTCTCGTCCCCTGCGAGCAGCAGGGGTCCGATCGGCGAATCCACCGCGAGCCGAGCGCCAGCTGCGGCGAGCCGCTCGTCGTGGTTCTTCGTCATGCTGCTGCCTCCCCCCGCACCGGTGTGGCGAGGGACCACAGGTGCATCAAGGCGTAGGAACGCCAGGGGCGCCACCGTTCCGACACGGCCAGCGAGGCCGCCGGCGACGAGGGCGCCCCGAGGCGCGTGAGCGCGCGCCGCACGCCGAGGTCGCTCGCCAAGAAGACGTCCGGATCGCCGAGGGCCCGCATCGCGACGTACGACGCCGTCCACGGGCCGACGCCGGGGAGCGCCACGAGGCGCGTCGCGACCTCGGCCGGGTCGGCGCCGGCCTGGAGTGTGAGCATGCCGTCCTCCACGCTCCGGGCGAGCGCGCGCAGCGCCCCGCGACGCTGGGCCGGCATCGCGAACGCTGTGTCAGGGGCTGCGAGCAGCTCTGCGGCCGAGGGGAACAGGCGCGAGATCGTTCCCACGCCGCTCCGCACCGACACCGCGACCGGCGGAGCCGACGCAGCCACGAGACGGGCGAGGACGTTTCGTGCCCCCGCCACCGCCACCTGCTGGCCTGCGACCGCTCGCACCGCGGTCTCGAAGCCGTCGACCGCCCCGGCGACGCGTCGTCCGGGCGTGGCCCGGACGAGCGGGGAGAGAAGCGGGTCGGACCCGAGGAGCTCGTCGACGGCCCCGGGGTCGGCGTCGAGGTCGAGCAGCCGCCGGCAGCGCGCCACCGCCGCCGACAGGTCGGACAGCGCGGCCAGCGTCAGCGTGGCTGCGACGTGCTCAGGGCCGGGTTCGAGCGAGGCGACCGCGTGGCCGTGCGGGAGGCGCAACGCGCGGGTGAACCTCCCCTGCGCGTAGGCCTCGACGCCGGGCACCGCCCGGGCCCCGAGGAAGGCCAGCACCTCGCTCGTCGCCATCGGACGGCGGTACGGGAGGCGGAGGGAGATGGTGGAGGCTCCCCCAGCGAGCGCCGAGGCGGTCGCGTCGCCGACTCGTGCCCGCCGCCGCTGCGGTGCAGCGCGGCGCCGGAGCTCGGTCGGGCTGCGGCCGAGCACCTGGCGGACCGTGTCGTTGAACTGCCGGACGCTCGAGAAGCCCGCAGCGAACGCGATGTCCGCCATGCCGAGCTCGGTCGTCTCGACGAGGAGGCGCGCCGTCTGCGCCCGCTGGGCCCGTGCCAGGGCGAGCGGTCCTGCGCCGACCTCTGCGACGAGCATCCGGTGGACGTGGCGGACGCCGTAGCCGAGTTGCGCGGCGAGCCCGGCCACGCCTTCACGGTCGACGACGCCGTCGGCGATGGCGCGCATCGCCCTCGCCACGACGTCGGCGCGCACGTTCCACTCCGGCGACCCAGGGACCGCGTCGGGGCGGCATCGCAGGCACGCCCGGTAGCCGGCCTGCTGCGCCGCCGCGGCGCTCGGGTAGAAGCGGACGTGGGCGCGCGAGGGGGTCCGCGCCGGGCAGCTCGGCCGGCAGTAGATCCCGGTGGACGAGACGGCGGTGAAGAACCAGCCGTCGAAGCGGGGATCGCGCGAACGCACGGCCCGGTAGCAGTGCTCGAAGTCCTCCACCACGGTCCAATCGTCGCGCCCCGAGGTACCGGAAGTCTGGCGGGAATCGGACGTGGGCTACGGTCTGCGCAGATGGCCTACGTGGGGCGGGACGGCGCGCGCATCTGGTGGGACTCGCAGGGTGAGGGCCCCCCCGTGCTGCTCGTCATGGGCCTCGGCTATCCCTCGGCGATGTGGTACCGGATCCTGCCGTACCTCACCGACGGGTACCGCGCGATCTACTTCGACAACAGGGGCGTGGGCGCGACCGGCGTGCCGCCGGGCCCCTACAGCGTCGAGCAGATGGCCGACGACGCCGCCGCGGTCCTCGACGCGGCCGGCGTCGACACCGCGCACGTCGTGGGCGTGTCGATGGGGGGCTTCATCGCCCAGGAGATCGTCCTGCGCCATCCGTCACGCGTCCGGTCGCTCGTTCTCGCCTGCACGCACGCCAACGGGCCCGAGGCCATCCCGCCCGACCCGGCCGCGATCGAGATGCTGACGCGACGCGCGTCGCTCACACCGCGCGAGGCGGCGTACGCGTCGCGCCCCTTCGTCTACGCGCCCGACACGCCAGACGAGGTCGTCGAAGAGGACATCGAGGTCCGGCTTCGCCAGCCGACCTCGCCGGAGGGCTACACCAACCAGCTCCAGGCGGTGCTCGCCCACGGCGGCACCTACGACCGGCTCCGCCAGATCGCCGTGCCCACCCTCGTCGTCCACGGCACGATCGACAAGCTGGTCAACCCGCAGAACGCGCCGGTGCTCGCCGAGCGGATCCCCGGGGCGCGTCTCGTCATGGTCGAGGGGGCGAGCCACCTGTTCTTCTCGGACCGGACGGAGGAGACGGGCACCGCGCTGCGCTCGTTCTTCGACGAGCAGTCCTAGACGGTCCTCGACCCTGGTCGCCGGCTCGACTTACGCGGCGTCCTCCTCGGGGTCCGCGTCGTCCTCGTCCTCGTCCGCCTCGTCCTCGTCCTCGTCCCCGTCCTCGTCCTCGTCCCCCGTGCCGCCGGTGGCGGCGCCGGGAGGGGCTGCGGCTCCGACCTCTGCGACCGCGGGCATCTCCAGGACGGTCGCCGTCCACGTGTAGCCGGTCCCCGCGGCCAGGAGCACGACCACTTCACCGGGCCCCACGAGCCCGAGACGCGTCGCGCGGTCGAAGGCGAGGAGCGAGTCGACGCCGCTCATGTGGCCGGTGTCGTCGAGGTAGATCGCGCGCTCGAGCGGGACCGCGAGCGACTCGCAGACCGCCTCGTGCATCGACCTCTTCATGTGCAGCGGGCACAGAAGCGAGATCGGCCGCCCCCCGACGCCGCTCCGGGTCATCGCGTCGTGCACGACGGAGGTGAAGTTGGACATCGAGACCTTGTCGAGATGCTCCTTCATCGAGGCCGGGCTTTCCACGTCCAGGCACTGCGGGCCGTCCCCGTCCCGCCACGGCCGTGCGCTGCCCCCGATCGGCACCTTCACCTGGAGGGAGAGCGAGCCGTCGGTCACCGCCGCGGAGGCGAGCACCTCGGGCGCCCCGTCTGCGGCTGTGTCGTCCTCCCGGGTGACGAGGGCAGCCACCGCCCCGTCGCCGAAGTTGAACATGAAGCGCGAGCGCTCGTTGCGGTAGTCGAGGAGGTGGGACTCCCTTGACGCGCCCACGAGCAGGACCCGGGAGAGCTCCGGCTCGGCGCGGAGCATGTCGCGGGCGATCCGCAGCGCGACGGGCCCGCCGCACGACACGTAGTCGAGCTCGAGCGCGAAGGCACCCTCCGCGCCCAGCCGGTGGGCGATGTGGGGCGCCGCCTGCCAGACCGGGTACTCCTTGTAGGACGAGCCGAAGTAGCAGACGACGTCGAGCGTGCGGGGGTCGACGTCGCGCTCTCGGAGGAGCGCCGAGGCGGCCGTCACCGACAGGTCGCTGATGTGCTCGTCCGCGGCGGCGATGTGCTTGCCTCGGACTCCGAACCGTTCGACCACGACGCGCTCGGGGATCCCGGAGGCGGCCGCGATCTCCCCGGCCGTCATCCAGCGCGACGGCAGGTACGACGCCGTTGCCGCGAGGCGGACCGCGCCGCTCATCCTCGTGCCTTCGCGCCGAAGCGCAACCGCAGCTCGGCCTTCTGCACCTTCCTCATCGCCGACCGGGGCAGCCGGTCGACGAAGCGGACGTCGCGGGGCACCTTGTACCGGCCGAGCCGCTCGGCGCACCAGGCGCGGACCGCCTCTTCGTCGAGACTGCTTCCGGGGAGCGTCACGACGACGGCGAGCCCCGAGAGCACGCGGACGTCGGACACGTAGAGGCCGT
>DAIRCY010000014.1:27349-30887 GCA_036796435.1 Acidimicrobiales bacterium
CCCCGCCTCGCCCCACCGGTCGTCGGCCACCGCGATCACGGCGGCCTCGGCGATCTCGGGGTGCGCGGTGAGCACTGTCTCGACCTCCGCGGGGTAGACGTTCTCGCCGCCCGAGATGTACATGTCCTTGATCCGGTCCCTGATCCGGTAGAAGCCCTCGGCGTCGCGCTCGGCGACGTCGCCGGTGTGCAGCCAGCCACCCCGCATCGCTCGGGCGGTCGCGTCGGGGTTCCGCCAGTAGCCGGTGAAGACGTTGGGTCCCCGGACGACGAGCTCTCCGGTCGCCGCGCCTTCGAGGAGCGCGCCGCTCTCCGGGTCGCACAGCCCGACATCGACGTGAGGGTAGGGCTTGCCTGCGAACCCGAGCCGACGCGCCGCGTCCTCTGCGGGGAGGCACAGCACGTTCGGCGCGGCCTCGGTGAGCCCGTACCCCTGGACGATGCGGACCCCGCGCTCCTGCCAGCGCCGGAGCAGCGTCTCGGGCATCGGGGCGCCGCCGACGAGCACGTAGCGAAGGCTCGAGAGGTCCGTCGTGTCGAACCGATCGTGGGATGCGAGGAACTGGTAGTTGGCGGGCACCCCCATCATCGTGGTGACCCGGCGCGCCTCGACGAGCTCGAGCATCCGCCCGGGATCGAATGCGGGCTCGAGCACGACGGTCGCACCCTTCCACCAGGCGAGGAGCGGCTGGCAGTTCCAGCCCCCCACGTGGAACTGGGGCAGCACCTGGAGGACGACGTCGTTCGATGCGACGTCCGCCATCCGGTCGAAGCACAGATTGGTCCAGAACACGTTGGCGTGGCTGAGCACTGCGCCCTTCGGCCTGCCGGTGGTGCCCGACGTGTAGAAGACGAAGAGCGGTGTCCCGTCGCCGACCCCGGCTGAGTCGTCACAGCACGAGGGGACCTCACGCGAGCCGGTGCGAACGTCCCCGCCCTTGCTCTGGCCCCCGTCGCCGCCGCCGATCGCGGCGACCTCGACGATGCCGGCGAGCTCGACGGGAGTGCCGCGCCGACACGAGAGCGCCTCGCGAGCCTGAGCTTCGAACGCCTCTTCGGTCACGAGCCAGGCTGCGCCGGCGTCCTCGATCTGGAAGGCGAGCTCCGAGGGTGACTGGCGCCAGTTGAGCGGGACGAGGACGCGCCCGCTCATCGCGGCGCCGAAGACGAGCGCGACGTACTCCGGCCGGTTGGCGGCGAGCACGGCGACGCGGTCGCCGTGCTCCAACGAGCTCATGCGCGCCGCCGCGGCATGCGCGGCCTCGTGGAGGCGCGCGTAGGAGATCGCCCGGCCGTTCCATTCGATCGCCATCCGGCCGGGCGTCGCCCGGGCGCGGTCGCAGATCCAGCGGCCTATCGAGAGATCTTGTCCCTCGGCGCGGGAGGGGAACCCGGACGCGCCGACCCGCGCCCGGGTTCCACGGTCATCGGACGTGTCGGGTCATCCTGTCGGCGACGATGTGAAGGTCATCTTCTTGGCGACCTTGGTGGTGAAGAACCCCTTGATCACCTTGACGAAGCCCTGGGCGCCGTCTGTCTTTGTGACCTGGCCGATCTCGGTCGTCCGGTCCGCCGGGCCGTTCTTGGGCGTGTACCTGGCGACCGGCAGGAGCCCGCCGGTCGACACCTTGCCGAGGTGCTCTTTCGCCTTGAGCACCTCTGCGCGGGTGATGTGGCCCGACTTGACCACCTTGGCGAGCAGCTTCGCCTCGATCCACGCCTGCCCGAAGCCGTACTCGTAATAGCCGTCGGGGATCTGGGTGGCGAAGTACTTGTGGGTCGCCTTGAGCATCAGCCTCATGCCGGAGGACTTCGTTGTCCCCCATGCCGCGAGGTAGCCCATCACCCAGGCGCCCTGCATCGCACCCTCCGCCGGCGTCGGCTTGCCTGTCGGCGTCCCGCTTGTCGTCATGAGGTACTCGGACCACGCGGGGCCCTGCAGGATCCACTGGGGGTGGTAGCCGAGGAGCGCCGCCGTGCCGACCAGGTAGGCGGCTTCGGTCGGGAGGACCGTGGCGACCACGTACTGCGCGCCCGCGTTCTTGAGCGCGGTGGCCTGCGAGGTGAAGGAGGTCTCGGTCGCTGTGGCCGTCTCCTGGCCCACTGTCTTGAAGTGGTACGCGTTCATTGCTGTGGTGTACCCCTTCAGACCGTCCTTTCCGTACGCTGTGTTGTTGTAGACGATCCCAAACTTCGCGTTGCCCTTGTGCAGTGTGTGGGTGACGTAGTACAGCGCGTTCGCCACTGTCACCGCGTACGGCGTGCCCTGCACGAGGTTGATCTTGTGGTTCACGAAGGACGAGTCCTGTGCGGCGGTGCCGAGAAGGACGTGCTGGGACGCGGCCTGCGACTCGATGGCCGACGTCGTCGGGCTCCCGAGCGACTGTGCGATGAACAGCACCTTTGTCGCCATTGTGTTGTAGTCCGAGACGTGCTTCTGGGGTGTGTACGCGTCGTCCTTGACGATCAGCTTCACCTTCCACCCGTGGATGCCGCCGTGGCCGTTCAGCCAGTCGAAGTACGCCTTGTTCCCGTCGGTGAGCGGCTTGCCGATAAGGGCGGCCGGTCCGGTGAGCGGCGTGATCACCCCGAGGGTGATCGTCTTGTGCTTCGCTGTGACGCCTGGCGAGGGGCTCGACGCTCCCGCCGGAACACCCCCCGTGGTGACGCCCACCGCCATCGCCATGCACGCAGCGAGCGTGCCGGCTCCGACGATCCTCGTCAGCGTTCGTAACATGTTCACCTCGCTCTCTCGTTCGTTACTGCTTTTGTGTGTCGTGCTTCGTTCGCTTGTCGCTGTTGCTCGTCACCGCACTGCATCGCGCTTTGCGGCTGACGATCCGACCCGGTGTCCCTCCCACACCTCCTTTCGGCCCTCTCGGCCTTTCCGCCCCTTACGACCCGGCCCCGGTGCCGTGTCGAGCCGACCTCCGGGCGAGACCCCTCGAGATCCTCCGGACGACCCCCACGACCCCGCCGGGCTCGAGCAGCAGGAACAGCACGAGGAACACGCCGAAGACGATCTCCGAGGCGTTGCCCGGCGAGATCGGCCCGTTGTTCGAGAGGAACGTGAGCGTTGTGGAGACGTTCTGGAGCAGGGCCGGCAGCCCCACCACGAAGAGCGCCCCGAGGAGCGGCCCCCACAGCGACGCCATGCCGCCGACGACGATCATCACCACGTACTGGATCGAGAGGAGCAGGCCCCAGTCCCCGGTCACCGCGAAGCTGAGGAACGAGCCGTAGAGGGCGCCCGCGACCCCGGCGAGCACCGAGGAGATCACGAACGCCCGCATCTTGGTGCGTGCGACGTTCACCCCGATCACTGCGGCGGCGAGCTCCCTGTCCCGCACGGCGACCATGCTCCGCCCGAGGTTCGACCGGCCGACGTTGCGGACGTAGAGCATCGCCAGGGCGAGCAGGACGAGCGCGAGGTAGTAGTAGCACTCGTTCTTTGTGAAGGTGTGGCCCGCGACGGTCACCCCGTTGGCGAAGTTCCACGAGCCGAAGGTCACCGCCGGGAGCGACTCGCCACCGGGCCC
>DAIRCY010000014.1:30897-38354 GCA_036796435.1 Acidimicrobiales bacterium
AGAAGGATGTCCAGGTCTGCAGGATGTAGTAGCCGATGTAGATCAGCCCGATCGTCACGATCGCGAGGTACAGGCCCCGCAGCCGCAACGCCGCCGGCCCGATGATCGCCCCGAGCACCCCCGCCGCCACGGCGGCGGCGGGGATCCACACGGCTGCCGTGATGTCGAAGTGCGCGCCGATGTAGCCGCCCACGTACGCGCCGGCCGCGAGGAAGAACGCGTGCCCCAGCGAGATCTGGCCGGTCCACCCGGTGAGCACGTCGAGGCCGAGCGCGCCGATGGCGGCGATCAGCACGAAGGCGAAGGTCGAGCGCCAGTAGCCGTCGACCCACCAGGGCGTCCCCACCGCCACCACCGCGATCACGAGGCCGATCACGACGCGTGCCCGAAGCGATGCCCGTCCCGGCACCACCTTCGCAGCCGTCCCGGCCGAGCCCGTCGCGCGCGCCTCGGAGCCTGGGTCGGCGACCGGCGCCGCCGCGCCCGTCTCCTGCGACGAGACCACGTTCACAGCCGCTCCGCCGGTCGCGACCCGAACAGCCCGTAGGGCCGGACGAGAAGGACGAGGATCATGACGAGGTAGGGAGCGATCAGGTAGAAGTCGTTGCCGAGCCACGGCGCGTTCTGGGGCTGGTAGCCCTGCACGAGCTCTTGGACGACCCCGATCGCAAAGCCGCCGACGATCGCGCCCGTGGGCGAGTCGAGCCCTCCGAGGATGATGGCGGGAAAGGCGAGCAGCGCGATGTTGCTCATTGTGGGGCTGACGCTGCTCGGATAGCCGCCGAGGAAAACGCCGCCGATGCAGGCGACAGCCCCGGCGATGAACCACGCGGTCGCATAGACGCGGCGCAGCGGAATGCCGACCGCGATCGCCGCCTCGGGGTCGAGCGCCGCGCTCCGCATGGCGAGGCCGTAACGGGTGAAACGGGTGAAGGTCCCGTAGACGACGAGCACGACGATGGCGGCGACGATGGTCCAGATCTGCACCCAGAAGAACTCGAAGCTGCCCGCGTGCAGCGACGCCGACCCCCACACGTCGCCGTTGCTCCGCGGGTAGTTGCCGAACAGCGTCGGCAGCACCGCGCCGATGACCGCGGCGAGCCCCAAGGTGAGCATCACGATGGTGAACTCGGGACGGCCGATCGCGAATCGCACGACGAACAGCTGGAAGCCGAGGCCGACGAGGCCCGTGGCGAGCGCGCCGACGAGGAAGGCGGCCCAGAAGGGGAGGTTCTCGGTGAGCACCAGCCACGAGGTGACGAACGCGCCGAGCGCGAGGAGCGCCCCTTGGGCGAAGTTGATGACCCGGCTCGAGCGGTAGACGACGGTGAAGCCGAGCGCCACCAGCGCGTAGATGGCCCCGAGCGCGACGCCGGCGAACATGAGCTGGCCGAAGGTGGTCACGGACCCGGCACCCCCGCCGCCACGCCGGACCCCTGGGCGGGTGGCTCCCCGAGGTAGGCCCGGATCACCTCGCGGTCGGTCTGGACCTGCTGGGGCGTCCCGAGGGCGATGGGCCGGCCGAAGTCGAGCACCAGGATCCGGTGGGCGAGCCCCATCACGACGCCCATGTCGTGCTCGACGAGCACCATCGCCATCGGCCGGTGCTCGTGCAACGTGCGCACGAGGTCGACGATCTCGCCGCGCTCCGCGCGGCTCATACCGGCCACCGGCTCGTCGAGGAGGAGGATCTTCGGCTCCATGGCGAGGGCGCGAGCGAGCTCCACGCGCTTTTGGAGGCCGTAGGGGAGGGCGCCCACCGGGAAGTGGGCGACGCGGGAGAGGCCGACCTCCGCGATCGCTTCCATGGCGGCGTCGCGGTTGCGCCGCTCCTCTCGCCGCGCGGAGGGGAGCATCAGCCCCGCACGCAGCGTTCCCGCCCGCATCAGGTGGCCGCGGCCGACGAGGACGTTGTCGAGCACGCTCGAATAGGGGAAGAGGCCGAGGTTCTGGAAGGTGCGGGCGATGCCGGCGCGGGCGAGGTGGTGGGGGCGCAGGCGCGCCATGTCCTGGCCGAAGCACCGGATCCTTCCCTGCGTCGGGTCGTACACGCGGCTCAGCAAGTTGAACATCGAGGTCTTCCCGGCGCCGTTCGGGCCGATGATGGCGAAGAGCTCGTGCTCCCCGACGTCGAACGTCACCTCCGACAGTGCCCAGAGCGCGCCGAAGCGCAGGCTCACGTTCTCCACCTCGAGCGCACGCGCAGCCGAGTGGGCGGTCGCGTCCGCTGCCGTGCCGGGGGCCACGCCGGCGGCCGCGCCTGGGGTCGCGCCTGGGGTCGCGCCGGCGGTTGTCACACCGAGGCCCCGAGGTAGACGGAGCGGACGGTGTCGTCGGCGAGCAGCGTCGCGGTCGGCCCGTCGGATCGGATCTGGCCGGATTCGAGGAGGTAGCCGTGCTCGGACACCGCGCCGGCCATCGCGCTCGACTGCTCCACGAGGAGGATGGACATCTCGGTGCGGGCACGCGCCGCGCGCAGCGCGTCGCCGATCGCGCCCACCACGAGCGGGGCGAGGCCGAGCGACGGCTCGTCGAGGAGGAGGAGCGTCGGCTCGCCCATGAGGGCCCGTCCGATGGCGAGCATCTGCTGCTCCCCGCCCGAAAGCAGGCCGGCCTGCTGCCGCAACCGCTCGCGGAGGATCGGGAAGAGCTCGACGACCATCTCCTGGCGTTGCGCGGCGCGCTTGCGGTCGCGCGTGACGAAAGCACCCGAGCGCAGGTTCTCCGCGACGGTGAGGTCCGCGAAGACGTGGCGCCGCTCGAGCACCTGGCTGATCCCTTGGCGCACCAGCCGGTCGGCGGAGAAGCCGGTCACGTCTCGTCCTTTGAAAAGGACTCGCCCCCCCGTGATGCGGCCGCCGTGGAAGCCGAGGATCCCAGAGATCGCGCGCAGGATGGTCGTCTTGCCCGCGCCGTTCGGACCGAGGAGGCATACCGCCCCGCCGCTCGGCACGACGAGGGAGATCCCCTCGGCAGCCACGACGCCCCCGTAGGTGACGCTCACCCCTTGGAGCTCGAGCACCGGCTCGACGGCCATCGTCCTCCCCCCGACCACTGCCCGCGCCACACGCGACATGACAGGTGAATCAGTTGACGGATTACACGATCGCAACACTCCTGTCAAGCGGCCGCACCCTGCGTGTCACCAGCCTGCGCGGCGGCCTGTTCCTGCTTGACAACCTGGCGGCGGCTCACTTGAATGACAGGCGATTCACCTGTCGTACATGACGGTCGGAACCTCGGGGGTGCCTCGGCCGATGACGTCCACCGCCACTGGTCAGAACGGCTCGGCCGGCGACGGTCCGCCGCGCGGCGGCGGACGCGAGGCACGCGGCCGCAGGACCCGCCGGCGACTGCTCGACGCCGCCGAAGCGGTCTTCGCCGAGCACGGCTTTCACGACGCCTCGATCGTGCGCATCGTGGAGCGGGCTGGCGTCGCGCAGGGGACGTTCTACATCTACTTCCGCTCGAAGCAGGAGATCTTCGAAGAGCTGGTCGCGGACCTGAACTCGCGGCTTCGCGAGCAGATGTCGAAGGGTGCGGCCGCGGGCGGCGGCGACAGGCTCGAAGCGGAGCGGCGGGGCTTCGCGGCGTTCTTCCGCTTCACCGCCGAGCACCCGGCGCTCTTCCGGGTGATCCGGGAGGCCGAGTTCATCGCGCCCGAGGCGATGCGGCGCCACTACGAGAAGATCATCGAGGGGTACGTGCGGGCGCTCGAGTCGGCGATGGCCACCGGCGAGGTCGAGCCTTGCGATCCGACGGTCCTCGCCTGGGCCCTGATCGCGGTCGGTCAGCTGGTCGGGATGCGCTGGGTCGTCTGGGACGGGAGGCCGGCGATCCCGAGCGAGGTCTTCGAGCAGTGCATGGTGGTCGTCGCCCGGATGCTCGGGCGCTCCGCGGACGCCGCGTCCACCGACACACGTCCTCGCTGACGCCGGCTGTCTGCTCGCCCTACTCCCAGACCGTCGAGCTCGCCTGGAAGTCGTCGTCCTCGGCGGGGATGACGCAGAGGAAGAGGCCTGCGGGATCCCTGAGCACGACCCATGTCTCGACCGGGCCGACCACCGTCGCGCCGGCAGCCACGAGGCGCTGCACCTCGGCAGCGACGTCGTCGGTCGCGACGTCGACGTGGTAGCGGGCCGGCTCGTCGATCTTCTGGAGGACCACGCCGGCAAGCGCGTTCGCGCCCTCGAGGCGGAGGTACGGCTGGGCCTCGGCGGGGTCCCTGTTGGGCTGGCGACCGAGGGCCGCCGCCCAGAAGGCGACGGCGTCGGCGAACCGTGTGCCGGGGACGTCGATGACGAGCGTGTTCAGCCGGCTGCGGTGCGCCACGGGGGGCTCAGCTCTCCCTCCCGGTGCGTCCCGGCCGCGCGCCGAGCGCGCGCAACGCGGCACCCGCGATCGCCCGACCGTCGAGGCCGTGCGCGGCGAGGATGTCGTCGGGCTTCCCCTGGGGGAGGTAGGCGAGCGGCAGGCCGCAGGTCACCACGGCCGCGGGCGACGGCGCCCGGCCGCGGGCAGGGTCGCCCGTGCGAAGGGCCGTCGCGATCGCAGAACCCACGCCGCCCTCGACGATGCCGTCCTCCGCGGTGACGACCACCGCGTGGGACGCGGCGTCGGCCAGCATCTCGGGGCAGAGCGGCGTCGCGACGCGGACGTCCCACACCGAGGCAGCCACGCCGTCGGCTGCGAGCCCGGCCGCCGCCTGCTCGCACGCCTCGAGGAGCTTGCCCACGCCGAGCAGGCAGACCGACCCGTCGCCGCCGCGCACCCGGCGCGCCCGGAACCCCTCGCCGGTCTCTGCGGCACGGCGGGCCGCCGTCTTGGGCCACCTGATGGCCACCGGGCCGTCGTGGGAGAGGGCGTCGTGGAGCATCACGGCCACCTCCTCGTAGGAGGACGGGGCGAGCACGGTCATGCCGGGAACCTTCGTGAGCAGCGCCAGGTCCAGGATCCCGTGGTGGCTGGGGCCGTCGTCGCCGGTCACCCCGGCGCGGTCGAGGCAGAACACGACGGGGAGCCGGTGGAGGCCGACGTCGTGGACGACCTGGTCCCAGGCCCGGTTGAGGAAGGTCGAGTACACAGCGACCACCGGGCGGAGCCCGCCCATGGCCATCCCCGCCGCCGAGGTCACCGCGTGCTGCTCTGCGATCCCGACGTCGATCAACCGGTCGCCGTAGCGCTCTGCGAAGGGGATCAGGCCCGTCGGCCCGGTCATCGCGGCGGTCACCGCGACGAGCTCGGGACGGGTGGCGGCCTCGCGCACGATGGCGGTGCCGAAGGCCTCGGTGTACGACGCCACCGACCCCTTGGGCACCCGGGGCAGCCCCGTCGCCACGTGGAAGGGGGACACGTCGTGCAGGCACTTCTCCCCGTCGAGCTCGGCCGGCGGGTAGTCGCGGCCCTTCACGGTGTGGACGTGCACCACGACCGGGCCGTCGGCCGACCCTGCGGCACGGAGCGCGGCTTCGAGGGCGTCGACGTCGTGGCCGTCGACCGGGCCCGTGTAGGCGAAGCCGAGCGACTCGAAAAAGGCGCGCGGGGCCGAGAAGCCCTCTGTTGCCCGACCGCGCGCGGCCCTGTCCGCCGCCGCACGGCACGCGGTCGTGAGCGGCGAGACGGTCGGAGCGTACGAGCGGCCGTTGTCGTTCAGGACGACCACCACCCGGCGTCGCGCGACGCCGATGTTGTTGAGCCCCTCGTAGGCGAGGCCGCCCGTGAGGGCGCCGTCGCCGACCACGGCGACGACGTGGTGGTGCTCTCCGCGCGCGTCGCGCGCGCGGGCGAGGCCGTCCGCGTACCCGAGCGCCGTCGACGCATGGCTGTTCTCGACGAGGTCGTGGGCCGACTCGGCGCGGTTCGGGTAGCCCGAGAGGCCCCCGGCCTTGCGGAGCTGCGTGAACCCCTCCGCCCGTCCGGTGACGAGCTTGTGCACGTAGGCCTGGTGGCCGGTGTCCCACACGATCGGGTCGGCCGAGCGCGAGCTCGACTGCGCCCAGGTTCGAGCCCAGGGGGCCGCCGGTCAGCGACACCGACGACACGAGGAAGCGCCTGATCTCGGCCGCGAGCCGGTCGAGCGTCGTCCGGTCCATCGCCCGGAGCCGCTCGGGCGTGAGGTCGCGCAGCATCTCGGGGACCGCCACCTCAGCGACGGGGGCGTGCCCGTTGGTCTCGCGGCCGGGAGCGTGGCCGTTCCCGTTGGCACCGCCGGCACCGTCGGTGCGCGCGAGGTCCTGCCCGACGGCGCCCTCTTGCAGTCTCCCGTGGTGGACGGTGGTCACGGCGGTCAGTGCGTGCTCACGATGGCCCGGAGCGACTCGCGCAGCGAGCCCATGGAGGCGATCACGGCGGAGGGCTCGTAGCCGCAGTGCGCCATGCAGTTGGCGCAGCGCGGGTCCTTCCCCCTCCCGTACTTCGACCAGTCGGTCGTCTCGACCAGCTCCTTGTAGGACGAGACGTAGCCGTCGGACATGAGGTAGCAGGGACGCTGCCAGCCGAGCACCGAGTAGCTCGGGATCCCCCACGCCGTGCACTGGAAGTCCTTCTTGCCCTCGAGGAAGTCCAGGAACAGCGGCGAGTGGTTGAGCCGCCACTTCTTGCGCTTCCCGTCGAAGGCGTCCCGGAAGAGCTTGCGCGTCTGCTCCACGCCCAAGAAGTGCTCCTGGTCCGGCGCCTTCTCGTAGGCGTAGGCCGGCGAGATCATCATGGCGTCGACTTTCAGGTCGTCGTTCAGGAAGTCGAGGAGGTCTCGCACGGTCTTGGGCGAGTCGGTGTTGAAGAAGGTGGAGTTGGTGGTGACCCGGAAGCCGCGCTTCTTCGCCTCGCGGATCGCCTCGACCGCGGTGTCGAAGACGCCCTCGCGGTCGACCGCTGCGTCGTGGCGCTCGCGGAGCCCGTCCATGTGCACCACGAACGAGAAGTACTCGCTCGGCGTGAACTTCTCGAGGCGGCGCATGAGGAGGACGGCGTTCGTGCAGAGGTACACGTAGACCTTGCGCTTCACGAGCGCCTCGACCATTTCCACGATGTGCGGGTGGAGCAGCGGCTCGCCGCCGGCGATCGACACCATCGGGGCGTCGCTCTCCTCGACGGCCTGCACCACGTCTGTGACCGACAGGCGCTTGCGCAGGATGTCCGTCGGGTGCTGGATCTTCCCGCCCCCGGGGCACGAGAGGTTGCACGCGAACAGCGGCTCGATCTCGACGATGAACGGGTAGTACTTGCGGCCTTTCATCCGCTGCCGGAGCAGATGTGCCCCGATCTTCATGTTCTGCTTCAAGGGAATTGGCATCAGCGCACCTGTGGGGGGAGAGCGAATCGGACGGTTTCTGACGTGGTCCTGCGCTCGTCGACGTCGAGCGGCCCGAGCGTCGAGAGTGCGCGGACCACGTCGGTCACGAGGGACTCGGGGGCGGACGCACCAGCGGTGACTCCGACGGTGCTTGCACCGTCGAGCC
>DAIRCY010000014.1:38364-39038 GCA_036796435.1 Acidimicrobiales bacterium
ACCTCCACCAGCCTCGCCGTGTTCGACGAGTTGGACGAGCCGACCACGAGCATAAGGTCGCACTCGCGGGCGATCGCGCGCACCGCATCCTGGCGGTTCTGCGTCGCGTAACAGATGTCGTCGGCGCTCGGGCCGGCCAGGTCGGGGAACCGCCGGCGGAGCGCGTCGATCACCTCGGCCGTCTCGTCGGTGGCGAGCGTCGTCTGGGTGAGGTACGCGACGGGCTTCTCCGGCGAAAGGTCGAGTCCGGCCACCTCCGCGGACGACGCCACCACGTGGGTGCGGTCCGGCGCCTCGCCGTAGGTGCCGACGACCTCTTCGTGGTCGTCGTGGCCGACGAGGACGATGTGGAACCCGCGTGCCGCGTAGCGGCGCGCCTCGTGGTGGACCTTGGCGACGAGGGGGCACGTGGCGTCGATCACCGTGAACCCTTGGCGCCCCGCGGCCTCGATCCGGACGTCGGGGGAGACGCCGTGCGCGGCGAGCACCACGGTCGCGCCGTCGGGGACCTCGTCGAGCTCCTCGACGAAGACGGCGCCCATCGAGGCGAGCCGGCCCACGACGTGGGTGTTGTGGACGATCTGGCGGCGGACGTAGACGGGCGCGCCGTAACGCTCGAGGGCGCGCTCGACGATCTCGATCGCCCGCTCGACCCCCGCGCAGAACGATCGGGG
>DAIRCY010000014.1:39048-39884 GCA_036796435.1 Acidimicrobiales bacterium
CTCTTCGAGCGCACCCACGTCGTGACCGTCCACCTCCCGGGCCGCCCACCCGAACGCTGCCCAGCGATCGCAGACCGGCTCGACGGTGGTGATGGCACGCTCGACCCCCGCGCAGAACGATCGGGGCGCGGCGAGCACGACCTTGCGCGCGAGGCAGGCCCGCGCCCAGCGCTCGATCGGCGCCCGCACTGCGGCGAGCGACGCGGCAGCGCGGCGGGTGTCGACGGCGGCCATCGCGCCCGGACCGCGCACCTCTTCGACCGCGCGCACGACCGCGAGCGGCCGGTCCCCTTCCGCGAGCGCGGCGGCCCACGCCGAGTCGTGGTCGAACACGAGCGCACCCGAGCGCGCCGGATGGCTGCTGTTCGTGACCTCGGATTCGGCGACGTGGCACTCGGCGGTCGAGAGGACCGGGCCCACGGTGACCAGGTGGCCCTCGCGGCGCAGGTCGTTCGCCAGTAGCGCCGCCGAGGGGATCCGGCGCACGAGGCGCGGCGGCGCGCCGTCGTGGGAGGCCCACAGCTCGTCCGCCACTACGAGCTGGCCGGGGACGAGGTCCGCGCGCACGCGCGTGGAGGTGCCGGCGACAGCGACCGCCGCGTCGGCAGGGAGGGTGGGGAGGAGCCGGGAGATCGCCTCTGCGACCGGTGCAGCTCCCGTGCCGGTGACCACGGTGTCCGCGCCCATGAAGTGCGCCTCTACCCCGGATGGTGCGAGGAGGATCACGTCACCCACGGGGGCCTCCCCCGTGCACGAATCGGCCGAGCGCCGTCACCGGGAACACGAGCCGGTAGAGGTGGTAGTTGATGTAGAAGTCGCCCGGAAACCCCGTGCCG
>DAIRCY010000015.1:0-3223 GCA_036796435.1 Acidimicrobiales bacterium
TCCTCGCCTTCTCCGGCCACAAGATGCTCGGGCCGACCGGCATCGGAGCGCTGTGGGCGAGGGCCGAGCTCCTCGAGTCCATGCCGCCCTTCCTGGGTGGCGGCGGGATGATCCTCGACGTCCGCCTCGACCGCTTCCTGCCGGCAGAGCCGCCGCACCGTTTCGAGGCGGGCACGCCGCCGATCGCCGAGGCGGTCGGGTTCACCGCGGCGGTCGATTACCTCTCGAATCTCGGCATGGCGAGCGTCCGGGCGCACGAAGCAGAGCTCACGAAGTACGCCATCGGCGCGATCTCAGAACGGCTCGGTTCGGACTGCAAGGTGTTCGGGCCGCCTGCCGGTGAAGACCGTGGCGGCGTGCTGTCGCTCGGGTTCCGCGACGTCCACCCTCACGACCTCGCGCAGGTGCTCGACCAGTACGCCGTCTGCGTCCGCCCGGGGCACCACTGTGCGAAGCCGCTCATGCGCGTCCTCGGCGTCACCGCCACCGCCCGTGCGTCGATCGGGACGTACAACGACGAACACGACATCGACGCGCTGATCGAGGGACTCACCGAAGCGGGGAGGCTGTTCTCGTGACCGATCTCGAGGACCTTTACAGGGAGATCATCCTCGACCACTACCGTTCGCCGCGAAACCGCGGCGAGCTCGAGTCGCCCCCTGCGCACAGGGTGGAGGGGTTCAACCCACTGTGCGGCGACGAGATCGTCCTCACGATCCTCGTCGAGGACGGCAAGGTGAGCGACATCAAATTCTCCGGCAGCGGCTGTTCGATCAGCCAGTCGTCGGCGTCGCTCATGTCCTCGGGTGTGAAGGGCAAGACGCTCGAAGAGGCGCGAGCACTGATCCAGACGTTCAAGTCCATGATGTCCATCCACGAGACGACCCTCGGCTCCGAGCCCGAAGGCGCGGCCGGCGACGGCTTCGACGGCGACGGCTCCGACGGCGAGAGCTCCGACGGCGAGAGCTCCGGGCACGCCGGAGGCAACGGGCTCGCGGACGTCCGCAAGATCGGAGAGCTCGCGGCGCTCCAGGGCGTGGTGAAGTTCCCGGTCCGGATCAAGTGCGCCACCCTGAGCTGGAACGCGCTCGCCCAAGCCCTCGACGAGGCGGCCGGCACCTGACGGACGCCGGGCAGACCTCGGGGGTGGGAGCCTCAGGGGGTGCAGGGCGTCGGGTCGAATGTGGGCGTCGAGTTGGGCGCGGGGGTCGACGCCGTGCTCGCGCCCGGCGAGGCACCGGTCGTCGAGCTCGCCGGCGGCGAGGGTGAGACCGACGGCGGCTGCTCGGGCCGCAGTGTCGTCCCCGGTGGCGGTGCGCTCGGGCGCTTCAGCTCGTTGCCGAAGATGTTCACGAGCAACTGCTGATCCGCCGGCTGGGTGACGAAGAGGACGTCGCCCCACGGTGTGACGGCCCCGACTGTGGTCGTCGGCAACGTGTAGGTGGTGATCGCGTTCGGTGTGAGCGAGTGGAAGTCGATCGCCATCCGCAGGAGGTCGTCGAGTGAGAATGTCTTGTCGACGACGAGGCCGGCGGGCAGCGACCCCAGGAAGGAGTTCAGCTTGAAGGGGTTGATCTCCCGCTTGGCGGTCTGCACGAGCGCGCGGAGGAAAGCGTCCTGCCGCTTGATGCGCCCGAGGTCGCCGATCGGTGTGTCGATCCACTGCCCGTTCACCTCGTACTGGTAGTGCCGGCTCCTCGCGACGGCGAGCGCCTGGGTGCCGTTCAGCAACTGGCAGCCCGGTGACGTGATGTCGAGGCCGGACCAGGCGTCGCGAGCCGGGTAGCGGAAGTACATGTGGACGCCGCCGAGGGCGTCCACGGCTCCCTTGAACCCGGCGAAGTTCACCTCGACGACGTGGTTGATCGGGATGCCGAAGTTGTCCTCGATCGTGCGGACGAGAAGGCTCGGGCCGCCGTTGTAGGACGCGTTGATCCGGTTGAACCGCCCGAACTGCGACGCGTCCTTCCCGACCATCTGCGTCATCGTGTCGCGCGGGATCGAGAGGATCGTGATCTTCTTCGTGGCGGGGACCACGTGCCAGATCATGACCACGTCGCTGCGCTGGCCGGTGACTCTCGACGATGTGCCGACCCCTGTCGACGCCTTCGCGCCCAGCCTCGAGTCGGACCCGATCACGAGCATGTTGAAGGGCTGTCCCGACCCGACGGGCTGGAGCCCGGCGACGGCGACCTTGCGGATCTCCCCGTAGCGGTACCGCGCATAGGCGTAGAGCCCGCCCGCGACGAGCAGTGCGAGGACGACGAGCGCGATCAGGGGCGTGAGGACCTTGCGGCGGGTACTCCACGGGCGGCGCCCGCGTCGGCCGCGTCGGCCGCGTCGCACGAACGCCCCTGCCCCATGGCCATCGCCTCCTGGGCCGCCGCTGCGCAGGTCGCCGCCTCCGCGGCCACCGCCGTGCCCGCGGGATCGCTCGATCGCGTCCCCGAGCGCCCGCAGCCGGTCCCCGGCGGCGACGTCGGCGCCCGTCGCCTGCGATGCGCCGCGCCGCACGCCGCGCGCCTCGCCCTGCGGCGCGCGCGGCTCGTACGCCGATCCCAGGTCGGATCGACCGCCTTGCGCCCTCCCTTGGATCTGCTCTCCTAGCGCGCGAAGGCCGCGATCCGAAGGGGAGGGCGTCTCGCCTCCTCGGCGGCTACCCATGTGTGAAACGGTACCCATCGCCGGGGCGCGGACAACGTCACCGTCCCCCGAACCACGCTGCACGAGGATTCGCCGGCTCGGTGCCCTCAGGCGGCGCCGTCGACCCCGTAGGCGCCGTAGCCGGTCGTCTCGAGCTCCTCGGCGAGCTCCGGGCCGCCGCTGGCGACGATCTTGCCGTCGACGAGCACGTGGACCCTGTCGGCGCGCAATTCGCGAAGCAGGCGGTGGAAGTGGGTGACCGCCACGACGCCCAGCCCCCACTCCGAGGTGGCCCTCTCGATGCGCCGCGCCACGGCGCGCACCGCGTCGACGTCCAGTCCCGAGTCGATCTCGTCGAGCACGGCGAACTTCGGCCGGACGACGCCGAGCTGGACCACCTCGTTCCGCTTCCGCTCGCCACCGGAGAGGTCGACGTTCATCGCCCTGCGCAAGAAGCGCTCGTCGAAGCCGATCGCCGCGGCCTCCTCGTGCAGACGGGCCGCGACGGCCGCGTCGTCTGGGCCCGGATCAGCCTGACCGGCATCCCCAGACGTTCGGAGAGCACCCGCTGCAGGGGAAC
>DAIRCY010000015.1:3233-12693 GCA_036796435.1 Acidimicrobiales bacterium
GTCCCCTCGAGCGCCTCTTTCATCGCCGCCTCGACGAGCACGCCGGGCACCTCGATCGGCTGCTGCAAGGCGAGGAAGAGGCCGGCGCGCGCCCTTTGCCAGCTCGGGAGCCCGACGAGCTCGGTCCCGTCGATCCTGACGCTCCCCGCCGTCACGGTCGTCCCGGGCCTGCCCATGAGCGCATGGGCGAGGGTGCTCTTCCCCGATCCGTTCGGTCCCATCACCACGTGCACCTCGCCGCCGGCGACGCGGAGGTCTACCCCGCGCACGACCTCCCGCGAGCCCGCAGACGCGTGCAGCCCCTCGATCTCGAGGAGGCTCATGGCAGCACGACCGTCACGTCGTCCCCGTCGATCTCCACCTCGTAGACCGGGACGGGCTTCGTCGCGGGCAGCGAGCAGGGCTCCCCGGTGCGCAGGTCGAAGGTGCTCCCGTGGCGGGGGCACTCGAGCTCGCGCTCGTCGGCCCAGACTTCACCTTCGGCAAGGGAGTAGTCCTCGTGGCTGCACCGGTCCCCGATGGCGTAGAAGTCGTCTTCGATCCGGACGAGCGCGATGCGGTGCTCACCGAGGTCGAAGCGACGCGCCTCTCCGCTCGCCAGCTCGTCACGCCGGAGGAGGACGATGCGCTCACCCATCTCCCGCTGCCTCCAGGTCGAGCGCGAGCGTCTCTGCGAGTCGCAGGCCGACCTCACGGCGGAGCCGCGGGACGAGGTGAGGCACCGGGGAGCGCTGCACGATGTCGTCGAAGAACCCGAGGACGATCAGTTGCTCCGCTCGCGTCGGCGGGATCCCGCGGGACTCGAGGTAGTACCTCTGGTCCTCGTCGATGGGGCCGACCGTCGACGCGTGGCTGCACCGGACGTCGTTCTCCTCGATGTCCAGGTTCGGGACCGAGTCCGCGTGCGCGCCCTCGCCGAGGACGAGGTTGTGGTTGGTCTGGAAGGCGTTCGTGCGGACTGCACCGCGCCGGACCCTGATCAACCCGCTGTAGACCGAGCGCGACGTCCCGGCGACGGCTCCCTTGCAGAGCAGGTCGCTCGTCGTGTGGGGCGCCGCATGGTCCTGCAGGGTGCGGATGTCGTGCACCTGTGACCCGGTCCCGAGGTAGGCGGACCGGAGCTCGGTCGTAGAACCCTGGCCCGCAGCCAGCGCGTCGGTCCGTGACCGGTCGTAGCCACCACCGAGCCCCACCGTGAACGTGCGCAGCGTCGCGTCGCGTCCTGCGACGGCCGCGAGCCGCGCGAGGTGCCAGACGTCGCCGCCGAGCACCTGGAGCGCCGCGTACGAGAGCTGCGAGCCGTCGCCTGCCGAGAGCTCGGTCACCGGGACGACGAGGCCCTTCGGTGCCGCCGGCGGCCCGGCGACCACCTCCACGACCTGCGCGCTGGCACCGCGCCCCACCCGCACGACGGTGCGCGGGAAGCTCGCCGGCGCCCCGGCGTCTGCGCCGGGCTGCGCCCCCGATGCCGTGCACCAGTGGACGATCACGACCGGCGCGTCGAGAACCGTCCCCGGTGCCACGTCGACGGCGACGGCGTCGGGGTGGAACGCGTCGTTCATCCGCACGAGCGCGTCGCCCCCCGAGAGGACCTGGCCGAGGAGGTCTTCGTCGTCGTCTCGGATCCCTCCCACACGCACGCCGTCGGGCAGTTCGGCCCGGGCCACGTCGACGAGCGTCCCGTCGACCACGACGACGAGCGCGGCGTGCGAAGGCAGGTCCGCCGCCATCCCTTCGAGGAACGCCGCGCCGAGGTCACCAAGGTCGTCCCGGCGCCCGCCGGGACGAGGGACGAAGTCGTCGAGCCGGAGGTCGTCGATGGGCGTGTACCGCCAGACCTCCTCCTTCTCGGAAGGCAGCGGCATGACCGCGAGCTCCTCGGCCGCGTCCGTCCGTCGCTTGCGGAGCCACGCCGGGCCGCCGAGCGTTGCAGCGCGCTCCGCGCTGAAGTCGTTCACGGTCGCCGCGTTCCCTGCTCCGTCACCGGCGCCGGAGTGTACCGGCGGGGGGTCTGCGCAACGGCACTAACGTCGCCACGGTGGCGGACGATCGGGTGCCCGGACCTCCGGTGACCGAACCTCCGGTGACCGAACCTCCGGTGACCGAACCTCAGGTGACCGGGCCCCCGCCGACGCAGGCGCTCGACGTCGAGCACGACGGCGAGGTCGCGACGGTGTGGCTCGACCGGCCACAAGCCCGCAACGCGCTCGGCCGCGCCTTCTTCGACGAGCTGCCCGGTGTCATGGCCAGGCTGTCGGACGAACGCGCGGTGCGCGTGGTCGTCCTCGCGGCCCGTGGCCGGGACTTCACCGTCGGCCTCGACCTGAAAGAGATGGGGGCGGCCCTCGGCGGCGAGGGCGGCGCAGGCGGCGCGGGCGGCGGCGGCGGGGGAGGCCCGGCGGGCCCCCCCCCCCGGGCGGTTACGACTCGACGCTCGGTGCTCCGGCTCCAGGGCGCCATCAATGCGGTCGCCGACTGCCCGAAGCCGGTCGTGGCCGCCGTCCACGGCTACTGCATCGGCGGCGGGATGGACCTCGTGACCGCCTGCGACATCCGGCTGGCGTCCGCCGACGCCCGCTTCAGCGTGCGCGAGACGCGCATGGCGATGGTCGCCGACCTCGGGACGCTCCAGCGCCTGCCGCGTATCGTCGGCGCCGGCCACGTCGCCGAGCTGGCGTTCACCGCCAAGGACATCGACGCCGGACGGGCGAGGGAGATCGGCCTCGTGAACGAGGTGTACGGCGATCGCGACGCGCTTCTCGCGGCGGCGGCCACGTTGGCCCACGAGATCGCCGCCCTCTCCCCTCTCGCCGTGCAGGGTGCCAAGGCGGTCCTCGCGGCGAACGACGGCCGGACGGTCGCCCAGGGGCTGGACTACGTCGCGACGTGGAACGCGGGGATGCTGGCCTCCGAGGACCTGGCAGAAGCCCTGCACGCCTTCATCGAGAAGCGTCCGCCGCGCTTCACCGGCGACTGAGGCGGGCACGCCCACCGCAGAAGTCCCGGAGCGGAAGCCGGCCACTGACGCCACTACCTCTTGCGCCGCCACCAGCGGCGCTCGGCGCGTGCTTCACGGCGTGCATCCTCCACCCTCGCCTCGCGCAACGCCTCGGGAGCGATCGCGCTGACGACCGCCTCGGCGTCGGAGAGTATCGCCACCATGTCCTCGGCCGGGGCGTCCGGCTCGTCTTCCAAAGGAGGCTCGACGAGGCTGCCGTGCACCCACCCGGCGTCCGCCAGCCGCCGCTCGTACGACTTGCAGTCGGCGGGGCACCGCCACGGCGCCTCAGGGGCGAGGTCGAGCACGCAGAACCGTGCGACCTCACCGGATGCGTACGTCCGGCTCTGGAAGTGCTTGCACTCCTCACGCATCGGCACGGCGGCCCCTCCTGACCCCGCATCCGGGAACCGGGCGCGCGAAGAAGGGTCTGCGGCGCGCCGGGACGGCGCGCCGAGCGCACGTCAACCGACCGACCCTTCCATCTGCATTTCGATGAGCCGGCTCCACTCGACAGCGTACTCCATGGGCAACGTGCGCGTCACGGGCTCGATGAAGCCGTTCACGATCATCCCCATCGCCTGGCTCTCGGTGAGGCCGCGGCTCATCAGGTAGAAGAGCTGGTCCTCGCCGACCTTGGACACCGTCGCCTCGTGGCCGATCTGCGCGTCCTGCTCCCCGACCTCCATGTAGGGCTTGGTCTCCGACACCGACTCCTCGTCGAGCAGGAGCGCGTCGCAGCGGACGAAGGACTTCGCACCCTTGGCGCCGGGGTCGACGTGGACGAGCCCGCGGTAGGTGGTGATGCCGCCGTCCTTGGAGATCGACTTGGACACGATGGTCGAGGTCGTCTCGGGCGCCGCGTGGATCATCTTGGCGCCGGCGTCCTGGTGCTGGCCGGGTCCTGCGTAGGCGACCGACAGCACCTCCCCCGAGGCCTTCGGCCCCACGAGGTACACCGAGGGGTACTTCATGGTGAGCCGGGAGTTGTGGACGATGAAGCCTTCCGAGACGAAGTTGCCCGTGCCCTCGACCTCGATGTCCCACGTCGGAGCGAGCACCTCGGCGGCACCGACCTGTGCCGGCCGGATCTCGACCGTCGCCGGGAGGACGATGTTGGATCGGCCGACTGCGCGGGACCACTCCGCCGAGGACGGCTCCTGGCGCGCCACGGCGGCTCGAAGCGGCGCACTCACGGCCTCGACCAGCCTCCCGTCCGCCCTAAGCTCGAGGCGGTGGCTCCCACGGCAACGGGACTCGTAGCCGAGGATGGTGACGGGACCGTCGGCGCCCTTCTCGGTGTAGATCCGGCACGGGATGCCGAGCGAGGTCAGGACCGCCGCGAAGTCCTCGAGGAGGGGCCGATTGACGGACTTGATCGAGAATCCGCGCCGGTCCTTCGGCGCGCACCCGTCGGAGTCGAGGTATCCGGCGACGAGCGCGACCCGCTGGTCCTCGGGGAGGTCGAGCACCCAGTCGGGAAGCCGCAGGCGCTGGGCCCCGGACGCAAAGCCGTTCAGCTCGAAGAGGTCGGCGAGCTCGGTACTCGACCAGCGAAGGGTGACCCCGTCCCGCCTCTCCTCGGGGTCCACCCCGGGCATCAGGCGGCGCATCACGTCGGTGAGCCGACGCCGTGCTCGGTCGTCGCGGGGGGTCGAGAACGTGACGCAGGCCCAGCGCGTCCCCCCGTTCTGTGCGGGCTCACGCTCGATGGACCCGTCGCCGACGAAGAGGCCGAAGAGCCACGCGAGGTCGCCGGTGGTCTCCTCGATCTGTGCGAGCCGTGAAGGCCGTGAGCGGACGGACGCGCAACCTTGCCCGTACTGGTTCGATCCCTCGAAGGCCGTGACGGTGTCGGAGCGCTCGAGCTTGTGCGGGTGGCCGTAGTCGATCGACGTCGAGGGGACGATCGCCTCGCTCAGCTCGTCGGCCCGCACGTAACCGAGCTCGTATCGCCCTGACTTCTTCGCCCGCTCGGGGTCGTAGCGGTACGAGTAGAACGGGTGGTTGTCGGTGACGCGCAGGGACCGCTCCCCGACCCGGACCTCCCGCACCGGCTGGTACCCGGAGAACCGCTTGGCCGTCACCGTGCGGAAGCACAGCTCGCCGCGCTCCTCGTCGAACGACAGGACCTGGTCACCGGGGGAGACGAGCTCGATCGGCTTGGTCCCCGCAGGGGTGGTGACGCGGGAGCCCTGTGCGAGGCAGCCGATGTTGCCGTCGATCCATTCGACGTGCGCCTCCGCCTCGGCCCGTGCGCGCTTGGTGACGAGGTTGTAGACGTTGTTCGACCAGTTCTGGATCGTGGTGTAGGTGATGCGGCTCCCGGGCAGCGCGATGATCTCCACCACCGCCGAGTGCAGGGAGTCGGTGGTGTACACGGGTGCGGAGCAGCCCTCGACGTAGTGCACCTGGGAACCCTCGTCGGCGATGATGAGCGTCCGCTCGAACTGGCCCATGTTCTCCGCGTTGATGCGGAAGTACGCCTGCAAGGGCATGTCGACCTTCACTCCGGGCGGGACGTAGATGAACGACCCTCCCGACCAGACTGCCGAGTTGAGCGCGGCGAACTTGTTGTCGTTCGGCGGGATCACGGTGCCAAACCACTTGCGCACGATGTCGGGGTACTCCCGCACCGCCGTGTCCATGTCGCAGAAGAGGACACCCAGGCCCTCGAGGTCCTCACGGTTGCGGTGGAAGACGACCTCGCTGTTGTGGACGACGAAGCCCTCGGCCACGAAGTTGTGGTGACCGGCGACCTCGATGTCGTAGACGGGCTCCACCCCCATCCGCTCGATCCGCTCCACCCTGGCGAAGCCGAGCATCTCGCTCGTGTGTGCGTGGAAGACCGTGCCCTTGGCGGTCAGGTAGCCATGGGAGTACCTGCGGCGGTTCATCCGGTCTCGCCGGCGAGGCGAGCGCGCAGGGATCTGGTCGAAGCGACCGGACATCCGCAGGTGGTATGCGTCCATGACACGGTCGCTGTCGTGCGGGTGACGGTTCTCGACGTGGATGACCGAGCTGCTCCAGATGCCGGACAGCGCCAGCAACTCCTTCACGTCGGCGAGGAGGTGCGGGTTGGCGCTGCAGAACATGGCGTCCTTGGCGGTCGGGTGGTCCCGGACGTACCCGTCCGAGTCGAGCATCCCCGCGAGAAGCGAGAGGCGCTGCGAACGCGGGAGCGAGAACACCCAGTCTGGGAGGCGCTTCGTGAGCGAGGTCCCGCCCAACCCGTTCAACTCGAGGTAGCGGGCGAGTGGCGCAGTCCGGCGTCCGGTCAGCCGGAACCCGTCCGTGCTCAACGCGAGATCCAATCCGAACAAGTCCTGTGCGACGCGGCGGATCTCTTCGACCAGAACCTCGTCGGTCCGGTCGACGGCGATCTCGACGGACACGTGGGTGCCGCGGTGGTGCAGGTACCCGTCGCCCAAGTAGATGCCGAAGAACCAGCACAGGTCGTCGCTCGTGGTCCGCGGCAGGTCCGGCACCCCGGCGGCGTCGGCGCTCTCCACGAGCATGGAGGCGGGTTCGCCATAGTCGGGTGAATCCGTCGCGATTGCGACGAGGTCCCCTTCGGAGAGCTCCTGGGCGGCGACCCAGCGGGCGACGTACCGGGCCTTCGAAGCTCCCGGACGCCGCACGTCGCGCAACACGAGGAACGGGTGGTTGCCCGACGCGCCGATCGTGCGGCCGCGTGCCGTGATCTCGAAGATCTCCTTCTCCCCGGACTGGCCACCTGCGACGACCGTCGCGCACTCGAGCATCTTCGTCCGCTCGTCGAGCGCGAAGACGCGGTCACCGGCCTCGACCTGCTTGATCGGGAGCATGCCGCGGGTGGTCCAGACCCGCGTGGAGCCCCGCAGGCATTCGTACTGCGCGGTGACCCCGGCGAGGTACTTGCGCTCCGCCTCGGGGATGCCGAGCCGCTCGTAGGTGCGCTTGATGGACTCGGGAAGCTCCTCCCAGTCCTTCACCTGCCCGCCCGTCGGCTTGATGTAGTAGTAGATGTCGTCGAAGTCCAGGTCGGGCATGTTGACGGCGAACCACTGCGCCATGGGCTTCTTCTCGAAGCGCGAGAGCGCCCGCAGGCGGAAGTCGCGCATCCAGTCGGGCTCTTTCTTCATGGCGGACATCTCGCGGACGATCTCTTCGTTCAGCCCCTTCTTGGGCTTGAAGACGTAGTCCTCCTCGTCGCTCCATCCGAGCTGGTACCGGCCGAGGTCGAGATCCACGGTTGCCATGGGGAACGGTCTCCTTGCGCTGTGCGCTCGTCTGCGCCGGCCACGCCATTCATCGCCGGCCGGGGCGTGCCCCGCCTTGGAGGCGGATTTTCCCTACCTGGATAGTAACAACTCGGTGTGCCGCCCTACGCGCCCCCCCGCCGGCGCGGCGGCGCACGAACTACTTCGACGCCGAAGTATCATGGCTCCGTGGCGGACCGTCGCCGTTGGCAGGAGGAATTCGACCGGTCACCCTCCCGCGGGGTTCCCTTCGAGACGATGTCCGGGGTCCCCCTCGAGCCCGTCTACGGCCCCGACGACGCCGAGCTCCCCGGCCAGTTCCCCTACACGAGGGGGCCGCACGCCTCGATGTACCGCTCCCGGCTGTGGACGATGCGGCAGTTCGCAGGGTTCGGGACCGCCGAGGACACCAACCAGCGGTTCAAGGAGCTCCTGCGCTCTGGCGGCAACGGGCTCTCGACCGCCTTCGACATGCCGACCCTGCTCGGGCGGGACTCCGACGACCCGCTCGCCAAGGGGGAGGTCGGGAGGGCGGGGGTGGCGGTCGACACGCTCGCCGACATGGAGACCCTCTTCGACGGGATCGACCTCGGCACCGTGACCACCTCGATGACCATCAACTCGGCGGCCGCCGTCGTGATGGCGATGTACGTGGCCGTCGCCGACGAGACGGGCGTGCCGAGAACGGCCCTCGGCGGCACGATCCAAAACGACATCTTGAAGGAGTACCAGGCGCAGAAGGAGTACGTCTTCCCGCCGCGGCCCTCTGTGCGCCTCGTGACGGACCTCATGCGCTTCGCCTCGGCGGAGCTGCCACGCTGGCACCCGGTGTCGGTCTCCGGCTACCACATCCGGGAGGCGGGTTCCACCGCCGCCCAGGAGCTGGCCTTCACCCTTGCGAACGGCTTCGCGTACGTCGAAGCGGCCGTCGCCGCGGGCCTTTCCGTCGACGACTTCGCTCCCCGCCTGAGCTTCTTCTTCAACGCCCACATCGATTTCTTCGAAGAGATCGCCAAGTACCGCGCGGCGCGGCGGATCTACGCCCGCTGGATGCGCGACCGCTACGGCGCCGCCAAGGACCGCTCGATGCAGCTTCGCTTCCACACCCAGACGGCGGGTGTCTCCCTCACCGCGCAGCAGCCAGAGGTGAACCTCGCCCGGGTGGCCATCGAAGCGCTCGCCGGCGTACTCGGCGGGACGCAGAGCCTCCACACCGATGCCTACGACGAGGCGCTCGCGCTGCCGACGGAGAAGGCGGCCCGCCTCGCGCTCCGCACCCAGCAGGTGATCGCCGAGGAGACGGGCGTCGTGCACGTGGCCGACCCCCTCGGCGGCTCGTGGTTCGTCGAGGAGCTCACCGACGAGCTCGAACGCCAGGCCGAGGAGGTCTTCGCACATCTCCTCGACGTAGGGTCCGGCTCCATGCTCGAGGGCGTGCTGGCCTGCATCGACGACGGATGGTTCTGCTCGGAGATCGCGGACGCGGCGTACAGGTTCCAGTCGAAGATCGCGTCTGGCCAGTGGGTGCAGGTCGGCGTGAACGGCTACACCGACGGCGACGACGAGCAGACCCAGATCCTGTACATCGACCCCTCCGTCGAGGGGCGCCAGCTCGCGAAGCTGGCCGCGGTCAAGCGCTCGAGGGACGACGACGCGGTCAGGCGCTGCCTCGAGCGGCTCACCCATGAGGCCCAGGACCCCGCCGTGAACCTGATGCCCGCGCTGATCGAAGCCGCCAAGTCCTACGTCACCGTCGGAGAGGCGATGCGCGCCCTCGAGACCGTGTTCGGCATCTGGTTCGAGCGTTCCTTCGTGTGACCGGCGGCGCCGCAGAGGGTCCCTCCGGTTCCGGCGGCGCCGCTCCCGTCCGGGTGCTGCTGGCAAAGGTCGGCCTCGACGGGCACGACCGGGGATTGCGCGTCGTCGCCCGCGTGCTGCGGGACCACGGCTTCGAGGTCGTCTTCGCAGGGCTCCGCCAGACGCCCGAGGCGATCGCGGCCGCGGTCGTCCAAGAAGACGTCGACGTCGTTGGCGTGTCCATGCACAACGGGGCGCACCTCACGCTCGCACCAGCGGTCCTCGACGCGCTCAGGGACGCCGGGCTCGACACCCCGCTCGTCGTCGGAGGGATCGTGCCCGACGTCGACGTGCCGCAGCTGAAGGGGCTCGTCGACTGGGGCTACTACTCGACCCCGCAGAAGAACCTGCTGGATCGCAAGAT
>DAIRCY010000015.1:12703-37488 GCA_036796435.1 Acidimicrobiales bacterium
GGGGCTCGGCGTCGCGGCGGTCCTCGGCCCCGGTGCGTCCAACGACGACGTCGTCGCGACGGTGAGGACGGCGGCCCGGCGCCCGTCCTGACCGCCCCTGGTCCCGTCCTGGCAACCGATATGATCTCCCCAGGGATGGGAGGAGCAGGTGGGTCTGGGATCTCGCCGCTTCCTGGGGATTCGACGCTGTCGCGACCGCTGGCGGTCCCTTCGCGCCCTCGGCTCAGCCCGGACGAGGGACGACGCCGGGATGACCCTCCTCGAGCTCGTGGTCGCCATCGTGGTCCTGATGATCGTGCTCGTGCCGATCTCGCTGCTGCTCACGAACGTCGTCGCGCAGTCCGCCACAGCACGCCAGAAGCTCACCGCTCTCTCCCTCGCCGAACAGTGCATCGAGAAGCTCTCCAGCACAGGGCCGACACTCTCCCAGGGCGTGCCCGAGACGGGGGTCTCGATCCTCGAGAACTCCCACTGCTTCGGCACCTCTCCGGTGACCGAGTCGACATCGACCTACGACGTCCACGCCCAGTTCACCTGGGAGACCGCACAGGGGAGCCACCCTGACCTCTGCACGAGCTCGGTGACCCCGAGCCTGATCGAAGTCCAAGTGTGGACGACCTGGGGCCACACACAGAAGGTCACCGACACGACGCTCCTCGACTACCCCCCGCCGAGCCTGCCCACCGACGGGTTCATCGCCGTCGTCGTGAACGGGACACCCGCCGGCTCGCCGCCGGCCGACGCGAGCGGGCGCTCCTGGTCGACCCGTGTCCAGCTCGTCCCGGTGACGATCTCGCGCGCCGGCTTCTCGGTGACGCTCTACCCGAACAGCTACGGGTGCGTCTTCGAGGAGGTGCCCGCGCCCTACAGCTACACGGTCACCGCGGCGAGCCCCACATCCGACCCGAGGTGGGAGTCCGCGGCCGAAGGGTCCACCACCAGCGCGACGGTCACAGCGAACCTCGACTCCGTCGCCCACGTCGCACTCCAGTACGACCAGGGGTCGCTCGTGTCCCTGCACTACCCCTCGACGACCGCGACCGAGGGACCCGTCAGCTGTCCTGGCGCCGGGCAGGTGCAGTGCGTCGTCTTCGGTCAGGCGCCTTCGTCGACGACCGCACCCGCCGGGTCGCCCTACGCCGAGATCTCGGTGCTGGCGAAGACAACGGGCAAGTGGTCGGTGACCGCGCTCGACGGAGGGGGCGCGAACGCGACCCGGCTCGCCGCGCTCGCCTGCGCGGGGACGAACCAGTGCATCGCCGTCGGCTACGGAGGAAGCGCGGGCTCCTACAGCGGTGCGTCGCTCTCCTCGGGGACGTCGTCGACTCCCGCCTTCGTCAACGACGCCGTGCCTTCGGGCATCACCTCCCTCTCCGGCATCACCTGCCCCTCGTCGACCCGCTGCTTCGCCTGGGGGACGACGTCTTCGGGCGCGGCCGTCGTCACCGGGACCGTCACGTACAGCTCGGTCTCGTGGGGGTCCTCGGTCGACGCGCTGGCCACGGTGCCTGCTCGCGTGACATCGATCACCTGCTGGTCGGCGACACACTGCTACGCCCTCGGGACGAAGAAGACAGCGACCACGCCCGTCGTGCTGTCCCTTTCCAGCACCACAAGTCGCACCTGGACACTCGACACGGTCCCGACGACAGCGACATACGCGCCGCAGACCATCGCGCAGCTGAGCTGCCCTGCGGCGACAACCTGTTACGCCGTCGGAACTCGAAAGACATCCCACGGCGAGGTGCTCTCCCTTGCGACCGCGACAAGCCGCAAGTGGACAAAGGACACCGTCCCGACGACAGTGACGGACCTCTCTCAGATCTCCTGCCCGGCGAAGTCGATGTGCTACGCCGTCGGGGCCCGGACGACAGTCTCCGTCTACGGCGCGATCGTCTCCCTCACAACGGCGACCATGTGGAAACTGGACACACCCAGGACCGCCGAGAGCATCAGCGGGATCACATGCCCGACCACATCGGCGTGCCTCGCCATCGGCACGAACAGCTCGGGCTCGCCCGCCTTGTTCTGGCGGACGGCTGCTGCGACCTTCACCTCCGAGACCGTTCCCCCAGCGGTCACGATGCTCTCTGCGATCACCTGTGCGAGCAGCTCCCGGTGCCTGGCGATCGGCGCAGGGTCGAGCGCCGGTTCCTCCTACGGCATGGTCCTGTCGGGCACGTCGGCCTGGACGACGGACGCGCTGCCGGGCTCACCGCTCGCAGCGTCGTTCTCGGGCATCGGCTGCGCACAGACAACCTGCGTCGCCCCGGGAGCGAGCGAGACGGCGGCCGTGTACTTCGACGGGAGACCGACAGGCGGCGGATGGACCGACTCCACGCCGTCCGGCCCCGCCGGGATGTACATCGGCGGCGTCCCGATCGCCGTCACAAACTCGAGCCTCGCCACCGACCCGATGGAAGTGACAGTGCCCTCCGGGACAAGGCCGGCGACCCAGGTGGGACCGTTGTTCCCCTTCTCTTCGGGCTACGGGGTCGCGGCCTCGGAGTGCAAGCCGTTGCCCGTCTCGGTGCTGGTGACCTCCACTCCCGGCGCGACGGCCTCGACCACGCTGCCCATGGGACTGGTCTCGTTCAGGGCGGTCAACAAGGACGGGAACTCCGACACAGGCGCCACGGTCAGCGCCTCTTTGGTGACGTCGGTGAGCTGCTCGGAGCTCTCTGCGCCGGCGGGCAAGACCAATCCGGCGTCGTTCACGCTGGAGACGACCGGACCCCTGGGCTACAGCCAGGTCGACGTCCCCTACGGCACCTACAAGGTCACCGTCACCCACTCGGGTCACACGGCCACGATCCCGAAGCTCAGCGTCGGTCCGGTCTCGGTGTCGGTCACAACAGGTACCGCCCACGCGGCCTCGTCCCCGCTCGTGGTGACGGTCACATGAGCGGCGCTGCCTTGGCCCGGCTCCGGGCCCGACGGCGGGCCGGCGCCCGGCGGTTCGACGAGGAAGGTTTCACCCTCCTCGAGTCGCTGATCGCCGTCCTCGTGCTCGCCGTCCTTCTCGTCGTCACCGTGCCGATCGTCTCGACGGTGCTGCAGACCACAAACAGGGTGAACGCCACCTACTCGAACATGAACGAGCAGCTCTCGCTCTCCACAACCCTCGAGCGGCTCCTCCGGTCCGCCGTGGCCCCGGCGCCGAGCTTCGACGGCTCGACGGCGGTCACGCCCCCCGTCACCCCCTTCGAGCTCGGTGCGATCACGCCGACCTCGCTGACCTTCTTCGCCAACACCGGCACAGCCAACGGTCCCGAAGAGGTGACCGTCGCCTGCACCAAGACAGCGTCCGACACGACACTGTGCCAGCCGACAGGGACCTTCACCCTGGTCGTCACCCCCGCCAGGGCCGGGACGTGCCCGTTCAGCGAGACAACAACCAGCCTCCACTGCACATGGCCGTCGGCCGCGGCCAAGAAGCTGCTCAGCCTCGGCCACGTCACCAACGGCGACAGCTCCTCGGCCCAGCCGCTCTTCACCTACACCTACGGCTCGACGGCCGTCTGCTCGGCGAGCCTGCCGAGTGGATGCAGCGGCAGCGACTCGGTGACATTCGCCTCCTCCAGGTGCTTCGCGAACAAGACAGGCACAACCATCACAACCTCCAAGCCGTTCGCCAAGTGCCCGGCCGGCGAGATCGACGACGTCTCCTTCGACCTCGAGTTCAACGTCCGCGTCACAAAGACCACGAAGAGCAAGACCACATCGCTCACCGGCGGACTCCAGGCCGAGACAGCCTCGGGCACGTTCGTGATGTCCTCGACCACCGACCTCTACAGCCCGGTGGTGGGCTGAGCGATGGCAGGGGTCCGGCACCGCCCTGTGGGTTCCCGACGGCGCCGCGTGGCGCCGCGCTCACCCCTGTCCCATCGCGAGCGCGGGCAGGCGGCGCTCGGGATGGTGCTCGCAATCGCTGTCATGCTGGTCACCGCCGGAGGGGCGCTCGCCGTCAACTCGATGGCGCATGACCCGCTCGTCCAGACCGACGCCGCGGAGCACTTCGCCTACCGGGCGCTCGAAGCCGGGATCGACAGCTACCTGAGCCTGGTCAACGCGAGCCCGGACCTGGTCGACTGCAGCTCACAATCCGTCGCGAACACATGCACGAACACATCGGGCGGGATCCACTACGACTCGTGGACCGAGATCCCAGGGACCTCGGCCGGCGCGGGTGGCGTCCCCGAGTACTACCTGTGGACGAACCCGCAGCTCTGCTTCAGCCAGTCGAGGACCACCGAGACGAAGTGCACAGCCTCGCCGACAGCGAGCCACGGCCACTTCGAGTACGTGAAGGTGAAGGTCATCGGCGCGGCGGGCTATCCGGGACACTTCGTCTATCAGAGCTCGACGGCGTACTTCGCCGCCGCACAGGGCTTCCTCACCCGCGTGTGGTGGTCCAACTACGAGTCGACAGACAAGACAGTGGTGGCAGCCACAAAGTCGCCGACACTGTATTGCAAGTACAACTGGAAGACACTCCAGTCGACACCGACCTACAAGGGCACAAAGAATTCGTACATCGGCAGGGACGGGACATGCGGGACGATCGTCTTCGCCAACCGCACAGTCATCGACGGACCGGTCTTCACGAACGACTCGATCTACATCACAAGCTACGGAAAGCCGATCTTCGGGACACCGACAACAAGGACAGTGAACTCCCCCGTGGAGACCGCGGACCCGAAGTGCCTCTTCGTCCTCGCGACGTCCGGGGACACAAAGAACTGCTCGACAGTCGCGAAGAACGACGTCACACGGTACACAGAGGTCAACTCGCACCACGTCCCGGTGGAACCGATCCCCACGAGCGACTCGACACTCCTGGCGGTCGCCCAGCTGAACGGTTGCGCCTATCTCGGCCCGACCACGATCTCCCTCTATTCGAGCGGGGGGGCCGAGTACATGAACGTGACAAGCCCCGAGACGCCCACAAAGACAGGGGTCGACAAGGAGAACGACGCCACGAACACCCGAACCTGCATCGGCACGCACATCAAAGCTCCCACCAGCGCCCACACAGGCAACGGGGTCATCTACGTCGCGAACTCGACGGTGGGCACAGGCGGCACCGGCACGTGCACAGGCAACGGGGACAACCCCTTCGACGGGACGATCCAGCACAAGCGGAACTCGACCGTGCCGACATGGGCGACATGGAAGCACCCGAGCACAATCAAGGCTCAGGTGGTGGCCGCAGGGGAATTCCCCGGGACAACGACCGGCTACAAGTACCCGGACAACGAGACGCCGAGCAAGGACGACTGCGCGGGGGACGCATTCGTGCGCGACACGGACAAGGCGACCACTCCGACAGGCGGGACGGCGGGCATAGCCGGTCAGCTCACCATCGCCGCGCAGAACAACGTCGTCATCACCGGCGATCTCGAGTACACGGACTGCGGCTCGGCGTTCTCCGCGACATACCACTACGCCAAGACATGCAAGTACACACCGAAGGGCGTCAGCGACTCGCTCGGGCTGATCGCCACAAACTTCGTAGAGGTGAACAGGCCGGGGAACCCGGGGTGCAGCCATCCGACAGTCGGGACATTTCGGCACCCGAAGACGACAACAACAGAGACGACCTGCTCCTCTTCACCGTCGTCGATCCTGAGCTCGTGCTCGACGACAGTGAGCGACCTCACAGCGCCGTTGTGCAATCCGGGACCGACAATCATCATCGACGCCGCGGTGCTCGGGCTCAAGCACTCCTTCGCGGTGAACGACTTCAGCGTCGGCAGCTCCACAGGGAAGCTGAACGTGTACGGCTCGATCGACCAGGACTGGCGCGGGGCTGTCGGGACCGGCGGGGGGACGGGCTACACGAAGCACTACGTCTGGGACAGCCGGCTGCAGTACGTCACCATCCCGCACTACCTCACGCCCGACACGCCCTCGTGGGAGCTCACGTCGTCGTCGGTGCAGCTTTCGACAGGGTGTCCCGCCTGGCCGAAGCCGTACCCGACAGGCAGCACAGCCACAGCCGCCAAAGCCGACTATCCGGCCGCGACAACCAAGGGCCCGACAGGCGCCTCAGGAGCCTGTTGACGTCTGAGTGGACACCGCGAGTGTCACGGTGAAGGGCCCCGCGATCCCGGCCGGCAGCACCAGGGGGACGTGGTCGACGGTCACGCTGGCCGAGTTCGGCGCGCCGATGACGATGCTCGCATGGCCGGTCAGCGTGAGCGACGCCGTCGCACCGGCGGCGAAGGTCTGGGCGAGCACGGTCGTGCCGTTGGCCTCGGTCACGCTCATCCAGCAGTCCGATGTCGTGGCGCCGATGGTGAGCGAGTACGTCGAGGAGCGGAGCGCATAGGTGGCCGACGACGTGGTCGTGCTGACCGGCGTGTACCTGGCGGGAAGGGTCGGGAGCGTCGCCTTGCGCCCCTTCGCGTGAGAGCTCGCCTGCCGCTTCGGGGGTGGCCCCCCGTGGTGGGCTCGCACGACGAGGTACGCCGCCGATCCGGCCGCAGCGAGGAGCACGACGAGGGCCACAGCGGGCACGCCGAGGCGGCGGGCGGGCCGCTCCATCGCCATGAGCGAGCGGTCCCGGCGCAGGGGCTCGGCGGCAGACGGGGCCGAGGGGAGAGACTGGGCCGAGAGGAGAGTCGCGGCCGGCGGGCCGGCGGAGCGCTCGGTGCCGTGGTCGCCGACGCTCACGGGCTCGACGGTCCTCGGCCGCTGGTAGGGGGTCGCCCGCGGACCCTCGCTCCCCTCTTCTTGCCCTCGCAGGTCCCGGTCGCCGCCGCCGAGATGGCCGAGGACGTCGAGCGTCTGGCGGTACCGGGCGACGGAGTGTGCTTCCCCTCGTGCCCGTCTCCGAACCGCCCCGAAGGCCACGGCCGCGAGCACCGCGACACCGCACAGAACAGCGACGGCCACCTCCACGACACCCATATAACAGGATCGACGAACCCGGCGCGGAAGGGAGCGCCCGTGCCCCTCGGACCCCCACCGGGCGTTGCCCCCTCGCACCCTGTAGCCTCTCTTTTCAGTGAAAGTGCACGGCGGTCCCGGGGCGAACGGAGGAAGTACAGCCGTGGTGGCGATCGAGATCGAAAAGATCGATGGAAGGCGAGCCCGAGGACTCAGGACGCGTGATGCGATCATCAGCGCCCTGCTCGACCTGGTCGCCGGAGGCGACGTCGCCCCCACCGCCCAACGGATCGCCGACCGGGCAGGCGTGTCGGTCCGCTCCGTCTATCAGCACTTCGCAGATGTGGAGGGCCTCTACGCGGACGCCGCCGAACGGACCTACGAGTGGGTCCGGGAGACTTCGAAGAGCATCGACACCTCGCTGCCCGTTCCAAAGCGGGTGGACGTCTACTCCGAGAGCCGCGCGAACACCCTCGAGTCCCTCCTGGCGTTCCACCGTGCCGTACGGCTCATGGAGCCGACCTCCGACCGTGTCCGTGCGTACCGGCTCGCAATGGAGAAGTGGGAGAAGGAGCGCGTCGGCAAGGTCTTCGCGCCCGAGCTCCGGGCCATGGACGCTTCTCAGCGCTCGGCCGCCCTCGCCGGCATCGACGTGCTCGCGAGCGCCGATTCGTGGGACCACTTGCGCCGCAACGGCCTCTCGGCGCGGGTAGCCAGGCAAGTGCTCCGCTCGGGGATCCTCTGCCTGCTCGGCGCTGCCTGACCCCCTAGCCCTGCAGCTGCGGCGGCCTAGACGCGAAGGCCGGCGCGCGGCCTGAGGGCGGCTTCGATGTCCGCACGTCGCGGATTCGACTGGTCCCGCGCGGAGAGGACGGGATCCTCGATTCCCCAGTCGGCGCCGACTTCGGGGTCGTCCCACGCCAGGCCGAGCTCGTCGGCAGGGTTGTAGTAACCGTCTACGAGATACCACAAGAGCAGGTCGCTCATTGCGGCGAAGCCGTGCGCCACACCCGGCGGGATGAAGAGGCCGCGGTCCTCGTCACCGTCGAGCTCGATGAGCTCGGTCACGCCGTCCGTCGGGGAGGCGATCCGCAGGTCGTGAAGGACGACGCGGGCTCTCCCTCGCAGCACGTACCAGTAGTCCGCCTGGTGCAGGTGGTAGTGCAGGCCGACCACGGCGCCCGCCTGCTTCTCGGATCTGTTCCCCTGCACCATCTCTCTTCCGAGAGGGAGCCACTGTCGGCGGTAGGTCTCGACGAAACGACCGCGCTCGTCGCCGTGCACGTCGGGAGCGACGAGCAGGACGTCGTCGATGGAGGTCGGCAGGAAGGTCGGCACCGCCGAACAGTACCCGGGTCAGTCGCTGAACCGACCGTAGCGGCTGCGGTAGAAGATCAGCGGCCTCCCCGCACCGACGCCAAGGTCGACGACCCGCCCGGTCACGAGCTCGTGGTCACCTGCGTCGTGGACCGCGCCGAGCGCACATTCCACCCATGCCAGCGAGCCGTCGATCACGGGGGTCCCGCCGGGGCCGACATGCCACGGGACACCCGCGAACTTGTCCTCCCGGGGCCCGGAGAACGCCTCTGAGACAGCCCGCTGCTCGTCGTTGAGGATGTTCACGCAGAAGGCGCCTGCCTTCACCATCCTCGGCCAGCTCGTCGAGGACTTCGCCGCAGCGAGCACGACCATCGGCGGCCGGAGGGACAGCGACGCGAACGCCTGGCAGGTGAACCCGACTGGCGCTGTCTCCTCGAGCGCCGTCACGACGGTGACACCGGTGGCGAAGCGCCCGAGGACCTCCCGGAACCGTGTCATACCTCGACCGTCGCGCCCTCTTGGGCCACGGCCAGCTCCTCGATCCGCCGAGCGTCCGGCAGCCGCCGCGCAGCGCGCAGGATCCCGGAGATCGCGACGTCGGTGTGCGAGGGGTCGTGATGGAAGAGCAGGAGGCGCCGGACGCCCGCTTCTGCCGCGACGCGCAGGGCATAACCGACCGTCGAGTGGCCCCACTCGGGCTTCGCGACGAACTCCTCGTCGGTGTACTGCGCGTCATGGAGGAGCACATCGGCGCCCTCGCACAGCGCGCGGACGCCGTCGGGAACGGTCGAGCGGTCCGCGGGCGCCTGATGGTCGGGCAGGTAGACGAGGGTGCTCCCTCCCGCCTCGATCCGGAAGCCGAGGGTATGGCCGGGGTGGGCGACACGGCAGGCACGGATCCCGACCTTGCCGAGCTCGATCGCTCCGTCTCCCGCGATCTCCCGCACGTCCATCTCGCCACCGAACTGGACCATCTTGACCGGGAAGTAGGGAGGCTGGACCGCCTGCTCGAGCGCTGTGCGAAGTGGCGCTCCGTCCTGGCTCGGCCCGTAGATCGTGAGATGGGCGCCCGCTTCGTGGAGGGGCGAGAAGAACGGAAGGCCGAGTATGTGGTCGAAGTGGAGGTGCGTCAGGAGCGCGTTGATCCTGAGCGTGCCCGCTCCACGCGCCCGTTCGCCGAGCGTCTCCCCCAGCGCTCGCAGGCCGGTGCCGAGATCGAGGACGAGAGGGGGCTCACCGTCGACCGAGACGAGGACGCACGACGTGTTCCCCCCGACGCGGCGGTACTCCGGGCCGGCGCACGGACACGAGCCGCGCACCCCGAAGAAGCTCACGCGCATCGGGTCACCGTAACGCCGCCGCCACTCAAACAAGCGCGAGACGCCCTTGCCGCCAGCAGGCCAGCCCTTCTTCGACGAGCGCGTCCGCGACGCGAAGTGCGCGCGGAGAGTCGTCGGGCCATCCCGCTGCGGAGGCAATCGCGGACAGGGAGACGGGTGCGGACCGCATCGCCTCCACCAGGCGGCCACGGCCCTGCCGGTCCGAACCGGCGAACGGCGCCTGCCGACGCGGCGAGCCGGCGGGGTCCGCACCTGCGTCACGCCCGGGTCCTTCGAAGGCGGCTTCCCGGCGCCGAGTCCCGCCTCCCCAGCGGCACCACCGCCGCAGGGGACAGCTGGCGCAGCGAGGGGCGGCCGTGCAGAAGCGCGCCCCGAGATCGAACAGCGCCTGGTTGAACCGCCAGGCGTCCTCGGCCGGCACCAAGCGGTCCGCCAGCAACTGTGCCTCCTTCGGCTCGAGGGTTCGGCCTGCCACGGCCCGGGCGAGGACCCTCGAGACGTTCGTGTCGACCACGCCGATCGATCGCCCGAACGCGAAGGCGAGGACCGCACGCGCCGTGTACGGGCCGACGCCAGGAAGAGCAAGCAGCGCCCCGAGCTCGTCGGGCACGACGCCCCGGTGCTCGTCGACGACGATCCTCGCCGACCGGTGGAGGTTCAGGGCCCGCCGGTTGTAGCCGAGACCGGCCCAGGCACGTACCACCTCCGCGCTTCCTGCGGCCGCGCACGCCGCGGGCGTCGGGAAGCGAGCGACGAACCCCAAGAAGGGGCCGACGACGCGCGGGGCCTGGGTCTGTTGCAGCATCACCTCGCTCACCAGGACATGCCAGGGATCCCGGGTCGACCGCCACGGGAGATCTCTCCACAGGACGGCCGAAGCCCTGAGCAGCTCGCCCCGGATCTTCTCGAGATGGCCTGAGGGTTCGACGGGGCTTGGTGACGCGCGGTCAGCTCCACGCATCGTCGGCGGCGTACGGAACGTGGCGCTCCGGTAACGCCGCTCGCTTCCAGACCATCACCTTGCGGCGGAAGTAGCACACTTCCTCCCCGCGTTGGTTGAAGGCCTTCGTCTCGACGGTCACCACCCCACGGTCGTCCTTGGACTTCGACTCGACCGCGTCGAGGACCCGCGTCTCGGCGTAGATGGTGTCCCCGTGGAACGTCGGGCTCCGGTGGAGGAGGGACTCCACCTCGAGATTCGCGATCGCCGAGCCGCTCACGTCGGGGACGCTCATCCCGAGGGCCAGGGAGTACACGAGGTTGCCGACGACGACGTTCTTGCCTTGGACGGTGTCGTGCTCGGCGAACCAGGCATTCGTGTGGAGAGGATGGTGGTTCATCGTCATCATGCAGAAGAGGTGGTCGTCGTACTCGGTGATGGTCTTGCCGGGCCAGTGCCGGTAGACGTCACCGACTACGAACTCTTCGAAGCATCGCCCGAACGGCCGGTCGTGGATGGTCATGGCGCGGGTGTAGTACGCCGATGGCGCGCCGTCCAGCCTGCTCCCGTCCGGGAGGCCGATCTGGGGCGCCTACTCGGAGCCGTCGGCGACGGGACGGGTCGTGAACCCGAGGTCGGAACCGGGCAGGTGCTCTCCGTTGACGGTGAGGCGCCACGTGTAGCGCGCAGCCGGCAAGAGCGGCAGCGGCGGGATGTTGACGGCGAGCGCGACGTCGATGGGCGACCCTTCGGGCAACGACGGCGGCCGCATCACGGAGAACTCCCCGCGCACCTCTACCGGCTGGGAGCCTTCGGGGGTCGGGACCAGCACCGGACGGCCGTCACCGTCCTCCATGAAAAGCTCCCAGTGGTGGGACCTCCCCGCCTCGTTCCAGTCCACCTCGAACTTGAGCGCGACCGCCGACGGCACAGGATCAGGACCCGTCATCGACCAACCGCCGCCGAGGATGTACAGCTTGCCGTCCGCCACTTGAGCGGCGTCGCACAGCATCATCGTGACCCTCACGGCGTCGAGGCTACCCGTGCCGCGCGAGGATGCGTCCGTGCTCCGTGACGACGTCTACCGTCGTCCCCTCGCGACGGCGCTCGGCCGGCTCGGCGTCCGCGCGGGATGGCGGGTCGCCGACGTCGGCGCCGGAGCCGGGGACGTGGCCGTCGCGCTCGCAGAGATCGTGGAGAGGGACGGCCGGGTGTACGCGGTCGACAGCGACCCGGCGGCGAGGGACGCGACGGCCGCGGCGGCCTCTGCCCACGCCCAGGTGCTCGCGATCACCCAGCGCGCGGAGGACCTCCGTCTGCCCGAGGCCGTCGACCTCGCGTTCTGCCGGTTCCTCCTTCTCCACGTGACCGATCCGTTGAAGGTCCTCGCTCGCATGCGCGGCGTGGTGCGCGAGGGAGGCTGGGTCGTCGCGCAGGAACCGGTGACCTCCGCCGGGCGGGTCGACGGCCGGCCTCTCTCGATGCCCGACGCCCGCCATCCCGACATCGGGGCCGTGCTGCCGAGTCTCGTACGGCGAGCAGGTCTCGTCCTCGAGGACGCATGGGCCGAGGCGCCGGCGGGGGCGGGCCCTGGACCGGTCGCCGCCTACCTCGCAGAGCTCACCGGGGTAGACCCGGGTGACGATCCGATCGTGCTCCCGCCGCTCGTGACGGTCCTCGCGCGCCGGGAGGGTAGCGTGCCCTGAGCATGGACCTCGAGCATGCTGCCGACGCGCTGGGCTGCGCCGACCGGATCGTCCGATGCGGCGTCGGCGCCCTCGCCGAGACGGGGATCGACGCCTCGCAGGTCGTGGCCTACGACGTCGCGCATGCGGCCGCCGCGGTCGCGACGGCACGAGCGGCGCTCGAGTACGGACGCCACGGCGACGTCGAGGCGACGCTCGCTTGTGTCTTCGTCGCCGACGTCCTCGCAGACCTCGAAGCGAAGCTTGCCGGACGCGCGGCGTCGTGGCGCGCGGACGCAGGGCTGCTCGGACCCGCCGCGGATTTCGTCGCCCGGCACCGGGACCCCGAGCACCTCGCGGCGATCTGCGGAGAGGAGGGGCCCCGCCATCTGGCCGAGGAGTTCGAGCTCGCCCGCGAGACGTTCCACCGGTTCGCCGAGAACGAGATCCGCCCACACGCAGAACACGTGCACCGGGAGAACGCCGACATCCCCGAGTCGATCATCGCCGGCCTGGCAGAGCTCGGCGGCTTCGGCCTCTCGGTGCCCGAGGAGTACGGAGGATTCGCATCGGGGGGCGAGAGCGACTACATGGGCATGGTCGTCGCCACCGAGGAGCTCTCGTGGGGATCCCTCGGAGTCGGAGGGTCGCTCATCACGAGACCCGAGATCCTCACCCGCGCGCTCGTCCACGGCGGCACCGAAGAGCAGAAGCGCCGATGGCTGCCGAAGCTCGCGAGCGGCGAACTGCTGGCCGCGGTGGCGGTCACCGAACCCGACTTCGGGTCGGACGTCGCTGGTCTCGTGACCCAAGGGTCACGCCAGGAGGACGGGTGGATCGTGAACGGTGTGAAGACGTGGTGCACCTTCGCCGCCCGGGCCGACGTCCTGATGCTGCTCGCGCGCACCGACCCGGACCGCTCCAAAGGGCACCGGGGCCTGTCCCTGTTCGTCGTGGACAAGGAGCGAGCCACAGGGAAGGGCTTCGTACTGCGTCAGGACGGAGGCGGCAAGCTCGAGGGTCGGCCGATCGACACGCTCGGATACCGCGGCATGCACTCCTACGAGCTCGCGTTCGAGAACTGGTCGGTCCCCTCCGAGAACCTCGTCGGGGGGGACGGGGGGCTCGGCAAGGGGTTCTATCTCCAGATGCAAGGGTTCGAGAACGGGCGACTGCAGACGGCGGCTCGCGCCATCGGCGTGATGCAGGCCGCCTACGAGGCCGCGTTCGCCTACGCGCGCGAGCGGAAGGTGTTCGGCACGCCCGTCATCGACTACCAGCTCACCCGCGCGAAGCTCGCGCGGATGGCCGTCCTCATCCAGGCGGCACGGCAGTTCTCGTATGAAGTCGCGCGGCTGATGGCCAAGGGAGAGGGAACCCTCGAGGCCTCCATGGCGAAGGCCTACGTGTGCCGGGCTGCCGAGTGGGTCACGCGCGAGGCAATGCAGATCCACGGCGGCATGGGGTACGCGGAGGAGTTCCCCGTCAGCCGCTATTTCGTGGACGCGCGCGTGCTTTCGATCTTCGAGGGCGCGGACGAGACGCTCGCCCTGAAGGTCATCGCCCGCCGGCTCGTGGAGCAGTCGCAGTCCGCCTAGCAGCGCGGCGTCCGCGACATCCGGGGGTCAGCCTGCGGACCTCGAAAGGCCGGCCCGTTCGCCCCGCACCACGAACTTGTGGGCGATCTTGCGGCTCGCCTCGTCGATCATCTCGTCGCCGAACATCACGGCCCCCTTGCGGTCCTCGTCGGTGGCCTTGCGGTACGCGTCGAGGATGTCCCATGCCCGGTCGAACTGCTCCTGGGTCGGCGAGTAGACCTCGTTGAGCACGCTCGCCTGATCCGGCGTGAGCGCCCACTTGCCGTCGTAGCCGAGGACCCTGGTGCGCTGTGCGAACTCGCGCAGGCCGTCGAGGTCGCGCACGTACAGGTATGGCCCGTCGATCACCTGCAGGCCGTTCGCGCGGCCCGCCATGAGGATCTTCGAGAACACGTAGTGGAAATGGTCGCCGGGGTACTCGGGGATCGCGACGCCGCCGGTCAGCACCGGCATCTCCATGGATGCGGCAAAGTCGGCAGGGCCGAAGATGATCGTCTCGAGGCGCCTCGACGCGGCACAGATCTCCTCTACGTTGATGAGCCCGCGGGTCGTCTCGATCTGTGCCTCGATGCCGACGTGTCCCACCGGCAGGCCGCAGTTCTTCTCGACCTGGGTCAACAACAGGTCCAAGGCGACCACTTCTGCGGCCGACTGCACCTTGGGCAGCATCACCTCGTCGAGCCGCTCCCCCGCGTTGCCGACGACCTCGATGACGTCGCCGTACGTCCATTCCGTGTCCCAGGCGTTCACCCGCACGCACAGGACGCGGTCGTCCCACGAGAGGTTCTTGATCGCGTCGACGACCTTCTTGCGCGCGCCCACCTTCTCGAGTGGCGCGACGGAGTCCTCGAGATCGAGAAAGGTCATGTCGGCCGCCACCGTCGGGGCCTTGGCGAGGAACTTCTCGGTCGCACCAGGCGTGGACAGGCACGACCTGCGGGGGAGATCACGGGAGCGTTCTGACACGCCCCATAGCATCGCCCGGAACGTTCGAGGGACGAAAATCCGCCCGCTCCGCGCCGCGCCCCTGGGGCCGGCGCCGACGGCTCGGTCCGGGCTCTCGACCCGGCCTTTCCGGGCTCTCGACCCGGCCTTTCAAGGGCCCTGGGCTCCACCGGTCGCGCATCGCAGCAGCCCCTCCAGGAAGGACCGGCCGTAGCCCCTGGCCAGGCACCCTTTTCGGGATAATCCGACGTCCTTCCATCAAGTCGGGCGCAAGAAATACCGTAACAGTGATTCAGCCTCAACGCGCGGAAATCGTAACGTTTGACGTTGTTTCCGTAACCTAAATACTCACCTGACCAGGACCGATGGGCGCCATTTCGCACCTGTGGTGGGAACATGTGGAAAAGATTTGCCCAAACTGGGTTGCCACGCCGCGCCCACTGCGATAAAAATCAGCCTCATTGTGACTGACCTGGAGGGGTTTTCGCGCCTGGCGTCGCGCGACTCGAAGCCGACCCATCTCCTTCGCTTCCTTCCCGTCGTCGCACTGCTCGCGCTGGGCGTGCCGGTCGCGATCGCGACCACCGCGGGTGCGGCGAACCCGTTGTCCGCCGCGCAGGCCAAGGCTGCGGCGCTCGAGGCGGGAATCCAGCAGACGGGCGCGCGGATCGACGCGCTCGACCAGCGTTATCAGGAAGCACAGGCCAAGAAGGCGGCCTTGGACAGCCAGATCCGCGCCACCGACGCCCAGATCGCGCGCTCCCTCGGAAAGATCGCCAAGGACCGCGCGACCCTCCACACGGCAGCGGTCGAGGCCTACGTCTCGGGGGGCACCTCCGCCGCGGCCAACGCGCTGTTCTCGACCAGCCAGTCGTCGGCGATGGACTCGTCGGTCTACGACCAGGTGGTCACCGGCGACCTGCACACCTCGATGGCCGACCTCGACACGGCGGTCGCACAGCTGGACGCGCAGCGCCAGAACCTGAAGACCGAAGACGCGCAGGCCGCCCAGGCGATCGCGACAGCCCACGCCGCCTTCGTGCAGGCTCAGCGGCTGGAAACACAGCAGCGGTCGGAGCTCGCCCAGGTGAAGGGCGACATTGCGACGCTCGTCGCCCAACAGCAAGAAGCGGCCCGCGCTGCGGCGCAGGCCGCAGCCCGCACGGCCCTGGCCGCGGCACCCCCCACGTTCACCCCTCCCCCGCCCGCCGTCGGCGGTGGAGGTTCGGCCGCGGTACGTGCGGCGGAGACCCAGCTCGGCGTGCCCTACGTGTGGGGCGCTGAGGATCCCGGCCGCGGGTTCGACTGCTCGGGTCTCACCGCGTGGGCATGGGGACAGGCAGGTGTCTACCTTCCGCATTACTCGGGGGCCCAGATGGCCGACAGCACTCCCGTGCCGGTGTCCGACCTCCAGCCGGGCGATCTCCTCTTCTACGGGTGGGACGGCTCCGCCCACGTCGCCATGTACGCCGGCGGCGGCATGATGATCGAAGCCACCTACCCGGGGACAGTCGTGCGGATGGACCCCGTCCGCCTCGGCACAGGATTCGCAGGAGCGGGTCGGCCCTAGCCCCCCGCCACATCGAGCAGCCGTCGCCCTAGGAATCGTGTTCCCGACGGCCACGGGCTTCCCGGTGCGCGCTGTCCTCGCTGCGGACCCGGCGGGGGATACTTGACCGATGCGGCCCATCCCCGTCTCCTTCCACGTCGGACCGCTCGTCGTCCATACCTACGGGATCGGCCTCGCCGTCACCTTCTGGTTCGCGTACCGCTACTTCGAGCACCGGCTCCGCGCGCGCGGTTACCGCACCGAGTGGGTGCTCAGCCTCTTCATCTGGGTCACCGTCGCGGCGATCGTCGGCGCGCGGACGCTCCACGTGCTCGCGAACCTCTCGTACTACCGCCAGGAACCGGGACAGGTGTTCGCCATCTGGCACGGCGGGCTCTCGTCGTGGGGGGGTCTGTTGTTCGCGGTTCCGACCGGCCTTTTGATCGCGCGGCGCCGATGCCCGGAGCTACGGCTTGGCGCCGCCATGGACATCGTGGCCCCCGTCCTCGCCGCTGCGTGGGCCATAGGCCGGCTCCTCGGCCCGCAGTTGATGTACGCGGGCGGGGGGCACCCGACCCGGCAGTGGTTCGGGATGTACTACGCGGGGCAGGTCGGCAAACGCCTCCCAGTGCCCATTTTCCAGGCGGCCGAGGACTTCGCGATCTTTTGCGTGCTCATCTACGTCGAGCGAAGGATCGATCGGCGCGCCGCGGCCGCGGAGGTCACCGACGGCGAGCGTGTCGTCTCCTCCCGCACAGCCGCACGCGGCGGACGGCCGTCTGGAGCCGTCGTCGCCACCGGGATGGTGCTGTGGGGGATCGAGCGCACGCTCGACGAGAAACTGTGGCTCGCCTACCCGGGGCAGCTCGGGGACGTCCTCGTCGAAGCCGCGGGGCTCGCCTTGGCCGTCGCGGGGGTGGTCATCCTCGTCCTCACGAGACGGCGATGGCGAGCGTGGCTCGAGCGCAAGGAATCCGGCGCCGGCGTCGCCGACGGTGCCCCCGGCGCCATCGGCCGCGAGGTCGACGACCTACGCACCGCCGAGCGACACACCGCAGGGGATCGCGCGCCCAGCTGAGCCCTTCGTCGGGCGCGGCCTCCGCCACGTCCACGAGTGGCACCAGACGTAGCATGACGGTGGCACCCCGCCCGCGACGGCGGACGTGCCGGCCGAAGGGGGAGCACGCATGTCCGAAGTCGGCGCGTCCGCGCCGGTGGATCAGGGCGCCGGAAAGAGGGCGGCGGAAGCGGGCGCGCCGGCCGTGACCGGTGAGTCGCGACCTACAGGCGCCCGCCCGGTCACGCTCGGCGAGATCTCCACGATGCTCTCGAACGCGGGTGTCCGCCGCGGCGCGCCATGGGAGCGCGACTTCCACAATCTCGCCTACGAATGGCGGCGCATCTTCGCCGAGTTGTTCGGCACCTTCTTCCTGGTGCTCGTCGCGGCGGGCGGCGGCACGTTGGCCGCGGTGTACACCGGCACGATCAGCAGGAGCGCGCAAGTCGTCGCTCCTGCGCTCATGGTCATGGCGGTCATCCTGGCCACCGGCGCGGTCTCGGGCGCCCACCTGAACCCTGTCGTCACCGTCGCGTTCTTCCTCAGGGGCGAGTTCCCGCTTCGCAGGATCCCCCTCTACCTCGTCGCGCAGATCGCGGGCGCAGTCCTCGCATGCCTCTTCCTTTTGGCGATGTTCGGCAGGGCGGGCGGGCTGGGCGCCACGGTCCCCGGAGCGCACGTCACGGACCTCAGCGCGATGTGGATGGAGGCGGTGCTCACGTGCGGCCTCGTCTCGACCATCCTCGGGACGGCGTCCGGAGCCCAGAACGTCGGCCCCCTTTCGGCCCTTGCGGTGGCCGGGTACATCGCGCTCGCGGGACTGTGGTCGAGCCCCGTCAGCGGGGCCTCGATGAACCCGGTCCGGTCGCTCGCGCCCGAGATCGTGACCGGGCAGTACTCCCACTACTGGGTCTACCTGGCAGGCCCGACGCTCGGCATGCTCGCCGCGGTCGGGGCTGCGTACGTCCTGCGAGGGCGCGGACATGATCCCGTCGCGCTGCGGGCGGCGCAGGGCACGCTCCCGGCGTTCCTGCCGATCCGCAGCGCGGCCGGGGAGGGAACGGCCGGGCAGGGAACCGGAACCTCGGCCCAGCGCGCGAACACACCGGAAAGAGAGGCGTCCCACGATGGGGAAAGCTGACAAGCGGGCGGCGAGGATGCCGCGTGAGCACTGGAAGGAAGAGCCCGACGAGCACGACTATCCCGCGGCGCACGACTACCTGAGCCTGCTCGTCGGCGAGTCCGACGCGGGCGCACTCGTGGCGGGGTTGCAGAGCGCGGCGGTCACTCGCCGTAAGGCGAAGGACCTCTTGCGCGCGAGCAGGCTTGCGCTCCTCGACAGCGACGACCCCGAGGTCGTGAAGGACCTCCGAAAGGTCCGTCGCGGCGAGCGGCTCTCTCCCGTCCTGCTCGTGCGCGGGACTCTCGGCGCGGACGTCGCGATGACGGTGGCCGACGGCTATCACCGGATCTGCGCGAGCTACCACCTGGACGAGGACGCGGACATCCCGTGCCGGATCGCGGACCCGCCGAGACGGAACGAGGGGGCGGCGACCGCCCCTCGGGCTCCGCGTCGGGACCCCCGGAGGCCCAGCCCTCAGTCCCGCTGACGCTGGCCGTCCGTCGCCGGGTGCTCCACCACGGCGACGACCCTCGACGCCATGAACCGAGCGGTCCGCACCGGGGTCCCGCTCCGGGTGGCCTCGGTGACCTCGACCATCCCACGGACGGTCACGACCTCCACCCGCCGTCCCGCCTTCGTCGCCGCGATGTCGAACCGCTGCACCCCGGTGCCGACGTCGATCAGGACCTCGACGCGGTCTCCCTTCACCGCAACCAGGGTACCGCCGGCGGCCCGAGGCCGGACGGACGGGCGGACAGGCGACCCGAGGGCGGAGGGCCGGGGCGACGCCCGCCTGCCCGCGAGTGGCCGGCGCTACGGTGAACCCGGCCATGGAGCGCGAGGACTGGGACGACAGGTATGCGGGCGACGAGTTGCTGTGGCGCGCCGAGCCCAACCGCTTCCTCGTGGACGCCACCGCCGACCTCGAGCCGGGCACCGTGCTCGACGTCGCGTGCGGCGAGGGGCGCAACGCCATCTGGCTCGCCGAGCGGGGTTGGCGCGCAACCGGCGCCGACTTCTCGTCGGTCGCGCTGGAAAAGGCGCGTCGCCTCGCCGCCTCTCGGGGCGTCGACGTGGAATGGCTGGAGGTGGACGTCCGCCGGTGGGTTCCCGACCGCGCCTTCGACCTCGTCGCGATCTTCTACCTCCAGCTCCCCTCCGCAGACCGGCGCCGCGTCTACCGGACCTTCGCCGACCGTGTGGCGCCCGGCGGTCACCTCCTCGTCGTCGGACACGACACCGAGAACCTGACGGCGGGAGTCGGCGGCCCACAGGATCCCGACGTCCTGTTCAGCGCCGAGGACGTCGTCGAGAGCATCGACGGATCGGGCCTTCACGTCGAGCGGGCCGAGCAGCTGCGCCGGCCGGTGGAGACCGAAGCGGGCACGGCCGATGCGCTCGATGCCCTCGTGCGCGCGGTCCGCCCCCTCGCCTGACCATCCGCCCCCGAAATCGGTCGCCCGTCGGCCGTGTGCCACCGAGCCTCCCCTGGGTACGCGTCATCCGTACGTGTCGAGGAGGTGCGACGTGCAACTGATGCCGGAGCCACTGTCCGCCGAGCGTGCCCGGATCGAACGGATCGTCTTCCGGCTGCACGAGGCCGACGACACCACCGAGCGTGCCGATCTCGCCGCGGAGCTCGTTCGCGCGGTGGCGCGGTACGAGGACATGATGGAACGAGCGGTCCTCCCCCGGCTCGAGGGCGTCGTCGCCCACGACGAGCTCGAGAACCAGGCGAGACGGCGCGAGGAGCTTCGCGCTGCGATGACGGTCATCCACGATCGCACCATGCATATCGACCCGCGCAACGTGCACGTGAGCGACCCGGACAGCCTCGAAGCGGCCCTCGACGAGGTGCTCCGCGGCGTCGAGGAGCAACTCCCCGCAGAAGAGCGGGCCATGAAGCAGCTCCTGGACGGGATGCCGGATGCCGCACGCCACGAGCTCGCGCAGGCGGTCGGGTCGGCGGCGCGACGCGCGTCGGAGCGTCCCCGGCCCCCGAGGACCAAGCTCGGCAGGTGGGCGGCGAACGCGCACGTGAAGCTCGACCACAGCATCGAAGACGTGTCGACGCCGCAGCACCCCGGCGCCGACGTGGTCGACGGGAGGACAGGCGAGGGGTAGCGGCGCCTCGCGATGGACCCCGCTTCACTCACCGTCGCCATGTGACTCGTGCCGGCGATCCGTTCCAAGGACAGACTGGGATCGTGCGCTTGGAGATTCTCGTTCGGCCAAACGCCGTCAGGGCCGGAGTGGGTGGAAGTCACGACGGCGCTCTTGTCGTACGCGTAGCGGAACCTGCTGATCGGGGACGAGCTACCGGCGCCGCTCTGCGCTCACTCGCTCGGTCCTTCGGCGTGCCGCCGCGCAACGTCACCTTGGTGCAAGGACCTACCAGCCGCCGGAAGCTCGTCGACATTGCAGCCAGGGGGGAGGGGGAGGAGCTACTGCGGTGTCGGTTGGAGCGGCTCCTTCAGGCTGAAGATTGACCGTCTCGCGACGTCGTAGGTGGCGGGGCGTGCAGATAGGCCCACAGTGACTCGATCTCACTTACCGCTTTGCGGCAGACACGATCGCGAAGCTCAGCAGCTCTTCCCCGTCAGCCTCGAGCATTTCGATCGGCGCCTGACTCCCCACTTCGCCATTCGCGAAAAGGGCCCGCTCCCACCGCAGCCAGTCGGACCAGCCGTCCGGTTGCAGGCGCGCTTCGATCGCCTTGACGAGTCCTCCAAGCCGCCACTGTTGCTCCCACCGCGCCTCGCTGTGCCAGGCCAGCGCCTCCCAACCCACCACCGCTTGGATGTGGGCAGGGATCGCATCCAGTTCGCGAGCGTCGCGCCGCATCGCCGGAGTTGCCATACCGATCAGACCATCCGGCTTGAGGACGCGGAGCAGGCGCGGCAGGAGATGGTCGTCGGTGCCGAAGTATTCCCAGGCGTCGATGCTGACGACGACGTCGAAGAAGCCCTCCTCGAACGGGAGGCTCCGGACGTCGGCATCGACTGCGTGCACTGTGTCCGTGACGTCGGCATCCCGGAAGACCTCCTCTCTCTGTGCGCTGTCGATCCAGAGGTCGGTGGCCCACACCTCCACTCCGAACTCGCGAGCGAGGAAGACAGACGTCGCGCCTCTGCCGCACCCGAGGTCCAGCACGCGCATGCCCGCCGAGAGGGGAACGTCGCCGAGGAGGTCCTCGAGGAGCCACAGCGGGTTCGGGCCCATGTTCAACGACAGCAGCCACCGAGCATCGTACGACGAAGCGCGCGGATACCGAGCGTGGCGAAGGTCCGGCTTCACCTCACCCGCCGGCCAGCGCGATGTCCTCGGGTCGCACGGGCGCCCGCGTGACCGGCAGGCCCGTGGCGTCGCGGATGGCGGCGAGCACCGCCGGCCCCGACGAGATGGTCGGCGGCTCCCCCACCCCTTTTGCGCCGTACGGGGCCTCGGGCTCGGGCTCCTCGATCACGGTCGCGAGCACCTCGGGCATGTCGAGGATGGTCGGAAGGAGGTAGTCGGTGAACGACGGGTTCCGCACACGTCCCTCGGTCACCACGATCTCCTCCATCACGGCGAGCCCGATGCCCTGCGCGATGCCACCCTCGATCTGGCCGGTCACCTGGACAGGGTTGATCGCCTTCCCCACGTCCTGCCCGGTCGCGACCTGCACCACGCGCAGCAGGCCGAGCTCGGGGTCCACGTCGACGACGGCGCGGTGCGCCGCGAACATGAACGAGACGTGCGCGTCTCCCTGCCCGTCGGCGTCGAGCGCCTTCGTCGGCCGGTGGTGGAACTCCTGCTCGGTCTCGAGCGGGGCCCGGGAGAGGAGCTCGAGCAGCGACAGCCGCTCCCCCGTCGCCACGCCCGCCACGCGCACGATCCCGCCGTCGGCGAGGACGCACTGGGTGGTGGGGCACTCCCACAGCTCTGCCGCGCGCACGCGGAGCTCCGCCCGCAATGTCGCGCAGGCGAGCTGCAACGCGCCTCCGCTCATCCAGGTCTGGCGCGACGCGCTCGACGACCCGGCGGACCCGACGTCGGCCGTGTTCGCCGACGCGAGGACGACGCGCGAGATCCCGAGCTCCTGACGCACGATCTGCTGGGCGAGCGTGACGAAGCCCTGGCCGACCTCCGCGGTGGCGATCGTGACCGTCGCGGTCGGCTCGCCGTCGAGGCCGGCCTCGAGCCGGAGGCGGGCGGTCGAGAAGTCGTCGAAGCCCTCGGAATAGGCGATGTTCTTGATGCTCACCGCGAACCCGACGCCCCGGCGGACGTGTGCGGGGTCGGCCGTCCCGCCGGCCCCGCCCGGTCGCGCCATCATCTCGGACGACGGACCGGGGGCAGGGGGGAGCGGGTGCGAGGCCGCCGCGCGGATGACCTCACGGACCGGCACGGCCCCCGTGAGCACCTGCCCGGTCACCAGCCGGTCGTAGCGGCCGAGGGCGTTGCGGAGCCGCAACTCGACGGGGTCCATCGCGAGAGCGGCGGCGAGCTTGTCCATCTGGGCCTCGTGGCCGTAACAGGCCTGCACCGCCCCGAACCCCCGCATCGCGCCGCACGGCGGGTTGTTCGTCCGCACGGCGTACCCCTCGATCAACGCGTTCGGGACACGGTAGGGGCCGGGGGCGAAGCAGACCGCGTTGGAGATCACCGCGTTGGACGACGAGAGGTACGCGCCGCCGTCGATGACGATCCGGGCCTCGACCTTCACGAGGTCGCCGTCGGCGGTGGCGTGGTGGCGGTACCACATGCGTGCCGGATGACGGTGCACGTGACCGAAGAACGACTCGTCGCGCCCGTACACCATCTTCACCGGTCGTCCCGTCCGCAGCGCCAGCATGCAGAGGTGGATCTGCAGGCTCACGTCCTCGCGGCCGCCGAAGGCGCCGCCGACTCCGGCGAGGTACAGCCGTACGCGCTCGGCGGGCAGCCCGAGGCTCGCCGCGATCTGGTCCCGGTCGACGTGCAGCCACTGGGTCGCGACGTACAGGTCCACCCCGCCGTCGTCGGTGGGCACGGCGAGCCCCGACTCGGGGCCGAGGAAGGCCTGGTCCTGCATCCCCACCTCGTAGTCGCCCTCCACGACGACCTCTCCGCTCGCGTCCAGGTCGCCGTGGCGGATGACGAGGTGGCGGAAGACGTTCCCGTCGGGGTGGATCGGGTCCGCGCCGATCGCGGCCTCGGGGTCGACGAGCGCGACCAGCGGCTCGTAGTCGACGACGATCGCCTGCGCCGCGGCGCGCGCTGCTTCGGGATGGTCCGCTGCCACCGCGGCGACCGGCTCGCCGTGGTAGCGCACGACGTCGGAGGCGAAGACCGGCTGGTCGGCGACCTCGAGGCCGAACGTCGGACGGCCCGGGACGTCGGCGGCGGTCACCACCGCCCGCACGCCGGGGATGGCGAGCGCGGGGGAGGCGTCGATCCCGACGATGCGCGCCGCGACGTGGGGGCTCCGGAGCGTCTTGCCCCAGAGCATCGAGTCCATCCAGAGGTCCGACGAGAAGGCGAACTCCCCGCGGGTCTTCTGCACGCCGTCCGGGCGCGTGGCGCTGTCGCCAACCCGGTCCCTCGTGCCGGTCCCTGCGCCCGTCGCGCTCACCCGCTCTGCGACCCCGGTCCCGCTGTTCCGGCTCACCGGGACCCCCCAGCGGCGCCCGCCCGGGCCCGCTGCACGCTGCGGACGGCCTCGAGGATGCGGCCGTAGCCGGTGCACCTGCACAAGTTGCCCGAGAGCGCTTCGCGTACCTCGAGCTCGTCGGCGTCGGGGCGTCGCCGGAGCAGGTCGTGGACTGCCACGACGAACCCCGGCGTGCAGAAGCCGCACTGGACGCCGCCCGTCTCGACGAGGGCGGCCTGGATGTCGGCGGCCTCGGCGGTCCCGTTCAATCCCTCGACCGTCTCGACGCGGCTGCCGATGGCGTCCACCGCCAGGACGAGGCACGCGCAGACGACCACACCGTCGAGGAGGACCGAGCACGACCCGCACTCGCCCTGCTCGCACGCGTTCTTCGACCCCGGCAGCCCGAGCCGTTCGCGAAGCACGAAGAGCAGCGTCTCGCCCAGCCACGCGTCGTCGACCGCCCGGCGCGTGCCGTTGATCTCGAGCTCGTAGGGGTCCGCCTGCACGTAGGCAGCGACGGGAGCCTCGCCGTCCTCTTCAGGCTGCACGCGTCACGCACCTCTCGAGGCCGCGCCGCGCGATGACCTGGACCGCCCGGCGCCGGTACTCCGGCACGAGGGCCAGCCGGGCCGGCCCGCGCGGGCGGCGGCCGGGCTGGATGTCGCAGGTGAGCACCTTGTACTCGTTGATGTGCACGTTGTTGTCGAGCGCGAGCGG
>DAIRCY010000015.1:37498-38974 GCA_036796435.1 Acidimicrobiales bacterium
CCGCCTTGCTGCGGTGGTCGGTGATCGGCGAGGCTGCGTCCGCCACGAGCTCGCCGAATCGGACCAGTGCCGCCTCGGACAACCTGGGGCCGCCGGGCGCCGTCCAGTCGATCGCTTCGGAGACGTGCTCCTCCGCCTGCGTCGCCCGCAGGGGGACGGGAGCGACCGACCCGAGCGCGACGCGGACCCTCCTGGCTTCGGTGTCCACGACGACCGCTGCAGACGCGATCGCGATGACCATGGCGTTGCGCGTCCCGACCTTCAAGAACTGCTGGGGGCCCACGGGCCGGTCGACGACGACCTCGACCACCACCTCGTCGGGTGCGATCGAGGTCCGCTTCACCCCGGTCACGACCTCGCCGAGGGGGAGCGTCCGCTCGCCGTGCCGTCCGCGCAAGGTGACCCTCGCGTCCAGCGCGGCGAGGAGCGGCAGCGTGTCGCCCGCCGGGCTTGCGGTGGCGACGTTCCCACCGAGGGTGCCGGCGTTGCGGATCTGGGGCGACCCGACCGTGCGGGCAGCCGCCGCGAGGGCGGGCAGCGCGTCGCGCAGTTCACCGGCGCACATGTCCGCGTACGTGGTGCCTGCGCCGATGACGACCCGGTCGGGCGAGACCTCGTGACGGCGGAGCTCGCCGACGCGCCGGAGGGCGACCACCCCTGCGGGGCGCCTGAGCCCGAAGTTCACCTCCACGCAGAAGTCGGTACCCCCGGCGAGGAGCTGAGCCCCCGGCGCCTCCGTCAGCGCCGTGACCGCCTCCTCGACGGTCGTCGGCAGGGCGACCCGCGCAACCGGCACGTGACCGATCTTTGCCCGGTTCTGAACAGATTGTCAACCAAAGCGGAGCGAAGTTGAATTTTTTGTATTGCTGCCCGATCGCCGCCCGATTGCCGCCCGATCGCCGCCCGATCGCCGCTCAACCGGCGTGCAGGTGGTCGTCCACCGCCGCCAGGTACCGCGCCTTCCTCTCCGCTGTGAGCCACGACGCCTCGAAGGCGTGCTTGGCAATCCGCGCCATCTCGGCGCGCGAGAGGCGCGCCTCGTCCTGGACGGCAGCGAAGTTGTCCGCGATGTAGCCGCCGAAGTAGGCGGGGTCGTCCGAGTTGAGCGTGACGAGCACACCGCGGTCGACGAGCTCGCAGATCACGTCCGCCATCAGGGTCCCGTAGAGGCGCAGGTTCGAGAGCGGGCACGCGGTGAGCCCGATCCGCCGGCGGGCGATCTCGGCGACGAGGGCCTCGTCGCCGACGCACTCGAGCCCGTGGTCGATCCGCTCGACCCCGATCAGGTCGAGGCACTGCCACAGGTGGCCCACCGAACCCTCCTGGCGCGGGTCGCAGTGCATCGTGAGCCGGTACCCGGCGCCGCGCGCCTTCTCGAAGACGTCTGCAAAATCGGACGGCGGGTGACCCCGCTCGTCGGAGTCGAGGCCCACCCCGAGGATCCACCCCTTCTCCTTGTACGGGAGCGACGCCGCC
>DAIRCY010000016.1:0-8368 GCA_036796435.1 Acidimicrobiales bacterium
CGAGTCCCAGGCGGCGCCCATGCGGGGGCAGGTCGCGATGTCGACGGTGACGGTCGAGTTCTTCCAGACCGCGTCGCCGCCCCCTGCGGCGAAGCCGAAGCCCTCGGGCGCGTGGAGCGCGGAGCGGCTGCGTCGTGACGTTCCCGCGCGGGCGGCGCCGCGCACGGCGGCCGGCGCACGCGGCCGGTGGCGCGGGCGCGACCGGTGCCGCGGGCGCGACCGGTGCCGCGACCGGGGCCGGTGCTGCGGGCACGACCGGCGATGAGGCCGGTGACGCGGCGGCCGGCGCACCCGGTGTGACGGCGACAGCGACCGGCTTGACGGGGGGCGCACGTCTCCGCCGTGCGGCGATCTGGATGGCGGCGGGGACCGCTGTCTCTCGTTTCACCGGGTTGATCCGGATCATCGCCCTGGCGTACGCGCTCGGCATCACCCATCTCGCCGACTCGTACAACCTCGCCAACACGACGCCCAACATGATCTACGACATCGTCCTCGGCGGGATCCTCGCGGCGACCTTCATCCCGGTCTTCGTCGACCGTCTTGCGACGCGTGACGAGGACGAGGCGTGGCGGGCGATCTCGGCGGTGGTGACCGGGGCCGTCGTCGTCCTCGTTGTCATGACTATCGTCTTCTGGGTCGTCGCGCCGGAGGTGATCGGCGCGTACACGGCGTTCAATCACGTCCGCGGCGCGTCCGCCGCCACGTTCGCGCAGGAGAAGGCGACGGCCTCGACGCTGCTGCGATGGTTCGTCCCACAGGTCGCGCTCTACGGCGTCATCTCACTCATGGCGGCGCTGCTCAACACGCGGCGGCGCTTCGCCGCACCCATGTGGGTGCCCATCGCCAACAACGTGATCGTCATCGGCATCTGCCTCGCGTTCCACGCGTTGATGGCGCACCCGTCGCTCTCGGCGGTCCGAGCCCACAGCGGAGACATCGTGCTGCTCGGCATCGGCACGACGATGGGCGTTCTCGTCCAGGCGATCGCGCTCGTCCCGGCGCTGCGCGGCATCGGTCTCGCCCGGCTCCGTTGGCACTGGGAGCCGCGCCACGAGGCGGTCCGCACCATCCTGCGGCTGGGCGGCTGGACGTTCGGCTTCGTGGTCGCGAACCAGGTTGCGCTGTACGTCGTCCTGGCGCTGGCGGTGGCGGTCAAGGGGACAGGGCCGGTCACGTCCTACACCTACGCCTACACGTTCCTGCAGATGCCATACGCGGTCGTCGCGGTGTCGATCATGAGCGCAGTGACGCCGGACCTCGCGCAGCGGTGGGCGACGGGCGACGAGGCCGGGTTCCGGCGGCGGCTGACGGGTGGGCTCCGCGCGACTCTCGCGGTCATCCTCCCCGCCTCCATGGGCATGCTGATCCTTGCGCACCCGGCCGTCGCGCTCCTGCTCGGCCACGGGAGCGCATCGGTGACGAGCACCGATGCCACCGGTGCCGCGCTCGCGATGTTCTCGCTCGGACTTCCCGGTTTCTGCGCGTTCCTCTACGTGGTGCGCGTCCTGCAGGCGATGCAGCGAACGAAGGTCGCGTTCTACCTGTACCTCGTCGAGAACGGGCTGAACGTCGGGTTCGCCGTCGCGCTCGTCGGCCCCCTCGGGGTCCGCGGGCTCGCGCTCTCGCTGTCCGTTGCATACTCCCTCGCGGCGATCTGCGGCATCGTGGTGCTCCGGCGATGGCTGGGCGCGCTCGGCGGCACGCGTGCGTGGGCGCCGCTTCGGCGCGCGGCCGGCGCCACGATCGTCATGGGCGCTGTGGTCCTGCTCGTCTCGAACGTCTCGGGCGCCGAGCAGGGCATCGCGCTCCTCTTCCGGGTCGTCGCCGCCGTCGCGGCGGGGTGCGCCGTCTACGCCGGCATCGGCGCGCTGCTCGGGGGCCGTCGCCGGCCGCTCGCGCTGCTCACCGGCGAGCCGATCGGCTCGGCCGGACCGACACTCACAGCCTTCGGCCAGCGCGACTTCGGCGCGGGGGCGGGGCTGGGAGCCGCGTGGGGCGACCTGCGCACCCCCGTGAACACCGGCCCGATCATCAGGATCGTCCCGCCACCCGGTTCTCCCGCCGCGCGTGCCGCGCGTGCCGCGCCCGCGCCCCAGTCCGAGTCCGCGCCCGCGCCCGCGCCCGAGTCCGCGCCCGAGTCCGCGCCCGCGCCCGAGCGGAGGGTCCTTCGATCCCACGCCGAGCCCGGAGTCGAGCACCCGGCCGAGGCCGACCAGGGCGACGACGAGACCGGCGAGCGGCGCTGGGTCGGCGGCACCGACACGTCGCTACGGGGCCCCCTGCCGCGCTAGGTTGCTCGCGCACGCGCGGCCGCGCCGGCGCCGAGGTCGCACGGCGGGCGCAGAGCGGTTTGGGGGAGACGAATTGTCCGGAGTCCGCGTCGTCACCGACAGCGCGTGCGACCTCTCCGAGGAGCTCGCGCAGCGCTACGGCATCGAGGTCGTGCCCCTCACCATCCGCTTCGGCGACGACGAGCTGCTCGACAGGCGCGACCTCTCCCCACAAGAGTTCTGGCGCCGGTGCAGGGGATCCGGCGCGCTGCCGGAGACGGCGGCGCCCTCCCCGGGGTCCTTCGGCGCCGCCTTCGAGCGGGCTGCCGACGGCGGCGCGGACGCCGTCATCTGCCTCACGCTCTCCTCAGGGGTCTCCGCGACGTACCAGGCCGCGCTCGCCGGAGCCGAGGCTCTCGCGGCACGCATGCCGGTCGCGGTGATCGACACGCGCTCGCTCACGATGGGTCAGGGACTCATGTGCATCGCTGCGGCCGAGGCCGCGGCGTCCGGCGCGACGCTCGAAGAGGTGACCGACCTTGCCAACGACCTCGTCGGCCGGACCCGGGTCCTCGGCGTCGTCGACACCCTCGACCACCTCCAGCGCGGCGGCCGCATCGGCGGCGCGGCGGCGCTCCTCGGCTCGCTCCTCTCCATCAAGCCCGTGATCGAGGTGCGCGACGGGGTCGTCGAGCAGGAGTCCAAGCAGCGCACGCGTGGCCGCGCGCTCGACTACCTCGCGGCGAAGGTCGGTGGTGACGCCCCGCTCGAGCGGCTCGCCGTGTGCAACGGCGCCGCGCCCGACATCGAGGCGGTCGTCGGCCGGCTGCGGACCCTCGAGGTCGCCCACGATCTCGTGGTGACGGACCTCGGCCCGGTCGTCGGCACCCACTCGGGTCCGGGGGCGATCGGGGTCTGCTACCAGCTCCCGGCCTCCCGCTGACAGGCCCCCAGTAGGCTGCGGAGCATGAGCGACGTGCATGCAACCCCGATGGAACCAGGTGCATCCCGGGCGGGGGCCGAGGGACTTCTGGCGGGACAGCTGCCGCCGGCGGTCGGGGCTGCGGCGGCCGAAGCCGCTGCCGAGCTGCCCCGCAAGGCTGCCGACGCCGTGCAGCTCCTCGTCGACACCATCCACGACAAGGCGGTCCGGCCGGCCGTCCTGGCGACGCGGGCGATCGTCTTCGGCCTGCTGGTAGCGGCCCTGGGCATGCTCCTCGCCGTCGTGGGGTCGATCGCCCTGCTCCGGATCCTCGACGTCTACGCCTTCGGCCACCGCGTGTGGCTCAGCTACATCGTCCTCGGCGGCGTGCTCACCCTCGCCGGCCTCGGCGCCTGGACGCGCAGGACCGCGCGTCCCTCACCCGTCCGTCCGCGCTGAGACGCCGATGACCGTCCGCGTGAAGGTGCTCATCGCAGGGTCGGGCCCCGCAGGCCTGACTGCTGCGGTCTACACGGCGCGGGCGCAGCTGAACCCGGTGATCGTCGAGGGCGAGCCGTCGTCGACGAGCGACCAGCCGGGAGGACAGCTGATGCTGACCACCGAGGTGGAGAACTACCCCGGCTTCCCCGAGGGCGTCCTCGGCCCCGAGCTGATGACCGCCATGCGGTCCCAGGCGGCACGCTTCGGGGCGGACATCGTCACCGCCAAGGTGACGAGGGTCCGGCTCGGGTCGGGGCCGTTCGGCGTCTGGACGGGCGATCCGGCGTCCGATGAGCCGACTTACGAAGCAGACAGCCTCATCATCGCCACCGGCGCCCAGGCGCTGATGCTCGGCGTGCCCGGCGAGGACCGGCTCCTCGGCTACGGCGTCTCGACGTGCGCCACGTGCGACGGTTTCTTCTTCCGCGGCCAGCACATCGCCGTCGTCGGGGGTGGGGACTCTGCGCTCGAAGAGGCGCTGTTCCTCACCCGCTTCGCGTCCAAGGTCACCGTCGTGCACCGACGCGACCGGCTACGAGCGTCCCGCATCATGCAGGAGCGGGCACTGGCCCATCCCGACATCGAGTTCGCCTGGACACAGCAGGTCACCGAGGTGCTCGGCAACGGCAAGGTCACCGGCGTGCGGCTCCGGCACTCGACGTCGGGCGAAGAGCAGGAGCTGCCTGTCACCGGCCTCTTCGTCGCGATCGGGCATCGGCCCAACACCGACGTGTTCCGCGACCAGATCGCACTCGACGATCAGGGGTACGTCGTCACCCGTGACGGCACCGCGACCGACGTGGACGGGGTCTTCGCGTGCGGAGACGTCCAGGACCACACCTACCGCCAGGCGGTCACCGCCGCGGGGTCGGGCTGCATGGCCGCGATCGACGCCGAGCGGTGGCTGGAGGCCCGCGGGGAGTAGGCGGAAGGGGGCGCGGGCCCCGGATGCCGGGGTGGTCCGGAAAAAAGCCTCTCAGCGGGGGTTGCGGCGCAGGATTCTGGGAACACCGGGTGCATGATCGGTGTTGGCTGTCCCGGTGCGGGGGAAGTGGTGAAGGGCCGTCAGGCGGGGGAAGCGTGCGAGGTCGAGGAGGAGAACCATGAGCGAGAAGATCGTCACGTTGGACGACAGTACGTTTGACGAGCATGTCAAGGCTGCAGAGGTGCCGGTGCTCGTCGACTTCTGGGCCGAATGGTGCGGACCGTGCAAGATGATCGCCCCGGTGCTCGAGGAGATCGCAGCGGAGCAGGCGGGCAAGCTCCAGATCGCGAAGCTCAACATCGACGAGAACCTGGACGTGACGCGACGGTTCGACGTCATGAGCATCCCGACGCTGATCCTGTTCAAGGACGGGGAGCCGAAGGTGCGCCTGATCGGAGCAAAGCCCAAGGGCCAGCTGGTCCAGGAGCTGTCGAGCTACCTGTAGCCCCCGCGGTGGCCGACCTGGGCGCCGCACTTCCGCTGCGCGAAGGTGACCGCGGCAATGCGGTGGAGGACGTCCAGGACCGGCTGCTCGTGCTCGGGTTCGGCCCGATCAGCGACCCCGCCGGGGATTTCGGTCTCGCCACGCGCGCAGCCATCGAAGCGTTCCAGCGACACCGCGGCCTGCGCGTCGACGGCGTCTGCGGCGACCAGACGTGGCAGACCCTCGTCGAGGCCGGCCATCGTCTCGGCGACCGCTTGTTGTACCGGCGCACCCCGATGCTTCGCGGCGACGACGTCGCCGAGGCCCAGCAGCGGCTCTGCGCCCTCGGCTTCGACACGGGCCGTGTCGACGGCATCTTCGGGGACGCGACCGCCAAGGCGCTGCGCGAGTTCCAGGAGAACTCGGCGCTGCCGGTCGACGGGATCCTCGGCACCGAGACCTTGCGCGAGCTCCGCCGCGTCGCGGTCCGCGGCCCCGGTCCCCTCCAGCTCGTCTCCACCGTGCGCGCCCGGGAGATCCTCCGTCAGTCGCCGCCGACCCTCGCCGGCCGGCACGTCGCAATCGGGGAGCCCGGGGGGCTGGCGGCGCCGGTCGCCGCCCTTCGCCGGCGGCTCGTCACCCACGGGGCGACTGTCACCACCCTCCACCACCCCGACGGCTCCGCGCAGGCGCAGCAGGCGAACGGCGTCGGGGCGGAGGTCTACCTCGCCCTCAGGCTCGAGCCCGATCGGCCCGGGGTCCAGTCCGCCTACTACTCCGGCTACCGCGACGAGTCGGTCGGGGGGCGCCTGCTGGCAGAGGCGATCCAGAAGTCGCTGCCCGAGGTGCTGGGCGTCCCGGATCTCGGCGTGCAGGGGATGTCGCTCGCGGTGCTGCGGGAGACCCGGATGCCCGCGGTGTCGGTCGAGGTCGGTCCCGCTGCGGCCGCCGTCGAGCGGGGGCCCGCGCTCGCAGAGGCCCTGGCCGCAGCCCTGGCCTCGTGGGTGTCGGGTCCCTGGGAGTGACCACTCCGACGCACCGGGCGGCGCTCGCCGCTCGCCGCTCGCCGCTCGGTGACTTCATCGGCGGCGGGGTGAACGGCCGGTGAACGTCTTCTGACCTTCAGGGAGAACCTGACAATCCACAACGTCATGCACAGGTTGTGGATAGTGCTTAACTGGGGGTTGAGAGTTGAGGCCGGAGGGCCGCAGGCAGCCGCGATCCCCCAGGGATCAGTAGGCCGGATTCGTCGGCGCGACCGGACCGCGGGCGACCTGTCCCTCGACCATGGCCCTGTAGATCCGCTCGAGGTCCTCCAAGGTGGCGAACTCCACGACCACCCGGCCGCGCCGGTTGCGCAGTTCGACCTTCACCCGGGTGTCGAGGTGGGCAGACAGCAGCTCTTCGAGCTCGAGCAGCCCGGGCTCCGGCAGCCGTCTCTGCTGCACCACCTTGGTGCTACCACTGGTAGTACTGCTGGCGGCCGGCGGCTCGTCCTCCGTCTGGAGTGCACCTTCGTCCTCCCCCGCCTTGACCGCGGCTTCGACCTGGCGGACGGTCAGCCCCTCGGAGACGATGCGGCCGACGAGAGATTCCTGGAGCGCGCGGTCCGGGGTCCCGAGGAGGGCGCGGGCGTGGCCCGCCGAGATTGCACCGTCGGCGAGTGCCCGCTGCACGCCCGCCGGCAGCTGCAGCAGCCGAAGGGTGTTCGTGACCGTTGCCCTGCTCTTGCCGACCCGGGTCGCCACTTCCTCGTGGGTGTGGCCGAAGTCGTCGATGAGCTGCTGGTAGGCAGCCGCCTCTTCGAGCGGCCCGAGGTCCTCTCGGTGGAGGTTCTCCACGAGCGCCTGTTCGAGGCTCTGGGCGTCCGCCGAGACTTCGCGGACCAGCACAGGGATCGTCTGGAGGCCGGCGCGCCGCGCCGCTCGCCAGCGTCGTTCGCCTGCGATGAGCTCGAACTCGTCCGACTCCTCCCCGACCGGCCGCACCAGCACCGGCTGCAGCACGCCCAGCTCCCTGATCGACGCCGCCAGCGCGGACATCGCTTCCTCGTCGAAGCGCGTCCTCGGCTGGAGCGTGTTCGGCCTGATGCTCGAGATCGGGACCTCCCGCAGGGCACTGCCCTGGGATCCGGTGACCTCGGTCGGGATGAGAGCACCGAGCCCTTTACCCAGCCCGCTGCGCCGCGCCATTGCTCACCTCCTTGGCTAGCTCGCGATAGGCGACCGCCCCTCGTGAGGACGGGTCGAACACCGTGATGGGTTGGCCGAACGAGGGTGCCTCGGACAAGCGGACGGTTCGGGGTATCACGTTCCTGCAGACCTTCTCGCCGAAGTGCTGGCGCACTTCTGCGGCGACGTCCACGGCCAATCGGGTCCTCGCGTCGTACATCGTGAGCACGATCGCGCTTACCTCCAAGTGTTCGTTCAAGTTGGAGGCCACGAGATGGACGTTGCGGAGGAGCTGCCCGAGCCCCTCCAGCGCGTAGTACTCGCACTGGATCGGCACCAGGACCTCGGTCGCCGCGGCCAGGCCGTTGATGGTGATCAGGCCCAGCGAAGGAGGGCAGTCGATGAGCACGAAGTCGAAGTCCTCGAGCACGGTCTGCACCGCCCGGCGGAGGCGGAGCTCCCGGCTGAACGCAGGGACGAGCTCGATCTCCACACCGGCCAGGTCGATCGTCGCCGGTGCGACGAACAGGTTCCGCACGCTCGTCGGCTCGACGGCGTCCTCGAGTGGCGTGTCGTGCATGATCACGTCGTACATGGAGTGCTCGAAGTTCCTGGCGTCGATGCCGAGCCCCGTCGTGGCGTTCCCTTGGGGGTCGAGGTCGACAACGAGGGTGCGGTAGTCCAGCTCCGCGAGCGCGGCCCCGAGGTTGACCGTGGTGGTCGTCTTGCCGACCCCACCCTTCTGGTTGGCGACGGCGATGACCCGCGGAAGCGGCCGTTCGGTGGCGACACTCCGCCCATCGGACGTCTCAGAAAAGGCGGCGACCGCGTCACCGGCGCGCGTGTCGGTGCCCGCCCCGCCCTGCGCCGCCGCGTCCGCCCCGCCGAGCGGTGGGGCTTCGCCTGTGACTCCCTCCACGGGACCGTCCTCCTGCCGGCGCCGGCCGATCCTCCTCACCACGGGGCATCTCCCACGTTCAGCAGGGGAAGAGTCCCGCCGGATCCGTCGCGCTACTCCGCGTGGCCGGTGGAGGCGTCGCGCAGAGCACCGCCACGTCCTCCCCGCTCTCGCGCGCAGCCGCCGCGACGGCG
>DAIRCY010000016.1:8378-14856 GCA_036796435.1 Acidimicrobiales bacterium
GAAGCGTCGGGGATCATCGGGGCCGACGATCGGGGCGACGGATTGGTCCTTGCGCCCCGCCACGTCCCCCCTCACGCCAATGCCCCCATCCTCGCTCGCCCACGCGGGGCGGTCAAGCCCACCCGACGTGACGGACGAGACAATTTCCGGCTCCGTAAACGCCAGTTGTTTCACCGTATGGCTCCACGTGAAACCTCTTGACGGGGGTCGCCGCCGGCTTGGGGGTGCACCGGAATCCCGTTTCACGTGTATCGTGACGGTGAAACAGCGAAGACAGTCGGCGGCGAGCCCGCTGCAGATGTCACGAGAGGGGACCGGCAGTGGCGACCGACTTCGAAGAGGGCATGCTCGTGGGTCTCCTTGTCGGGGAGGGCCACTTCGGAGGGGACGGGCGGCAGCCACAGGCGACGCTCCGGATGCACGAGCGACACGAAGCGCTCTTCCGCTGGCTGGAGCGGACCTTCCCCGGAGGGCGCCTCTACGGCCCCTACGACCACGGCGGGCGCCGTTACTACCAGTGGATGGCCCGTGGTCCCTTCCTCCGCGACGAGCTCGTCCCGCTGTTGCGCCGCTCGCTCACTCCCTCCCTGGACAGGTACGCGCACGCTCGCTTCACCGCAATGCTGGCGCGCTACCCACGACAACTCGGGACACAGCGCGCGGGGGAAGCGGGGGAAGGCGCCCGGCCGGACGCGGGCCCTCCAGCTGCCCCTCCAGACGCCGGCCCCTCGGAAGTCGGCTCGACGCCGTCCGGCCGTGCATCGGAGATCTTCGCGGCCCTGCGGCGCACGCACGAACCGGGGGCCCCGACCCAGCGCCCCTGAGGACCGCGAGACCCCGGGTGGCAGCCCCGGCGTCACTGAGGCTTCAAGACCCACCATGAGCAGCGCGCCCCGCGAAGCCGCCCGTCTCGGTGTCGATGTCGACGAGCTCATGGGGCGCTCTACCGGCGAGCGGGTCCCCGGCAGACCGGAGTTACCGTCGTCGAATCCGCATCAAAAGAGCGGACGCTTCGCCGGCACCCCCACCCGGCGCGGGTACCGCTCCGGGCACGGCTGCTCCTGGACCACCAAGACGAACCGGTAGATGGAGCCGGTGGGCTCAGGGGGCCCCAAGCCCAGCCGAATGAGCCCTTCGGCCGGCCAGCGCTGATCTGCGACGGGGGCGTCCGCCGCCGGGGGTTCGGAGACGACGAGCCTCCCGCCGACTGCGAGGAAGGGCGCCGCGCACTCGGCGACCACCCCGGGCGGGCCGAACCCGCGCGCCGTCGCGAGGTCGAATTTGCCTCGCCACGCCGCCGACCGACCGGCGAGCTCTGCCCGCTCGGCAAGCACGGTCACCCTGGATGTGAGCTGGAGCGCGCGCACCGCGCGCCCGAGGAATACGACCTTCCGGTGCTGCGACTCGACCAGGAGCAGCCGGGCCGCCTGCCAGCGCTGTGCGAGGGCGAGGGCCGGGACCCCCGCCCCCGACCCGAGATCGACCACGGCTCGGGGGGGCTTGCCTCCGAGCGACGCCTCGACGGCGTCCGCCAAGGCGCTGGCGTGGTCGAGGTGGATCTGGACGGGGCCCGGACCGAGGAAGCCGAGATAGCGCGCCTCGGCCAGCAGCTCCGAGAGCGGGGCGCTCAGGAGCCGGGGGAGATGACGACGAACCGGTGCGGCTCTTCGCCCTGTGAGCTCGAGACCACGCCGTCGATCCCGACGACGGCGTCGTGCACCACCTTGCGGTCGGCAGCGGACATGGGCTCGAGTGCCCGTTCGCTCCCCGACTCGAGCACCTCCGCGGCGACCTGGGCGGTGAACCGCTGCAGTGCCGCGATGCGGCGCTCCCGGTAGCCCGCCACGTCGACGAGGATCCGGTCCGTCCGGTTGGGGAAGTGCTTCTGGACGACGGTCCGGGTCACGTCCTGAAGGGCGGCCACCGTCGCTCCCTTGGGGCCGACGAGCATGCCGAGACCCTCACCCTTCGCCGAGAGCTCGACGGTCTCCTCGTCCAGCTCGCGCACGTCGATCGTCGCCTCGAGGCCGTACCGGTCGAGGAGTCCCTCGAGGAACTCCCTGGCCACCTCGGCCTGCTCCGCGAGCGTGATCCCGTCAGCCACCTCGTCTTCCTCCTTCGTTGCTCCACCCGTTCGCGCCACCGCCCTCGAGCGGCGGGCGCCGTTCTGTGCGGACGTCGCTGGCGCATCCGCCCCGGACCCCTGGCTCCCTGCGTCCGCGGTCCGGCTGCGGGCCGCGTTGCGCCTGCGGCGACGGCGCCGGCCCGCGGCCGACGCCGGTGCTGCGGACCCGTCCTCATCGCTCTCGTCGTATCCGTCGTTCCTGCCCACCACCGGGCGGCCTTCGCCAGCACCTCCACGTCCGTCCCCTTCGGCGCGGGGACGCGACCGGGTCGTCCCGTCGTTGACGGCGCTGCGGGGGCCGCCCCTGCCGCGATCCCGCTGACGGCGGGGCCGCTTCGGCCGGGGTTCGGCGGGCCGCACGCGCGCCCGCACCCGCGCCTCCCCCCGCACGCGGCCGAAGAGACCGGTCTTCGGCTCCGCGAGCACGACGAGCTCCGCGTCTTTCTCGGCCACCCCGAGTTGGTCGAGGGCGCGCTCCTTCGCCTCGTCGACCGACTTTCCCGTCTTCTCGACCCACTCCACCGTCTCAGCGAGCCTTCCGTGCGCGTTTCGACTTCGACCTCGGGTGCTGCTTCGGCTCGGCGGCAGGGGTGTTACCTGCGGTATTACCATTCGCCGTGCCCTTCCGCCGCCCGCTGTCCCCGCCCGTCGGGGACGGTCTGGCCGGAGCCGCGGGGGGAGGGACTTCCCGGCGGCCGCCGAAGGGGAGCGGACGGCGCTCGCCGTTTGCCGAGCCCGCGTCGATCGCCGCTGCCGCGGGTCCGGGTCTCGCTCTCGCTCCGCCGACCTGGCGGGCGCCGCCCGGCGACTGAACGAGGCCGTAGCGGAAGATCAGGTCCTGGGTGAGGACGCGGATGGCCGAAGAGACGATCATGTAGATCACGACGCCAGCGGGAACGAGGAAATAGATGTAGGCGAAGAAGAGCGGCATGACCCGCTGCATCGTCTGCATCTGCTGTGGGACCACCTGTTGGGGGTTGTTCCGCTTGTTCCGGCGGGTCATCTGCGCCATCTGGAAGTACTGCAGGGCGACAGCCACCGCCAAGAGCGCGAAGTACGGGATGTAGTCCGCCCAGTGGGCCCGGTGTGTGAGCGGCTTGGCTGCCAGGTTCAGCCCGATCGAGTGCATGACGCCCGGCGTCTTCACCAAGTTCTTGTAGATCGCCGAGGTGTGCGGCACGTAGCGCGGTGTGGGGCAGATCGTCGCGGCGTGGCAGATCTTCTTGCCTGTGCCCATCACCTTGCCGTGCGGCACGGTGTTGGCGAGGCCGCGGATGACGTCGTACAGCACGATGAAGGCGGGCATCTGGAGGAACATCGGAAGGCACCCGCCGGTCGGGCTCACGCCCTGCTCCCGGTAGAGCTTCATCAACTCTTCGTTGAGCTGCTGGCGGTTCTCCGCCCCCTTGTACTTCGCCCGCAGCTTCTGCATCTCGGGCTGGAGGGCCTGCATCGCCTGCATGGACTTGACGCTCTTGACGGTGAGCGGCGTGAGCAACGCCATGATCAGCACCGTGAGCAGGAGGATCGCCACGGCGTATGTGGGCACGACGCCGTAGATCCACGCGAGCACGTCCGCGATGGCCACGAAGAGCGGATGGAAGATCTCCCCGACGGTCTTGAACAGCGCGTTCTCCGCGAGGACGGGCGGGAGCACGGTCACGCCTTCCTGCGCCGGTCGCGGCGGGTCTCGAGGGGAACGAGGTCGCCCCCGTGCCCCCCAAAGGGACGGCGGGGGGCGAGTGGTCGGGCCGCGAGCCACAGGCCCGCGGGCGCGCCGTGCCGCTCGACTGCCTCGATCGCATAGGCGGAGCAGCTCGGATAGAACCGGCACGGTGACGCCCGGCCGCTCGCGGCCGCCTGGTAGGCACGCAGCGCCCAGAGGGCGACCCGCCGCCCGGCGCTCCGCCGGCCGGCGGCGTGGGCCTGGTGGACCCCGAAGGTGCCCACGTTCCCCGGGTCGAGGTCGAGCGCGTTCACGGGGCGCTTCCGTCCACGGCGGCGGTGCCCGGCTGCGAGCCGCCGCGTTCGCCGCTCTCTGCGGCCGCTTGGGCCGCCCGCCGGACCGCCGCGCAGAGCTGCCCGAAGCCGAGTGCGGACGCCGCCGGTGTCGCTCGCAGCAGATAGGCGCCCGGACGAAGGTCCGGGGCGGCCGCTCGCACGGCCTCTCGGAGCCTGCGGCGGAGCCGGTTGCGCGCGACCGCCCCGCCGTTGCGCCGGCTGACGGCGTACGCGGCCGAGGGGCGGCCGGCCCACTCGGTGGTGGGGGTGAAGGCCACGCTCACCGGGCCGCTCCGGCCCCGACCGTCCGGGCGCGACAGGGCGCGGAAGGTCCCCCGTCTTCGGATGCGTCCGACTGGAGGTGCCATGGCGGTTTCGCGCGGGAAGGCGCCGGTCACACCGTCAGCCGATGACGCCCCTTGAGCCGTCTCGCCTTCAGGATCGCGCGGCCGGCACGCGTCGACATGCGGTGGCGGAACCCGTGTCGTTTCGCCCGCTTGCGCGTGTTGGGTTGGTAGGTTCGCTTCACGTCGGTAAGCCTTTCCGCGTTGCCCGGGGGCACGGCCCGATCGGGTCGACACCTGCGCACGGACCATCGCGTCGCCCGTCGGGACGGCGACGTCGCCGCGCGATGGTAGGCGACGTCACCGGGTCACACTAGTCGGTCAGGGCAGCTGTGGAAGATGGCCGCGAACAGGTCGGCGATGCTCACGGGGTCCCCACCGATTCCCACTAGTCGGGGCGTCCCCGACGGTGTACGTTCGACGGACCACGCCGTTGGGTTGTTCCACACCTGTGGACCACGCTGTGGACGACGGACGGCCCGGGTGCGCGGAGGAGCAGGTGGACGAGAGCAGTGGCCTGTGGACCAGTTGCGCGGCGCCGCTTCGGGACCAGGTGTCCGAGACGACGTGGCAGATGTGGCTCTCGAGCATCGAGCCGGTGTCCTACGACGGCCGCACGATGGTCCTGGGCGTGCCGAACTCGGTCGTGCGTGAGCGCGTCGAGGGCCGGTTCCTCCCCCTGATCGCCCAGACCGTCTCCACCGCCGCGGGCCATGAGGTCGAGGTCAGGTTCCAGGTCGCCGAGCGTGAAGCGCCCATGGACGGGAACGCCTCGCGCGGCGGAGCCGACGGACTCGCGGCGGCACCGCCCGCGCAGGCGCCGGCGGCCGCCGTCGAGGGGCAGCAACCACTCCCGATCGAACGCACCCGCGAGATCCGCGAGCGGCCGCGTGAAGGCGCCGCCGTCTCGCTCGACCCCCAGTTCACCTTCGAGAGCTTCGTCGCGGCGTCGTCGAACCGGCTCGCCCACGCCGCGGCGCAGGCGGTGGCGGAGACCCCGGGCCGCTCCTACAACCCGCTGTTCATCTACGGGGACTCCGGGCTCGGCAAGACCCACCTCTTGCACGCGATCGGCAATTATGTCCAGGAGAACTTCCCCGCGCGCAACGTCTTGTACGTGACGACCGAGACGTTCATGAACGACTTCGTCGACGCGCTTCGCATGTCGACGACCATCGCCTTCAAGCGCCGATACCGCGAATGCGACGTCCTGCTGATCGACGACGTCCAGTTCATGGAGAACAAAGAGGGGCTCCAGGAGGAGTTCTTCCACACCTACAACGACCTGCACGGGGCGGGAAAGCAAATCGTCCTCACCTCCGATCGGCCGCCGAAGTCGATCGAGACGCTGGAAGACCGGCTCCGCAGCCGCTTCATGGCCGGGCTGATCACCGAGGTCGACCCTCCCGACCTCGAGACGCGCCTGGCGATCCTGCGCAAGAAGGCCGAGGCGGACCACGACGACATCCCCGACGACGTCTTCGACTTCATCGCGACGCACGTGAAGAACAACATCCGGGAGCTCGAGGGAGCGCTGATCCGGGTCACCGCATTCGCCAGCCTGAGCCGGGAGCCCATCTCGCTCGAGCTCGCAGAGCGGGTCCTCGCCGACCTCGTCTCGAGCGTCGAGCCGCGGCGGATCACCCCTCAGATGATCCTCGACGCGACCGCCGCGAGCTACGGGTTCACCGTCGACGCCCTGTGCGGGCCTAGCCGAACCCGCCCGCTGGTCACCGCCCGCCAGGTCGCCATGTACCTCGTGCGCAACCTCACGGACTACAGCTATCCGGCGATCGCGCGGGTGTTCGGCGGCCGGGACCACACCACGGTCATCCACGCCGTCGACAAGATCACCACCCAGATGAAGGAGCGGCGCCAGCTCTACGAGCAGGTCACGGAGTTGACCGTGAAGATCCGGAACGGGACGTGACGCGCTCGAGCGCCTTTCCTGTGGATCGAGGCGGCGCATCCGTTCCAGCGGGACGACGCGCTCGCGCACCATCCTGGC
>DAIRCY010000016.1:14866-23113 GCA_036796435.1 Acidimicrobiales bacterium
CGAGGCGGCGCATCCTGTGGACGTGGGCCCCGCCGATCCACAAGGTCGCGCCACCAAGCCCGGCGCCGACCGTTGCCCGCTGGAAGCGCCGGCGTCCCGGTGGACGGACGCGCGGGCGCTACCAGGAAGAAGGCGCGCGCGTCCACAATCCCCAGCACTATTACCTCTGTCAAGAGCTCTCTAAACCCCCGGATGCTGAAAAGGAAGGTGCCGTGAAATTCCGCTCCGAACGGGACTCGCTGGCCGACGTGCTCGTCACTGCTGGGCGCGCTGCAGGGGGGAGGGGCGGGACCTCCGCGGTGCTGTCGGGGCTCATGTTGCGGACGGAGGGAAACCGGCTCGAGGTGACCGGGACCGACCTCGACCTCACCATCCGCGTCGAGCACGAGGTCATCGGGATCGAGGACGGCACCTGCGTGGTCCCGGGGCGCCTGACGTCCGACGTGGTTCGTTCCCTCGAAGCCGGGGCGGTGACCCTCGAATCCGACGACGACAAGGTGGAGATCTCCTCGGCTCGGGCGCATTTCGGGCTGCGCTCCTTCCCCTCGGTCGAGTTCCCGACGCTGCCGGCCCCGCCGGCCCCCTCGGTGACGTTGCCGCGGGCTGCGCTGGTCGAGGCTCTCCGCCAGGTGGTGCGCGCCGCATCCAACGACGACGCCCGTCCGCTTTTGACGGGCGTCCTCATGACGACGGAGGGCAGGGCGGTGCGACTCGTCGCCACCGACTCGTACCGCCTCGCCCTTCGCGACCTACACGGCACCGCGACGCTCGGGGAGAACGGCGACGTTCTCGTGCCGGCGCGTGCGCTCGGCGAGCTCCAACGGCTCTCACCCGCGGGGAGTGCCGTCGCGGCAGAGGGGGAAGGACCCGGCACGGAGGTGGGCGTCGCGCCGGGACTGTCGGACATCACGTTCACCACCGGCCAAGTGCGGATCTCGACGCGGCTGCTCGAGGGGACGTACCCCGACTACCGCCAGCTGATCCCCGAGCACTACCCGAACCGTCTCCACGTGGGCCGGGAGTCGCTCCTCGCCGCGCTGCGCAGGGTGAGGCTCCTCGTACGCGACAACACGACGCCGGTGAGGCTCTCGATGCGGCCGAACGGGGTGGACCTCTCCGTCGTCTCCCAGGAGGTGGGGGACGCCAGCGAGACGGTCGACGGGGACTTCACCGGCGAAGACCTCGTCATCGCCTTCAATCCCAGCTACCTCATCGACGGTGTCGACGCGGTGCTCGACGACGAGGTCTTCATCGAGACCGACAACCCGGCACGACCTGCGACGGTCCGCGCTGCGGGCCGCCACGACTTCCGGTATCTGCTGATGCCGGTGCGCGTGTCCTGACGCCGAGATCGATGAGGGCTGCGCCGTCCCTCCCGGACTCGACCGCGCGCCTCCGCCACCTCGAGCTTCACGACCTCCGCCTCTTCTTGGAAGCGCGACTCGACATCTCGGGCGAGGCGACGACGGTCCTCACCGGACCGAACGGTTCGGGGAAGACGACGATCCTCGAGGCGGTCGCGTATCTGGGATCGCAGCGCTCCTTCCGGACCACCGCGCGTGACGCCATGGTCCGGATCGGCGCCGAGCGCGCGATCGTGCGCGCGGAGCTCGAACGGGAGGCGAGGCCGCTCGTAGTCGAAAGCGAGCTCACTTCGAGTGGCAGCGCCCGCACCCTGATCAACCACCGCGTCGTCCAAGCCCGCGGGGAGCTCGCGCAGGCCGTGCCGGTGACGGTGTTCTCGCCGGCTGACCTCGAGGTGGTCCAGGGGCCGCCGGCACGGCGCCGGGAGCTCGTCGACGCCGCGCTGCGCCTCGTCGACCGGCGCGCGGCGGCGGACCTCGACGAGCTGGACAGGGTCCTCCGCCAGCGAGCAGCGCTCCTCCGCCAAGCGGGCGGGAGGCTCGACGAGGACGTCGCGGTCACGCTCGACGTGTGGGACGAACGGATGGTCGCGTCCGGGAACGCTGTCTCCGAGGCGCGCCTCACGCTGCTCGAGGACGCGGCTCCGTTCGTCGACGAGGCGTACAAGAATCTGGCCGGGTCGGCGCCGAACAGAGAATCGGTGACGATGAGCTACGTCGCCGGGTGGGAGGGCGAGCTCGCTGACGCGCTCGTCGCGAGCCGTCGTGACGACGTGCGACGCGCAGCGTCCACGGTCGGCCCGCATCGTGACGAGGTGGTGCTCTTGGTCGAAGGACGTGAGGCGCGCGTGCGGGCGTCCCAAGGTGAGCAGCGGAGCCTCGCGCTGGCGCTCCGTCTCGGCTTGCACCGGCTCGCCACCGCGAGGTGCGCCGGGGCGCCGCTCTTGCTGCTCGACGACGTGTTTTCGGAGCTCGACCGGGGCCGGAGCCTTGCGCTCGTCCGTCATCTGCCCTGGGGCCAGGCACTCCTCACCACTGCCGCGGAGCTCCCCCCGGGGGTCGAGATCGAAGCGGTCGTCGACGTCGGGAAGATCGGACGGCGCGCGTGAGCCGGGGAGGCAGGCGGCGCGGCGGCGCGGACCGGGGCCCGAGACCCGTGCACGAAGCGGTGGACGAGGTGCTGGCGGGCCTCGCTCCGCCGGGAGGAGCCGGTCGCGCCACGGGGGGAGAACGACGGGGTTCGCCGTCGGCGGCGATGCTCGGCACGGTCTTTTCGAGGTGGGAGGAGCTCGTCGGGCCGGCGATGGCCCGCCACACGAAACCGTTGCGGCTCGAGCGTGGCGCGCTCGTCGTCGCGGTCGACCAGCCTGCGTGGGCGACCCAGGTCAAGCTGCTCGCACCTGGGATCCTGGCGAAGCTGACCGAGGACACCGGTGAACGGCTCGACCGGCTGGACGTGGTGGTGCGCGCCGAGCACTGACGAGCCGGGGCGCGCCCGGAATGTGCTCGCCGACCGTTCCGGTGCAAGGAATCCGGAGCATCGAACACACGCGCCGAAGCCCGCGGAGGGTGCCGGTTTTCGCGCTGGCGTCGGGTAGAATGGGTCGTCCGCCAAAGGCACGGAATCGACCCCTAATCCCCTGGTCATCGTGGCGCGGACGCCAGGACGGTCGGTTCGGACGAGCGCGCCCACAGGGTGCGGCGAGGAGGCAGAGCGTGGCAGCTGACGGTGGCTCGTACATGGCGAGCGACATCACCGTCCTCGAAGGACTCGAGCCCGTTCGCCTCCGTCCGGGGATGTACATCGGATCGACCGGTCCGACCGGCCTCCACCATCTCGTCTGGGAGATCGTGGACAACGCGGTGGACGAGGCGATGGCCGGCTACTGCACACGCATCGACGTGACGCTCCTCGCCGACGGCGGATGTCGCGTCCAGACAAACGGTCGGGGGATCCCCGTCGATCCGCACCCCCAGTACCCGGAGCGCTCCGCGGCGGAGATCGTCTACACGACGCTGCACGCCGGCGGGAAGTTCGGCGGCCGCGGCTACAAGGTCTCCGGCGGACTTCACGGTGTCGGCGCTTCCGTGGTGAACGCCCTGTCCACGAGGCTCGTCCTCGAGATCGATCGCGACGGCGAGCACCACGTCATGGAGTTCGTGAACGGCGGCGAGATCAAGGCGCCGCTCGACGTGACGGGCGAGTCGCCGCGCGGTCGCACCGGCACCACCGTGACGTTCTGGCCGGACCCTTCCATCTTCGAGGAAGTCGATTTCCGTGCACAGACCGTCACCGAGCGCTTGCAGGTGATGGCTTTCTTGAACCGGGGGCTCGAGATCCGCTTCGCCGACCAGCGCGTCGGGAACGAAAAGAAAGAGGTCTTCAAGTACAACGGCGGGATCGTCGACTACGTGAAGCACCTCAACGCGTCGAAGGAGTCCCTCTTCCGCAAGGTCTCCTCGTTCCAGCAGTCGGAGGAGAACCAGGAGGTCGAGGTCGCGCTCCAATGGAACACCGGGTTCAACGAGAGCATCTTCTCGTTCGCCAATGGCATCTCCACGATCGAGGGAGGGATGCACGAGGAGGGCTTCAAGAAGGCCCTCACGAACGTGGTCAACCGCTATGCCCGCTCGCGCAATCTCGTCAAGGAGAAGGACGAGAACCTCGACGGGAAGGACATCCGTGAGGGGCTGACGGCCATCGTGTCGGTCCGCCTGAAGGACCCCCAATTCGAGGGGCAGACCAAAGCGAAGCTCGGCAACGTCGCGATCCGCTCGCTCGTGGAGCGGGCGACCAACGAGAAGCTGGCCGAGTGGCTCGAGGAGAACCCGACCGAAGCCAACCAGGTCGTGAAGAAGTCCCTGACCGCCCAGCGGGCGCGCGTCGCGGCACAGCAGGCGCGCGACCTGACGCGCCGCAAGTCCGGCCTCGACGGCGCGGGGCTGCCCGGGAAGCTGATCGACTGCTCCTCGCGCGACAGGCGAGAGTGCGAGCTGTTCATCGTGGAGGGGAACTCCGCGGGCAGCTCGGCGAAGGATGCCCGCGATCCCCGCACCCAGGCCATCCTTCCGATCCGCGGGAAGATCCTGAACGTCGAGCGCGCCCGGATCGACAAGATGCTCAAGAACGCCGAGATCCAGGCCCTCATCGCGGCGATCGGCGCAGGGCTCGGCGAGGATTTCGACGCGACCAAGATCCGCTACCACAAGGTCATCATCCTCGCTGACGCCGACGTCGACGGGAGCCATATCCGCACGCTGCTCCTCACCTTCTTCTTCCGTCAGATGAAGCCACTCGTCGAAGGCGGCTTCGTGTACGTGGCTCAGCCGCCGCTGTACTCCACCCTCGTGGGCAAGGAGAAGATCTACCTGAAGGACGACTCGGCGAAGGACGCGTTCTTGGCCGAGCACCCGGATCATCGGCACGACTTCCAGCGGCTGAAGGGGCTCGGCGAGATGGACTTCAACGAGCTTCGCGACACGACGATCGATCCGACCAAGCGGTCGCTGCTCCAGATCAACGTCGAGCAGGCAGCGCTCGCCGACGACGTCTGCTCGGTGCTCATGGGCGACGACGTGGAGCTTCGCCGGCACTTCATCCAGACGAACGCCAAGGACGTCCGCTTCCTCGACATCTGAGGGGCACCGAGCGATGGCGAGACGACCGACCACCCGAGGATCACCCACGAACGGGAGCGCAGGAGCGCCTCCCGGGGACGGCACCGCGGACGGCGAGGTCCTCGGGTTCATCGAGCCGATCGAGATCCAAGAGGAGATGGAGCGCTCGTTCCTCGAGTACTCCATGTCGGTCATCGTCTCGCGGGCCCTCCCGGACGTTCGCGACGGCCTGAAGCCGGTGCACCGCCGGATCCTCTACTCGATGTTCGACCAGAACCTCCGCCCCGACCGTCCCCACGTGAAGTGCGCCGCGGTGGTCGGGGAGGTGATGGGCACCTTCCATCCCCACGGCGATGCCGCCATCTACGACGCGCTCGTCCGGATGGTGCAGGAGTTCTCGATGCGCCACCCGCTCGTCGACGGGCACGGGAGCTTCGGCGGTCCGGGGCCCGAAGAGGGGCCCGCGGCGATGCGGTACACCGAGTGCCGCCTCCAACCGCTCGCGCTCGACCTGATGGCGGGCATCGACGAGGAGACCGTCGACTTCGAGCCGAACTACGCCAACAGCGCCCAGCAGCCGGTCGTCCTGCCGGCGCGCTTCCCGAACCTGCTCGTGAACGGGTCCCAGGGCATTGCCGTCGGCATGGCGACGAACATCCCCCCGCACAACATGGGCGAGGTCATCGACGCCGCCATCCACCTTCTCGAGCACCCGAACGCCACGTCCGACGAGCTCATGCAGTTCGTGAGGGGCCCGGACTTCCCGACCGGAGGGCAGATCCTCGGCCGTCAAGGGATCCTCGACGCCTATCGGACGGGACGCGGGTCGGTGAAGATGCGGGCCGTCGCCGAGATCGAGGAGGGTCGGGACGCGACTCGCATCGTCGTCACCGAGATCCCCTACCAGACGTCGGTCCCGGTGATCAGCCAGAAGATAGACGACCTCGTGCGGGCAGGGGATGTGGACGGCATCGCCGAGGTGCTCGACTCCTCTGCGGGCAAGAAGACGCGGCTCGTCATCCGCCTCAAGCGGGATGCGAACGCGAACGTCGTGCTGAACAAGCTCTACAAGCACACGCCGCTGCAGACGAACTTCGGTGTGAACATGCTGGCGCTCGTCGACGGCGTCCCGCGGACGCTGAACCTCGCGCAGGTGCTGACCCACTACGTCGCACATCAGATCGAAGTCGTCCGGCGGCGGTCGGAGTTCCGGCTGCGCAAGGCAGAGGCCCGCGCCCACATCGTGGAGGGGCTCCTCCGCGCGATCGACATGCTCGACGCGGTCATTGCCGCGATCCGCGCGTCCGACGATCGGGCGGCCGCCCGCACCGCGCTCATGACCGAGCCCTTCTCGTTCAGCGAGGAACAGGCGAACCACATTCTCGACATGACGCTCGGCAGGCTCACGCGGCTCGGCCGCAGCGAGCTCGAAGAGGAGATGGCGCAGCTGCGCGAGACGATCGCCGAGCTTCAGGCGATCCTCGCCGACCCCGCGAAACTGCGCGGGGTCATCGCGACCGAGATGACGGCGATCCGCGACAAGTTCGCAGACCCGAGAAGATCGGTGATCACCCACGACCCGGGGGAGCTTGGCGTGGAGGACCTCGTCGCCGACGAGGAGATCGTGGTCACCATGACGGCGGCGGGTTACGTGAAGGCCGTGTCCGCCGACGCCTTCCGCACGCAGGGGCGGGGTGGACGCGGGGTGCAGGGGGCGCGCTTGAAGGAGGAGGACCTGGTGACGAACGTCGTGCACACGACGACCCTTTCGTACCTGCTCCTGTTCTCCAACCGTGGCCGGGTTTACCGGCTCCGGGGCCACGAGATCCCGATGAAGGACCGTACGGCCCGAGGGACCGCCCTCGTGAACCTTCTGCCGCTCGAGACCGGAGAGACGATCCAAGCCGTCGTCGAAACCCGCGACTTCCCTGCGGACCACTACCTCGTCTTCGCCACGGCGAAGGGTCAGGTGAAGAAGACTTCGTTCAGCGAGTACGACAAGTCGCGCCGCGAGGGATTCATCGCCATCAACCTGCGCGACCAGGACGAGCTCGTCCGTGTCGTGCCCACCGCCGGGTCCGAGGACTTGTTCGCCGTGACGAGGACCGGGATGACGATCCGCTTCTCCGAAGACGATGTGCGAGCGATGGGCCGCGACGCCGCAGGCGTGCGCGGCATCCGCCTTCGCGAAGGGGACGAGCTCGTCTCGCTCGACATGGCCGGCGACGACTCCGACATCCTCATGGTGACCGACGCCGGTTACGGCAAGCGGACGAAGGTGGACCGGTTCAACCGCCAGGCGCGTGGCGGCCAGGGAGTCCGGGGCATCCGGCTCACCGCGAAGCGCGGGCGGGTGGTCGCCGCCTTCATGGTGGGACTCGACGAGGAGATCCTGCTCGTCTCGACGGGAGGCGTCGTGATCCGCACCGCGGTGCGCGAGATCGCGTCACAGGGCCGGGACGCGACCGGCGTGCGGGTAATGAACCTGGACGACGGCCAATCCGTCGCCGCGGTGACCCGGGTCGCCGGCAGCGAGTGAGTCGGCCGGCTAGTGCCGTGCCCGGACGGTGATCTTGTAAGGCGCGCCCGGCGCCGCGTATGTGGCCACGTGACCGCCCGACGAGGTGATCGAGAGCCGGCCGCTCGTAGAGCCCAGCTCGACGACCAGCGAATGGACATGTGAGAAGGTCCGCGAGTTGCCCGGATCGAGGATGCCGGCAAAGGCCGGGGTCGTCGATGTGTCGGTGGTCACCTGCACCCAGCAGGGCCCGCCCGGGGCGGTGAGCTTGGCGCTGAACGAGGTGGCGTGCACGGTGAAGAGGGCACCACCGCTGCTCGTCCGTGGGTGGAGCGTGGTGCCGGTGCCTTGCGCCCCCCCTCGGGACCCGGCCGACGCGGCCGCGTGGCGCCCCGCCGTGGACGCCGTCGTCGGACTGGCCGAGTGAACGAGCCCGATCGAGCGGAGCCAGTTCGGGTGCGTCCGGTCGATCGCCAGCAGCGCCACCCCGATGACGACCGCCAGGGCCACGAGGACGATCAGGGCCTTCAGCGCGGCCGGAGTACGCCTGCGGGGGCGCCTCCGAACGTGGTCGGCGGGCGCCACGACCGCAGGGTTGACCCCGGTGTCGGAGAACGCGCCCCAGTACGCCGGGTCGTCGTTCCCCGACCACGAGGGGCCGGCGGGGCTGATCGGGTCGACGAGGCGCGTCGGCTCGCGCGCATCGCGGTCGCGCTGCAGGGCGTGAACCGGTACCCCGACCGCGAG
>DAIRCY010000016.1:23123-36020 GCA_036796435.1 Acidimicrobiales bacterium
GGGCTGGTCAAGGCGGAGAACGGCGTTACCCTCGACCTGGCGATCCCCGCCAAGAAGGCGGCGTAGGGGGCGCGCCGGCGCGTCGCCCACGACCGGTGCGGCAGTCCCGTGCCCGTTCTTGCCGTTCCCGTTCGTGGCGTTCTTGCCGTGCCCGTTCGTGGCGCTCTTGCCGTGCCCGTTCGAGATGACGGTCTGGGTCACCGGGCGCGGGCCGATGGCGGGGACTGACGCGGTCGGGCCGGAGAGCGGTCGCGGGACGCCACCCTTGGTCGGCCAGCGCTCGAGGATTGCGAGGGCGAACCGGTCCCCCGGCAGGCCCAGCAGGTCCGCGTACCGGCGGACGGTCTTCAGGGTCGCCAGGCCGTCGGTTTGGTCGAGGTCGCCGGTCTCCGCAGCCCGGAGCTGTGCGATGGGGATGCCCGTTCGCATCGCGACGTCCTGCAAGGAGAGGCCCTGACGGTTCCGTTCACGCGCCAGCAGCCGGCCTACGTCGGTGACGGTGAATCCAGAGGTCGCTGCCGCCCCCTCGCCGCCGGCCATCGCCGGTGCCGCTCGACGGTCGGTGCGCAGGACCACCAGTTCTTCCTTTCGACGTTGTCGTGTCTGTACGCTCGGGTCGGCGATCTCCCGGTGGGGATGACCCGCCGGCGCGTCCTGCCGGATTCCGTAGGCAGCACCCGGGGGGCAACCCGCCACGGTGACCCGCCGGAGTCCTACCCGCCCGCCTCATGTGTCAACCGTGTTTCAAACAAGCGCATCGGCCGTTGCATCCACACATCCGCCCACCGGAGCGCGCCGGTAAGGTGGGCTACCCGGCCACCGTGTCCGGCCTCCGATCGGAGGACGTGCATGACCGGGGAAGCGGAGCGATGACGATCGAGATCCCGCTCGCGCTGGCGGCGAGTCTCTTCACGGCGAGCGCGTCGATCATGTTGCGGGCGGCCGCGGCACCCGCTCCCGGAGAGCTCCGCTTCAGCTGGCGGCTGGTCACCTTCCTCCTGCACCGCCGCCTGTGGTTCTTCGGCGTGCTCAGTATGACCGGCGGTTTCCTCCTCCAGGTCGCGGCCCTCCGCTTCGGCGAGCTCGCCGTCGTCCAGCCGGTCATCGCCTCCGAGCTCCTGTTCGTCTTCGCGTACCTCGCCGTGCGCCGACGTGCGAGGGTCCGCGGCCGCGACTGGATCGCTGCAGCCGGCATGGCGGCCTCCCTTGGAGGGTTCCTCTTCGTCGCCGATCCGTCCGGTGGCTCGGCGACGAACGCCCATCTTCCGGACTGGCTCGAGGCCGCGGGCGCGGCAGCGATAGCGGCGGGTCTCGCCAGCGGGTTTTCCCTCGTTCGGGGAAGGGGTGGAAGACCGCCGACCGTCGCGCGCAAGGCCGCGTTCCTTGCGATCTCGGCCGGGATCACCTGGGGCTTCGTCGCCGCGGTCGTAAAGGAGCTCAGCGGCCACCTCTCCGACGGGCCTGCGGCGGTGTTCGGGAACTGGTCTCCCTACGTCCTCGTCGTGTCTGGCGCCGTCGGCATGTTCTTGGTCTCCAACGCCTTCCAGGCGGGCCCGCTCGCTGCCTCGCAACCCGGTCTGACGATCGTGGAGCCGGTCGTCGCGAGCCTTCTCGGCGTGACGCTCTTCGGCGAGCACATCCGTCACGGCGTCGCCGAGCTGTGTGCGGAGTCCGTCTTGGTGGTGGTCCTCGTCGGCAGCGTCCTCCTCCTCAGCAGGAGCCCGATCGTCGTCGCCGACGACTCCGATCGTCCCCGGGCGCTCCGCGCCAAGGCGGCACCGGCCGCTCCGGCGGACTTTTAGACCGGCGGACTTTTAGAGGAGTCCTACGCGGACTTACGCGAACTCTTAGGTACGCCCGGTGTACTGGCGTCGTGCACTGGGCCCGTAGCCTTCCCGAGAGCCCCAGGCAGCGGTGAGCGAGGAGACGACATGAGCGACCGCCCCGAGGACTACCCCGATCCCCAGCACGGCGAGCGGCCCGGTCCGGCCGCGCCGGGCGGTCCGGCAGCGGCAGGCGGTCCGGCAGCGGCAGCCGGTCCGGCAGCGGCAGGCGGTCCGGCATGGCCCCCTCCGGCACCCGAACCCGGGGACGCGCCATGGTGGCACGAACACCACGCCGGCCAGCCGTGGGGCAGCTACCCGCCCGGGCAACACGACCCGTACTCCGGCCCGAGCTACGGCCAAGCAGGCCCGGCGGGACCGGGAGCCCACCCAGGTCCCCCCGGCGGCTGGTACGGCGGCCACTGGGCGGGCGGGCCGTGGGCGTGGAACCAGCCCGGCGGCGGATGGAGGCAGCCGATGCCGCCCCCCGGTGTCCAGCGCCGGCGCAAGGGGCTCGCCGTGGCTGCGGGAGCCGCGTTCACGGCCCTCGCGCTCCTGCTCGGCGTGGGGATCGGCTACGGCGTGTGGAGCGGGGCGAACGCGCCGGCGCCGGGTCACTCGTTCCTCCCGAGCGGCGGCACAGCCAAGCCGACATCTGCGACCACATCGACGTCGCCCACAGGCAAGATCTCCTCGGCGACGGGCGCGCCGTCGAACATCGCGGCGATCGCCGCGAAGGTGACCCCGGGGCTCGTGGACATCAACACGGTGCTCGGATACGCGACAGAGGAGGCCGCGGGGACCGGCATGGTGCTCACGCCGACAGGCAAGGTCCTCACGAACAACCACGTGATCGAGGGGTCCACCAAGATCACGGTGACCGACCTCGGGAACCAGAAGGTGTACCCGGCGTCCGTCGTCGGATACACCCGCACACAGGACGTCGCCGTCATCCAGCTGAGGGGCGCGTCGGGCCTGAAGACCGTGCACATCGGCAACTCGTCCTCGCTCAAGGTGGGTGATTCGATCGTCGGCATCGGCAACGCAGGTGGGGTTGGAGGAAAGCCGAGCGCGGCGGGCGGCTCGGTCACCGCGCTCGACCAGGCGATCACAGCGAGTGACCAAGGGTCGCTCGGAATCACGACCGAGCACCTGAAGGGGCTCGTCGAGACCAACGCGAACATCCAGCCCGGGGACTCGGGCGGCCCGTTGGTCACGACGTCGGGCTCGGTCGTCGGGATGGACACGGCCGCGTCGTCGGCGCAGGGGTACACCTTCAGCGGCGCCAAAACAGGGCAGGGATACTCGATCCCTATCAACGACGCGATCGTGCTCGCGCACCAGATCATCGCCGGGCGGACCTCCGCCGCCGTGCACATCGGCGGCACGCCCTTCCTCGGCGTCTACGTCGTCGCCTCGACGACACGGGCACGCCCCGGTTTCGGCTTCGGGAACGTCACAGCGACAGCGACATCGACATCGACAGCGACAAGCGGTGCGGCGCCTCCGACGAGCGGCGCAGTCGTCTCCAACATCATCCCGGGAACGCCAGCGCAGAGAGCGGGGATCGCAGCCGGAGACGTCATCACGAACGTCGCCGGCACGGAGGTGACAAGCCCGAGCGCCCTGACGAACATCATGCTCCGGTACCACCCCGGCGATGCGGTGAAGGTCGTCTGGACGACGCGGTCTGGGCAGACCCAGTCTGCGACGATCACGCTCGGCAGCGGCCCCGCAGACTGACGTACCCGCAGACTGACGCACCGGGGCGCCGCCTGTAGCGTGTCGACTCGGCCACCGCAGCCGCGGGCGGCCGGGAGCACGGAGTGGAGGAGCGGGTGGCCGCAGCAGAGGGACGGTCTGCTGACGCACGTCACGAGTTGGTCCGCGCGCCGCGAGGCTTGCAGCTCTCGTGCAAGGGCTGGCCGCAGGAGGCGGCGCTCCGCATGCTTCGCAACAACCTCGACCCGGAGGTCGCCGAGCACCCCGACGAGCTCGTCGTCTACGGGGGCTCCGGCAAGGCGGCACGTGACTGGCCGTCGTTCCACGCGATCGAGCGGTCGCTCGCCGAGCTTCGCGGCGACGAGACCCTCCTCGTGCAGTCGGGCCGGCCTGTCGGGGTCGTCCAGACGCACGAATGGGCGCCGAGGGTCCTGATCGCGAATTCGAACCTGGTCCCCGACTGGGCGACCTGGGAAGAGTTCCGCCGGCTCGAGGCGCTCGGGTTGACCATGTACGGGCAGATGACCGCCGGATCGTGGATCTACATCGGGACCCAGGGAATCTTGCAGGGGACCTACGAGACGTTCGCCGCGGTGGCAGAGAAGCGGTTCGGCGGCACGCTCGCCGGCACGCTGACGGTCACCTCGGGCGCCGGCGGCATGGGCGGCGCCCAGCCGCTCGCGGTCACGATCAACGGCGGGGTGGTGATCTGCTGCGACGTGGACCCGAGCAGGATCGAGCGCCGGCTCTCCACGGGCTATCTCGACACCCTCGCGCACAGCCTGGAGGAGGCCGTCGAGCTGGCCGAGCGCGCCCGGGAGCGCGCCGAGGCCGTGTCGATCGGCCTCGTCGCCAACGGGTCGGAGGTCATGCCCGAGCTCGTCCGCCGCGACGTCCATGTCGACGTCGCGACCGACCAGACCCCTGCGCACGACCCGCTGCACTACGTCCCCCCCGGCCTCTCCCTCGACGACGCTGTGACGCTGCGCGTGCGGGATCCCGAGGAGTACCTGCGACGCGCGCGCGCCGCGATGGCCGCTCACTGCGAGGCGCTCGTCGCGCTGATGGACAGGGGTGCGGAGGTCTTCGACTACGGGAACAGCCTGCGCGCCGAGGCGCGCCTCGGCGGATTCGACCGCGCGTTCGACTATCCGGGTTTCGTGCCCGCGTACATTCGTCCGCTGTTCTGCGAAGGGAAGGGTCCGTTCCGGTGGGCCGCGCTCTCGGGCGACCCCGCGGACATCGCGGCCACCGACGCGGCGGTGAGTGAGCTGTTCTCCGACGACGACAAGCTGCTGCGCTGGATCCGCGTCGCCAGGGAACGCGTGCAGTTCCAGGGCCTTCCCGCACGTATCTGCTGGCTCGGTCTCGGAGAACGTGACCGCGCCGGGCTCCGCTTCAACGAGATGGTGGCGTCGGGCGAGCTCTCGGCGCCGGTCGTGATCGGGCGGGACCATCTGGACTGTGGCTCCGTCGCGTCCCCCTACCGGGAGACCGAGGCGATGCGCGACGGGTCCGACGCCATCGCCGACTGGCCGCTTTTGAACGCGCTCGTCTCTGCGGCGAGCGGGGCGTCATGGGTGTCGATCCACCACGGCGGCGGCGTGGGCATCGGGCGGTCGATCCACGCGGGGCAGGTGTGCGTCGCCGACGGGACGAAGCTCGCGGCCACGAAGCTCGAACGGGTGCTCACCAACGACCCGACGATGGGGGTCTTGCGCCACGTTGACGCCGGATATCCCGAGGCCGAGCAGGTCGCCGACCGGCTCGGGGTCACCATCCCGATGGCGCAGGGCGAGGTGACCCGGTGACCAACTCGCAGGCGCCCGACCCGGAGCGTCCTGGCCAACCCCGCGCGGCGGGGGGACCCGTCGAGGTCGGCAGCTCCGGGGTCACCGCAGCCGACGTCGTCGCGGTGGCGCGCCACGACGCCGAGGTCCGGCTCACCCGGGGAGCGCTCGAGGCGATGGCGACGTCGCGGGTGGCCGTCGAGCGGCTCGCCGACGCGCCCGAGCCCGCCTACGGCATCTCGACGGGCTTCGGCGCGCTCGCTGCGCGTCACATCCCGCCGGAGCTCCGCGAGGACCTGCAGGCGAGCCTGATCCGTTCGCACTCCGCGGGGATGGGCCCACCGGTGGAGCGGGAGGTGGTGCGCGCCCTCATGTTCCTGCGCACCAAGACCCTGGCGTCGGGAAGGACGGGCGCACGCCCGGTGCTCGCCGAGACGTTCGTCCGCATGCTGAACGCGGGGATCACGCCGGTCGTCCCCGAGCACGGCTCCCTCGGCTGCAGCGGCGACCTCGCGCCGCTGGCGCACTGTGCGCTCGTGATGATGGGGGAAGGCGAGGTCCTCGGCCCCGACGGGGGACGTCCGATCGCGGCGCAAGTCGCCCTCAGGGCTGCCGGTCTCGCTCCGGCCAAGCTCGAGGCCAAGGAGGGGCTCGCCCTCATCAACGGCACCGACGGCATGCTCGGGATGCTCGTCCTCGCGCTCTGCGACATCGGGCTGCTCTGTGCGACGGTGGACGTGACGGCGGCGATGAGCGTCGAAGCGCTCCTCGGCACCGACCGGGTCTTCCGCCCGGAGCTGCACTGGCCGCTGCGCCCCCATCCCGGTCAGGCGGTGAGCGCCGACAACATGTACCGGGTGCTCGCGGACTCGGCGATCGTCGCGTCGCACCGGACGGGCGACCCGCGCGTCCAGGACGCGTACTCCTGCCGCTGCGCGCCCCAGGTCACCGGGGCGCTGCGCGACACCGCGGCGCACGCAGCGGCCGTGGCGGATCGGGAGCTGGCCGCGACCATCGACAACCCCGTCGTCCTCGACTCGGGTGAGGTGACTTCGAACGGCAACTTCCACGGCGCGCCGCTCGGCTACGTCATGGACTTCCTCGCGATCGCGATCGCCGACCTGGGCTCGATGGCGGAGCGGCGAACCGACCGGATGCTCGACCGGGCGCGCTCGCACGGGCTGCCAGCGTTCCTCGCGGCTGACCCCGGGGTGGACTCGGGGCTCATGATCGCCCAGTACACCCAAGCGGCCCTGGTGTCGGAGAACAAGCGGCTCGCCTCTCCGGCGAGCGTCGATTCGATCCCGACCTCGGCGATGCAGGAGGACCACGTCTCGATGGGCTGGAGCGCCGGGCGGAAGCTCCGGCAGGCGGTGGCGAACCTCCGAAAGATCGTCGCCGTCGAGCTGGTGACGGCTGCCCGTGCCCTCGAGTTCCGCACCCCGTTCACCCCCGCGCCCGCGACCGCCGCCGTCGTGGCCGCGCTGCGCGAGGTGGTGCCGGGGATGGGCAGGGACCGGTTCCTCACGTCCGAGCTCGCCGCAGCCGAGCGCTTCGTCTCCTCGGGAGGGGTCGTCGACGCCGCTGCGTCGGTTGCCGGGCAGCTTCGGTGACCGGCGTCTCATGAGCGACCTCTCCGGGCGCTTCGCCAGACTCTGGGGGGAGCTCGCCCCGATCGGGCGCCGCGCCGGCGGCGGGTACGACCGGTTCGCTTGGAGCGGGGCCGACGCCGAGCTGCGCTCGTGGTTCGTCGCGACCGCCGTGGCACGCGATCTCGCCGTCGAGCGGGATCGCAACGGCAACATGTGGGCCTGGTGGGGCCACGACCCCCGAGCGGGGCTGCCTTCGACGCCCGCCATCGCCACCGGCAGCCATCTCGACAGCGTGCCGTGTGGCGGCGGCTTCGACGGGCCGCTCGGGGTGGTCGCCGCGTTCCTCGCCCTCGACGAGCTTCGGGGGCGGCACGCGGTGGCGGTTCGGCCCGTCGCGGTCGTGGACTTCACCGAGGAGGAGGGCAGCCGGTTCGGCGTCGCCTGCCTCGGCAGCCGGCTCTCGGTCGGGGCAATCGCCCCGGCGGCGGCAGGCGCGCTGACGGACGCCGTGGGTACGAGCCTCGCCGACGCGATGCGCGCGGCTGGTGCAGACCCCGACGCGCTCGGCCCCGACGACGACCGGCTCGCCAGCCTCGCTGCATTCGTGGAGCTCCACGTGGAGCAGGGACGGCTCCTCGCGGACGTGCCGGCTCCCATCGGGCTCGCGACGGAGATCTGGCCGCACGGGCGATGGCGGCTGCGCTTCGAGGGGGGAGCCGATCACGCGGGGACGGCCGCCCTCGCGAACAGGCGGGACCCGATGCTGCCGTTCGCCGCCACCGTCGCAGCCGCCCGAGAGGTTGCTGCGGGCCGAGGCGGGGTCGCGACGATCGGACGGGCGGAGGTCCACCCGAACGCGACCAATGCCGTGGCGGCCTCGGTCGACGCCTGGCTGGACGCCCGCGCGCCCGACGAAGCGGTGCTCGATTCGATCGTGAGGGACATCGCCGAGCGGGCGTCGGCCACGGCTGCGGCGCACCGGGTCGGCTTCTCGGCACGCGAGGAGTCGAGGACGCCGGCGGTCGCCTTCGACGGTGCGCTTCGCGAGCGCTTGTCGGGCGCTGTCGGCGAAGACGCCCCGCGGATGCCGACCGCGGCGGGTCACGACGCGGGGATCCTCGCCGCCAAGGTGCCGACCGCGATGCTCTTCGTGCGCAACCCGACCGGGGTGAGCCACAGCCCCGACGAGCAGGCGGCGCCGGAGGACTGCCTCGAAGGCGTGCGCGCGCTGAGCAGGGTGCTCGAGGAGCTCGCTACGTGACCCGGTACCACTGTGAGTTCGCGTACCTCGGGGGCGACGAGGCGGTCGCCGACGTGGCCGTGACGGTGGATGGCGCCACGATCACGTCCGTCGAGCGGCGGGGCGGACGGCGGGCGGCTCGGGAGCGCAGCGACGTGCGGCTCGCGGGGCTCACGCTGCCCGGGTTCGCGAACGCGCACAGCCACGCCTTCCACCGCGTGCTGCGGGGACGCGCGGAACGGCCAGGGACCTTCTGGAGCTGGCGCGACGAGATGTACGCGGTGGCAGCCGTGCTCGACCCCGACCGGTACCGCCGCCTCGCGCGCGCGGTCTTCGCGGAGATGGTGCTCGCAGGGTTCAGCGCGGTGGGCGAGTTCCACTACCTGCACCACGGCGCAGGCGGGCGGCGCTACGACGAGCCCAACGAGATGGCCGGCGCACTCGCCGACGCCGCTCGCGACGCGGGCATCCGGCTCACCCTCATAGACACGTGCTACCTCGATGCGGCCCCCGGCGAGCCCGCCCGGGGGGTCCAGGAGCGGTTCTCCGACGGGGACGTCGCCGCCTGGGCCGAGCGCGTGGAGGGGCTCGAACGGCTCGCGTCCGGGAACCCCGACGCGGTGCGGCTCGGTGCGGCGGCGCACTCACTGCGCGCCGTGCCCCCGCCGTCCGCCGGCGAGGTGGCCGCGTGGGCGCAGCGCCGGGGCGTCCCCTTCCACGTCCACGTCTCCGAGCAACCCGAGGAGAACGACGTCGTCCACGCTGCGTACGGCGCCACCCCGGTCGCGTTGCTCGCGCAGGCCGGCGCGCTCGGTCCGTCGACGACCGCGGTGCACGCCACGCATCTGCATCCCGCCGGCGCGGGGACCCTCGGGGCGAGCGGGACCACCGTCTGCATGTGCCCCACCACCGAGCGGGCGCTCGGCGACGGCATCGGCCCTGCGGCGACGCTTCGCGCCGAGGGGTGTCCGATCGCGCTCGGGACGGACAGCCAGGCGGTCATCGATCCGTTCGAAGAGGCGCGGGCCCTCGAGCTCGACGAACGGCTCGGGTCGGGGCGCCGTGGCAGGTTCACGACGGCCGCCCTGCTCGACGCGGCGACGGCCGCCGGCCACGCGGCCATCGGCTGGCCGGAGGCGGGTCGTCTCGCGCCGGGGGCCCCCGCTGACCTCGTCGCAGTGGCGCTCTCCTCGGTCCGCCTCGCCGGGGCGGAGCCGGCCACCCTCCTCGAGCACGTCGTCTTCGCGGCCGGTGCACCCGACGTCACCGACGTCGTCGTGTCCGGCCGCCACGTGGTGCAGGGGAGCCGCCATCAGCTGGTCGACGACGTCGCAGGCGGGCTCGCCGAGGTGATCGGAGAGCTCGTCCGCTCGGCGGCGTGCGCCTGAGATCGGACGAAGGTGGGCTCCGTCCTCTTCCGCCACGTGGGTGAGCTCGTGACGGGCGACCCCGAGGTGGGCGCCGGCCCCCTCGGGATCCTCCCCGACGCGGCACTCGTGGTGGACGCGGGCAAGGTGGCGTGGACGGGTTCTGACTCAGATGCGCCCGAGGGCGCAGGCGACCTGCTCGTCGACGTAGACGGGCGCGCCGTGGTGCCCGGGTTCGTCGACAGCCATACGCACATGGTCTTCGCCGGTGACCGCGCGCAGGAGTTCGCGGCGCGCATGGCCGGCCGCCCGTACTCGGCGGGGGGGATCGCGGCGACGGTCGCAGCGACGAGGAGCGCAGGCGACGCGGCGCTCGCGGCCGCCCTCGCTCGGCTCGCACGCGAGGCCTTGGCGGCGGGGACGACGACCTTCGAGTGCAAGTCCGGCTACGGCCTCTCGGTCCACGACGAAGCCCGGTTGCTCCGCATCGCGCGGGGCGCGACTTCCGAGACGACGTACCTCGGCGCGCACGTCGTCGCGCCGGAGTTCGCAGGACGCCCCGACGAGTACGTGGCGCTCGTGTGCGGCGCGATGCTCGACGCGTGCGCGCCCCTCGCGCGTTGGGTCGACGTGTTCTGCGAGCGAGGCGCTTTCGACGCCGATCAGGCCGCGACGGTGCTGCGCGCGGGTCGCGATCGGGGGCTCGCGGCGCGGGTCCACGCGAACCAGCTCGGGCCCGGCCCTGGCGTCCAGGTCGCGGTGGACGCCGACGCCGCCTCCGCCGACCACTGCACGTACCTGAGCGACGAGGACGTCGACCTCCTGGCGGGCTCTTCGACTGTGGCCACGCTCCTTCCCGTGTGCGACTTCTCGACGCGTGCCCCCTACGCCGACGCTCGCCGCCTGCTCGACGCGGGCGCATCGGTCGCGCTCGCCACCGACTGCAACCCCGGCACGAGCTACACCACGAGCATGCCCCTGTGCATTGCGCTCGGGGTCCGGGAGATGAAGATGACCCCCGAAGAAGCCTTCGCCGCGGCGACGCGAGGCGGCGCGCGGGCGCTCCGGGTCGACGACGCAGGTCACCTCCGCCGAGGTGCGCGGGCGGACCTCGTCGTGCTGGACGCGCCGTCGTACGTGCACCTCGCGTACCGCCCCGGCGTGCCGCTCGTCGTCCAGACCTGGAAGCAGGGTGAGCTCGTCTGGGACGCCGGGGCGTTCCCGATTCACCGCAGTGGCGCGGGAGCCGGCGCGGGAGCGCAGGAAGAGGAAGGTGGAGACGGCGAAAGGGATCAGTCGTGACCGACCCAGTGATCATCGGGAGCGAGCGCAGCGAGGTCGGGTTGCCCGCCGGCATGGCGATCCTGTCGGCCGGCGGCACGGCGCTCGACGCGGTGGAAGCGGCGATGCGCGTCTGCGAGGACAACGAGTCCGACCACTACGTCGGCACCGGCGGCCTGCCGAACGCCCGCGGCGAGGTGGAGCTCGACGCGTCGGTGATGATCGGCTCCACGCGCGCATTCGGCGCGGTGGGTGCCGTCAGAGGCTTCCCGAACCCGATCTCGATCGCGCGCGCGGTGCTCGAGAAGCTGCCGCAGCACTGCTTGCTGGTCGGGGAGGGCGCAGAGCTGTTCGCAGAGGAGTGCGGCTTCACGCGCGCCGAGCTGCTCACCGCCGAAGCGCGGCGGCTCTACACCGAGGCGGTCGACGCGCACAACGAGTCGGTCGAAGGGGAGGACGCGACGGGGACGACAGGCGACCGGCGGTACCGGCAGTCGGCCCGAGAGCTCATGCGCCGGCTCGCCCCGCACGAGGGGCCGTGGGGGACGATCAACATCATCGCCCTCGACGCCTCGGGCGAGCTGTGCGTCGGCGTGTCGACGAGCGGCTATCCGTGGAAGTACCCCGGACGCGTCGGGGACTCGGCCCTGCCCGGGGCGGGCAACTACTGCGACCTTCGCTACGGTGGGGCGGCGTGCACCGGCCGGGGCGAGATGGCGATGCGCGCCTGCGGCGCGCGGCGGATCGTCGACCTGATGGCGGCGGGCGCCGACCCCGCTCGAGCCTGCGCTGAGATGCTCCGGGACGCCGGGTCGCTCCACGACCCCTTTGCCGCGGAGCTCCGCGCGCTGGCGCTCACCCCCGACGGCCGGCACGGGGGAGCGGCGGGCAAGCTCGGCTCGCTCTACGCGGTCATGACGGCAACCCACGGCCAGCCGGAGCTGCTTCCGAGGACGCTGGTCGAGCGTTGAGCCACAGGAGGGTGCGATGAAGGTCTTCATCTCGTCGGACATGGAGGGGACTGCGGGGGTGGTCGACTGGGACCAGGTGCGACCCGGGTCGGCCGACTACGCGTACTTCGCCGGGCTCCTCTGCGCGGAGGTGAACGCCGCTATCAAAGGTGCCATGGACGCCGGCGCGACCAGCTTCCTCGTGAACGACTCCCACGGGCGTATGGCGAACCTCCGCCCGGACGCGCTCGCCGGCAGGGCGAGCTACCTCTCTGGGCGGCTCAAGCCGCGCTACATGATGCAGGGACTCGACGGGTCCTTCGACGCGGCGTTCTTCGTCTCGTACCACGGCTCGATGTCGTCGGCGGGGTCCGTGCTGTCGCACACGTACTTCCCCACGGCCATCGCGGAGGTCACGCTGAACGGCACCGTGGTCGGAGAAGGGGGCGTGAACGCGCTCGTGGCGAAGGCCTGCGGGGTGCCGGTCGTCCTCGTCACCGGTGACGACACGACGGAAGCCGAGCTCGCGCCCATGTGCAAGGGCATCCGCTGCGCGGTCGTGAAGCGCTCGGTCACGCGCTTCGCGGCCGAGTCGCTCCACCCCGACGCCGCGTGCGAGCTGATCCGCGCCGAGGCGAAGGCGGCCATCGAGGGGCTCGCCGACGCCGAGCCCCCGGCCGTCACGTTGCCCGCCACCGTCGGGGTCCGCTTCCACAACAGCGACTACGCGGAGCTGGCCTCACGGGTGGGGGGCGTCGCGCGGACCGGCGACCTTTCGGCGACGATCGAGGGAGCCGATCCGCTCTCGCTCTTCGAGACCTTCATCACCCTCGTCCTGCTCTGCCGAGGCTTCGTCGAATGACCGACGCCGCGCCGTCCGCCCTCGACGTCGCCGCCTTTCGGCGCGAGGGCGTGGTCGTCGTCCGCGGCGTACTCGACTCCGGCGAGATCGCGCTCGCGCGCGACGCGATCGACGCGGTGCTCGCATCCCCCGGCCCGCTCGCGCAGGTGGCGAGCGGCGGCGAGGACCGTGGCCGGTTCTTCGAAGACTTCCGCCGGTGGCAGGACGTGGCCGGGCTCGAGTAGCTCGCGAGGTGCTCGCGCGTCCCGCAGGTCGCCGGCGACCTCATGG
>DAIRCY010000017.1:0-26909 GCA_036796435.1 Acidimicrobiales bacterium
ACATGTAGTCGCGCTCCTCGTCGGTGACCATCTCGAGCGTCAGCTCGTCGTGGTTCCGCAGGAACAGGGCCCACTGGCAGTCCGGCGGAGCGGGCGGCGTCTCGGCCAGTATGTCGACGATCGGGAACCGGTCCTCCTGGCGCGCCGCCATGAACATGCGCGGCATGAGCGGGAAGTGGAAGGCCATCTGGCACATGTCGCCCTTGCCCATGTACGCGACGGCGTCCTCCGGCCACTGGTTGGCTTCGGCGAGCAGCATCCGGTCGGCGTACCGCTCGTCGACGTGTGCGCGCAGGCTGCGGAGGTACTCGAAGGTCTCGGGCAGGTTCTCGCACGAGGTCCCTTCGCGCGCGTACAGGTACGGGACGGCGTCGAGCCTGAGTCCGTCGACTCCCATGTCGAGCCAGTAGTCGACGATGTCGAACATCGCCTGCTGGACGGCGGGATTGTCGTAGTTCAGGCTCGGTTGGTGCGAGTAGAACCGGTGCCAGAAGTACGCCCCCGCCACCGGGTCGAAGGCCCAGTTCGACGACTCGAAGTCCTGGAAGATGACGCGTGCGTCCTTGAAGCGGTCGGGCGTCTCGCTCCACAGGTAGAAGTCGCGGTAGGAGCTGCCCGGTCGCGAGCGCCTTGCGCGCTGGAACCACGGGTGCATGTCCGAGGTGTGCGCAAGGACGAGCTCGGTCACGACCCGCAGTCCGCGCCGGTGGGCCTCGCGAAGAAAGCTCCGGAAGTCCCGGAGCGTCCCGTAGGTGGGGTGGACGTCACGGTAGTCGGAGATGTCGTAGCCGTCGTCGCGCAACGGCGACGGGTAGAACGGCAGCAGCCACAGCGTGTTGACGCCCAGCTCCTCCAGGTAGTCGAGCTTCTGGACGAGGCCGCGGAAGTCGCCGATGCCGTCGCCGTTGCTGTCGTGGAAGGCGCGGACGTGCAGCTCGTAGAAGACCGCGTCCTCGTACCAGTGCGCCGCCCCCCCGAGCGGCACGCTGCGCGCCATCTGCATGGCGCGCTCTTCGGTGACGGTCACGCCCTGCCTCCCGCGGCGGCCGAGCCTCGGCCCTCGATCGCCAGCACGTGGGCGGGGACGGTCGCCGGGTCGAGGATCACGAAGCTGTGCGAGCCCTCCCACCGGTACCGGGCGTCGGTGAGCAGGTCGTGGACCCAGACCGACTCCCCCGGTCCCCGGGCGAACTCGCCGAGGTGGACCCAGCCCGACTGGCGGAACCTCGGGTCCAGGTTCACCACGACGAGCACCGCGTCGTCGCCCGACGTCTTCGAGTACGCGATCAGCTGATCGTTGTCGGTCGTGTGGAACCGGAGCGTGTCGTTGCGCTGGAGGGCGGGGTGCTCGCGCCGCACGGCGTTCACGCGGGTCATGAGGGGGGCGAGGCTTGTCGGGCTGTCGAGGTCCCAGTGGCGCACGGAGTACTTCTCCGAACCGAGGTACTCCTCGGAGCCCGGCGCACGCGGCTCGTGCTCCTGGAGCTCGAAAGCCGGACCGTACACGCCGTAGCTGGCGGTCAGCGTCGCGGCCAGCACCAGCCGTGCGACGAAGGCCGCAGTCCCCCCGGTCTGGAGCACCTCGGTGAGGATGTCGGGGGTGTTCGGCCAGAAATTGGGCCGGAAGAAGGCCGAGGCCTCCCTGAGCTCGTGCATGTACTGCTCGATCTCCCACTTCGCGTTGCGCCAGGCGAAGTAGGTGTACGACTGGCTGAACCCGAGCTTCGCCAGCCGGTACATGACCGCCGGGCGGGTGAAGGCCTCGGAGAGGAAGATCGTCTCGGGGTGCTCCTCCTTCACCGCAGAAAGGAGCCATTCCCAGAAGGCGAAGGGCTTCGTGTGCGGGTTGTCGACGCGGAAGACCCGCACCCCGTGGTCGATCCAGAAGCGCACCACGTCGAGCAGCGCGCACCAGAGGCCCCACCAGTCCTCCGACTCGAAATCGAGCGGGTAGATGTCCTCGTAGCGCTTGGGGGGGTTCTCCGCGTACCGGATCGTGCCGTCGGGCCGGTGGCGGAACCACTCCGGGTGCTCGCGAACCCAGGGATGGTCAGGCGAGCACTGGAAGGCGAGGTCGAGTGCGACGGCGATCCCGCGGCCGCGCGCCGCTTCGAGGAGGGCGTGGAAGTCCTCGAACGTGCCGAGCGCCGGGTCGATCGCGCAGTGACCCCCCTCCTTCGAGCCGATCGCCCAGGGGCTCCCCGGATCGTCGGGGGCCGGCACGGTCGCGCCGTCCCGTCCCTTCCTCGCCGTCATGCCGATCGGATGGATCGGGGGCAGGTACAGCACATCGGCGCCGAGCCCCGCCACGTAGTCGAGGCGCGCCCGGACGTCGGCAAGGGTGCCCGGCCGTCGGGGATCGGGCGACGAGCCCCGGGGGAACAGCTCGTACCACGTCGAGAACCGGGCGAGCGCAGGTTCGACGACGACTGTGTAGGTCGGTGAGCTGGTCGCCTCCGCTGCCGGCCGGAGGCGCCTCACGAGGGCGCGCAGCTCCTCGCTCTCGAGCAGACGACCGGGCGTGCCGGGGGTGGCGACCGGCGAGGAGAGGCCCTCGGTCGCCCGGGCCACTGCGTCGGAAGCCAGGACGAGCCGCTTCTTGTCCGCCCCCTTCGCCCGGGAAGCGGCCTGTCCCAGGAGATCGGCTCCGACGCGCAACTCGGGCCGGAGGTCCTGGCCCGCGCCGGACCGGGCGAAAAGGTCGCGCAGCCACGTGGCGTACCGGTCGATGCCGGCCCGGACCGCGAACTGGTACCTCCCGACGGACTCGGGCCGGAACGTGCCCCGCCACAAGTCGTTCCCGAGCGGGACCATCTCGACGGTCGTCCACGAGGAGTCGCCGCCTCGTTTCACCCGGAGGTCGCACGCCAGGAGATCGTGCCCGTCGGTGAAGGCGGTGGCTTCGACGACGACCTCGTCGCCCACGGCCGCCTTGGCGGGAAACCGGCCCCCGTCGACGGTCGGGCGGACGTCCTCGATCACGGCGCGCCGAGGGGTGCCCGAGGGCTTGTGCGCCGCCGGGGGGGCCGCCGCGGCCGGGGGGGTCGCCACCGCCGGGGGGGTCGCCGCCGCCGGGGTCCGGCCCTCGCGGCCCTGCGAGGGGTCGTTCCGCCGTCCGGTCGGCCCATCCTGTTCGTGCTCGCCCCGTTCGAGGGCGCGCGCTCTCGCCATCGCGCTCGGGCCTCCCTCGCTGCCCTACCCGGCCGGATTGGTCCGGACACGCCCCGCGCCCGGGGACGGTGACGGACCACCGGACACGCCGGCGGGGTCGGTCGCCGTGGTCCCGACGGGCACCACCGCCCGCTCGATCACGGCATTCAGGTCGGCGCGCGGGGAAAGGCCGCCGAACGCGCCGACATGTTCGTCAACGAGTCGCGACGCGATGAACGCGTCGGCGACCGCCGGAGGGCCGTGGCGGACGAGGAGCGACGCCTGGAGCACCAGCGCGAGACGCTCGGCGATGCGCCGGGCGCGGGCCTCGAGATCGCCGACGTCGGCCAGTTCCTTGCGGAGCCCCTCGAGCGCCAGGTCGAGTCCTGCGTCCTCTCCTGCTGCGGTCGCCACTTCGTCGACGAACGCGTCGATGCTCTCGGGACGCGTCGACATCGCGCGCAGCACGTCGAGTGCCGCGACGTTGCCGGAGCCTTCCCATATCGAGTTGAGCGGCGCCTCGCGGTAGAGGCGGGGCATCTGCGACTCCTCGACGTACCCGTTGCCGCCGAAGCACTCGAGCACCTCGGCAGCGTGGGCCGGGGCGCGCTTGCACACCCAGTACTTGCCCACGGGGATCGCAAGCCTGCGGAACGCGGCCTCCGCCTCGTCACCGGCTGCGGCATGGTCCGTCGCCGCGGCGAGGCGCAGGGCCAGGAGGGTCGCCGCCTCGGACTCGACGACGAGGTCCGCCAGCACGTTCGCCATGAGCGGCTGATCCACGAGGAGGGCGCCAAACGCGCGGCGGTGACGCGCGTGGTGCACCGCCTGGGTCACTCCCCAGCGCATGCCGGACGCGCTCCCGGTCATCGCGTCGAGGCGCGTCGCCGAGACCATCTCCATGATGGTGCGCACGCCGTGTCCCTCCTCGCCGACGAGCCATCCCAGCGCGCCCTCGTACTCGACCTCTGCCGAGGCGTTCGAGCGGTTGCCGAGCTTGTCCTTGAGGCGCTGCAGCCGGATGGCATTGCGCTCCCCACCCGGGAGCACCCGCGGGACGAGGAAGCACGAGAGCCCTGCAGGGGCCTGTGCCAAGACGAGGAAGAAGTCCGACATCGGCGCGGAGGTGAACCACTTGTGCCCGACCAGTGCGAACATCCCTGTCGTCGCTGTCGCGGTGGGGGTGGCCGTCGTGGTGTTCGCCCGCACGTCGGAGCCACCCTGCTTCTCGGTCATCGACATGCCCGCCACGAGCCCGAGCTTGGTGTCGGGTTCGCGCAGACCGAAGTCGTAGACCCTCGACGCCAGCAGCGGCTCGAAACGCGCCGCGAGCTCCACCGCCTTGCGGAGCGCAGGCACGACGGCATAGGTCATCGAGACTGGGCACATGTGGCCGGCCTCGGTCTGGCCCCAGACGAGGAACTTCGCCGTGCGCGCCGTGTGCGCCGAGCGGTGCGGTGTCCTCCACGCGGGTGCGTGGAGCCCCTGGGAGATCGCAAGGTCCATGAGCTCGTGCCAGTAGGGATGGAACTCCACCTCGTCGATCCGGTTGCCGAAGCGGTCGTGGGTGCGCAGCACGGGCGGACACTCGTTCACCACACGCGCCATCTCCGCCACGTGGCCGGAGCCGGCGAGCCTGCCCACCTCGTGGAGCTCGGGCTCCGACCAGCCGGCGCCGAAGGCGTGCAGTCCTGCAAGGAGCGTCGCGTCCTGCGCGACGTCGTAGTCGACGAGGACCGGTGGTTGGTTCGTCACCTCGTGGGTCGCCACATCGCCTCCTGTCCGCCATGTCCAGGTTATGCCGGACAGGGGCGCCCGCCGGACGGCTCTGAGGCTGCTGCGCGTCGCACGGGGCCACGCCGCACTTCGCGGGCTCGGACTACGCCGCCTCGGGCGCCTCTGCCGCGTCGGCCTCCTCCACGTCGGCCTCCTTCGCCTCCCCGACCCCCTCGAGGAGCGTCACCACGGCCCGGTCGACGCTCTCACGAAGGCTCGGCCCTTCCATCGCGACTTCGCTGCGAGCGACGAGGGTCGGGGTGATGGTCTGTGTGTGCGCGAACCGGTCGAGGATCCTCGGGTCGATGTAGGAGGAGCGGCAGACGGTCGGCGTGTTGCCGAGGTGCTCGGCGACGCGCCGGACCACCCCCGACACCGCACGGCGCCGAGCCGTCGGAGACGAGGGCAACGGGTCCACCTCGGCGAGAAACGCGGCGCACAAGACCGTCGCCGACCACGTCCGGAAGTCCTTCGCCGAGAAGTCCTCCCCCGCAGCGTCCTTCACGTACTGGTTCACGTCGTCGGAGCGCACGTCCACCCACCGGCGGCCCTCCTTGTAGCAAAGGAGGTCGGGTCCGGCGCCGCGCCGGCGGACCAGTGCGGAGATCACCGGGAGCAGGTCCGCGTCGCGCACGACGACCTCGCACCATTTCGCGCCCTTGGCGGGGAAGGAGAAGGTCATCTTGTCGCCCCGCACCTTCACGTGCTCCTTGCGGAGGGTCGCGACCCCGAAGGTCTCGTGCTCGGCTGCGTACTGCTCGCCTCCGATCCGGAAGCACCCGAGGTCGAGGAGCCGCACACCGGCGGCGAGCACCCGGGTGCGGCCCATGCCGGGCTGTGCGAGGTCCTCGGCCACCCGCGCCCGCAGGGTGTCGATCGAGCGGCCCAGCCGCAGGACCCGCTCGAACTTCTCCCGGTCACGGTGCACGCGCCACGCGTCGTGATATCGGTACTGACGCCTGCCGGCGGCGTCGGTGCCCGTCGCCTGGATGTGGCCGTTCGGCCACTGGCAGATCCAGACGTCGCGCCACGCCGGGGGGATCGCGAGCGCCCGGATCCGTGCGAGAGTCTCGGGGTCCTTCACGGGCTGGCCGTTCGGCCACAGGTACCGGAAGCCCTTGCCCCGCCTGAGGCGCGTGATCCCGCTCGCGCTGCAATCCGAACGTCGAAGCCTGGGCACCTGCGCTCCTATGCCCACACGGACCGTCTGTCCACCGTCGAGGCCGCTGTGCGCCGCGGCGGCCCCCGGCGCCAGCTATGCGCCCCCGAGCACGAGAACGAGCTTTCCGGCGACCTCCCTGCGCACGAGCCGCCCGAAGGCCTCGTTCACCTCGTCGAGGGGGAGAGCCGAATCGACCGGCACGACCATCCTGCCGTCGCGCACCGCCTCGAGCGCCCCGAGGACGCCGCGGCGGATGACGTCGGCGGGCTCCCCGAGCCCCCCGTAGCCGAAGACGGACAACCCCTTCCTGTACAGGTCGCGCAGAGAGACCCGCCCCTCTCCGTCGGCGCTGGTCCCGAAGATGACGAGCCTTCCCCGCGGCTCGAGCGCGACGACGGCCGCCCCGGTGAACCCGTCCCCGAGCGGGTCGAACACGACGGTCGGACGCAGCTCGGCCACCGCGGCCGTGAGCCCCTCTGCGTCCGTGACGACGGCGCGCTCTGCGCCCTGTGCCTCGATCCCTTCCGCCTTCTCCTGGTGGCCGGTCTGTCCCCAGACCTTCGCTCCGGTCGAGTGCGCAAGAGAGACGATCAGGCTGCCCACTCCCCCGCTGGCCCCGAGGACGAGGACGCGGTCGTCCGGGGTCACCCCGGCGAGCTCGGTCACCGTGCGGAACGCCGTCGCCCCCGCGATGCCCAGGGCGGCGGCCGCCTGTGGGTCGACCCCTTCGGGCAGCGGCACGCACGCCTCTCGTGGCACGACCGCCGCGTCGGCCCAGACCCCGTCGCGCGCGCTGCCGAGGCCGTAGCCGTGGACGAGGACCCAACTGCCGTCCAGCTTCCCGGCGCCCTCGGCGCCGAGCGTGCGGGGGACCGGCGCGTCCGGCGCGACAGTTCCCATCGCGCCGTAGCGGTCGACGGGGTTCACGCCGGCAAAGGCCATCTCGACGACGACGTCGCCGGGAGCGGGTTCGGTGAGCGGGACCCGCTGGACCTCGAGCGGTCGGCCGTGCTCGACGAGACGAGCGGCGCGCACCGTTCGCTGAGCCTGGTCGGCGTGGTGAGCGTGGCCGGCGAGGTGGGCGTGGCCGGCGAGGCCGGCCTCGGTCTCGGTCATGCCCGCATGCTACGGCCCTTGTGCGGAGGTCCCCGCGGGGCGCTGGCTAATCTCGAACCGTGGCTCCAGACGAAGTCGAACCAGTCAACGAAGCCGACCGGCTCGAACAGGAGACGCCTCCGGTCCGTGACGAACGGGAACTGCATCCGGTCCCGCCGGACGCGCCCGACGCCGACGTCCTCGAGCAGGAGCTGCCCGTCGTCGAGGAGGGACGTGAGAGCGGGCTCGACGCCGAGCGTGTCGAGCCCGTCTCCGACGACGGCTGGGCCACATCCGCCGGCAGCTGAGCGCCCCGCCGGCGGCGTGCGGCATCACGCCGTCACGCCGACGCGCCCGAGGTCATTCGGCGCTCCTGATCCCGCCGAAGGCGGTCGCCACCTCCTCCGCGCTCGAAAAGACGATGTCAGGTGGCAAGGATCGCAGGTGCGCCTGGACGACGCCCCGATCGTCGGGACCGACGTGGCGCAGCAGCGCGTTGCGATCGGCAGGGAACTCGGCGTCGCCGAGCAGATCGCGGATCCGGCGACGCACTTCGCGCTCGTGCTCCCCCTCGGTGACGTCGTCCACCGGGCTCGGGCGAGCGCCCTCGGCCGGCGGGGCAGGTTCCCCGGGAATCCCGTCCTCTCCCTCGCTCGGGAGCCCTGTTGCGTCCTCGCGGGCCGTGAGCCGGGCGGCCTCTTCGGCCATCGCGCGGTCGACCCTCGGCCCGTGCTTCGTCGATTCTCGATCCACGATGCGTCAGCTCGCCTTCCTCGTCGCGCTGCGGTTCGCCTTCTCGATCGCAACGACGAGCTCGCTCTTGTTCATCTGGGACCGGCCCGAGATGTCGAGCCGCTTGGCGATCTCGTACAGGTGGCGCTTGGACGCGTTGGCGTCCACGCCCTCCGCCGAGGGGTACCGCCGGTCGGCTCGGGCGCCTCCCTTGGCGGACTGTTCGTCCGACGGCCCCTTCTCGTCTTTCGGCTCCCAATGGTCTCCGACCTTCTCGAACGAGTGCTTGAGCGCGGCGTACGCGGTCTGGTGGGCGCGCCGGCCCTCCCCGTACTCGTCCACCGCGTTGTCGTGGACCTTGGCGAACGTGCGCTGGGCCTTGGCGGGCGAACGTCGCAGGGTCGAAGGGAGCTCGGACTTCCTCGGCTTGCCGCCGTTGGTCGTCATGGGCATTGCGAACCTCCTTGCCTCGTCCAATGCGAATACCCGCGTCGTGCCGACGCGCAACGCCGCGCAACGCGGCGTAGCGCCGGCGACGATCGCCTCAGCTGCGAGTGCAGCAGGAGACGTGGGTACCATCGGACGATGGGGCGTCTCGGCCGAACCGCTGGGCCCTTGACGATTCTCGTCTCCTTCCTCGCCGGATCGGTTCCCTTCTCACAGCTCGCTGCGCGGCTGGTCGCGGGCACGGATCTGCGCGCAATCGGAACCGGCACGGTGTCGGGGACCGCGCTCTACGAGATCGCGGGGTTCCGACCCCTCGCCGTGGCGGGGCTCTTCGACGTCGGCAAGGGCGCCGTCGGACCGCTGCTCGCGCGAAGCGCGATCGACGGACGGCGTCGACGCCACTCGAGGTCTCCGAACCTGCTCAGCGCCGTGGCGGCGGGAGCAGCCGTCGCGGGACACGACTGGTCGCCCTGGATCGGCCGGGCAGGTGGGCGCGGTCTGTCCCCGGCGCTCGGCGCCACCGTGGTGCTGGCACCAGAGGGGACGCTCGTGCTCGCCCTCGGCATGCTCGCGGGCCGGCTCGTCCGGCAAAGCGGGCTCGTGACGTTGCTCGCGGCGCTGAGCCTTCCCGCGGTGCTCGCCTCCAGGCGCGGGGGGTCGGGCCTCGCCCTCGGCGTGTGCATCTGCGGCCCCATGATCGTCAAGCGGGTGCTCGGCAACACCCCGCTACCCGCCGCCCCTGGCGCGCGGGTCCTCTCCCGGCTGCTGTTCGACCGGGACCCCTCACCGACGCGCGCGCCGTGACGAGCCGGACCGGGCACGTGGCGATCGTGACCGACAGTGCGGCCTGCCTTCCCCCCGGCATCCTCGACGCGCTCGACGTGCGCGTCGTGCCCATGACGCTCGTCGCCGAGGACCATGTCTGGCCGGACGACGCACCCGGCGTCGGTGAGCTCATGGCACGCGAGGGCGCGGGTTCGTTCACCACGGCCGCGCCGAGCCCCGGCGCGTATCTCTACGTGCTCGAGACGCTCGGCGAGCGACCCGTCGTCATCGTGACGGTCGCCGCCACGATGAGCGCTTCCTTCGAGTCCGCGTCGACGGCTGCCCGCTACGTGGACGGCCGTCGCGTCGAGGTCGTCGACAGCGGCACCGCGGCGGGCGCGCAGGGACTGGTCGTGATGGCGGCCGCCCGCGCCGCCGCGGACGGCTCACCCTGCCACGAAGTCGTCGCGGCCGCGCGTGACGTCGCCGAGCGGGTGCGCCTTGTGGCCGTCCTCGGCCGGATGGACGCCCTCGCGCGGAGCGGAAGGGTGCCCGGCATCGCGGCGCTGGCAGGACGGACCCTCGGGCTGCGCCCGGTCTTCGAGCTCTCCCGCGGCAGGGTCAAGCCCCGCCTTCCGGCGCGCAGCGACGCCGCCGCGGTCGCGCGCCTCGTGACCGAATGCCGTGACGGGTCAGGATCCGGGCGCCTGCACGTCGCCATCCTCGGCACCGGCTCGCCGGGGATTGCAGAGGCCCTGTGCACCGCCGTGCGACGGCTCGCGAAAGAGGTCGAGGTGCACCTCGCGCCGTTCGGCCCCGTCATGATGGCGCACACCGGGGGGGACGTCTCGGGCCTGGCGTGGTGGTGGGAGCCCGAGGATCACTCCCCGACCCGCGCGGCGCTCCGAGGCGAGGGAGCCGTGGGGGCCGAGGCGGCGATCGTGGTCAGGGTCGAGCCTCCTCCTGATGGACGCTCCCCGTCGAGCTCTTCTCGTGCCCACCGAGAGGCGTGATCCCTCGCCCACGAGACGCTCACCCATCCACGCACCATCGAGCGGAGGGCGTCGCGGTGCGTCAACGCCATGACGACGTGACCGATCGTCACTGCGACGAACACGAAGGCGAGCACCTCGTGGACGAACGTCGCTCCCGTGCGCCAGCCGACCGGGAACAGGCCGAACCAATTCATCACGATCCCCGTGGCGAGGAAGAGGACGATCGCTGCGCCGACGAACACGGCATTGAGCTTCTGTCCTGGATTGAACTTGTCCATCTCCGCGCCGTCCACAGCCCCGAGATGACGCAGCCACTCCAGTTCTGCGCGGGTCCAGCGGTTGAACCGACGGACGTCGCGGCGCATCCGCGCGCCCCACGGGCCGAGGAGCGAGACGACGAGGGGCACCGGCAACGCCACTCCCGCCCAGACGTGGATGGCGGCGACGAGGACGTGACGCCCGACCACCCGCTCGACAGAGGGGAAGTAGAGAGGAAGGGCCGTCAGGACGAGAACCCCGAAGAGGGCGGCGTTCGTCCAGTGCGCCGCTCGCTGGACGCGGTCGAAGCGGAGCAGACGCCCGGTAACGCCCCCTGCCTCTGCGACGGCCGTCCGCGTCACGTCACGTGCCGCGCGGCGGCGTCGTCGACGTCGACCCCGTGAGCCAGCCGTTCACCGGATATCCGTTCTCCTCCCAGAATCCCGGCTCGACGGCGTCGACCACGCGGATACCCGAGAGCCACTTCAGTGACTTGTAACCGAACATCGGGGCGACGTAGAGCCGCACGGGCCCGCCGTGCTCGGTCGTGATCGGACCACCGAGCATGCGGGTCGCCACGATCACGTCCGAGAGGTGAGCCTGCTCGAGGGTGAGGCTCTCGGTGTCCACGCGGTCGTAGGAGTCGAACGCAAGGGCGACAGCGCCCGGGCGGAGGCCGACGACGTCGAGGATGTGCGACAACCGCACCCCTTCCCAGTGGACATCGGGGACGCGCCATCCGGTCACGCACTGGAAGGTGCGGACGAGCTCGACGTGGGGCATCGCCTCGAGGTCGTCGAAGGTGAAGGTCATCGGCCGATCGACCAGTCCGGAGACGTCGAGCCGGTAGGACCGTCGCGGGATCGCCGGGAAGGTGTTGCTCACGCTGTAGATGTGGAACAGGTCCCCGCCGGGGAGGAAGCCCCCCAGCCCCGAGCCGAGAGCGCGGCCGAGCCGCCCCTGGACGACCGACCCGAAGGCGATGCCGGCGGCGCCGAGCGCGACCATGCCGAGGAAAACCCTCCTGCCGACGGGGACCGTCTTCTCGGAGACCGCCCGCCCGGCTAGGGACGTCGAGCCTTCCGGCGCGACCACAGCGGCAGTGTACGACGGCCGACGTGCACGGAGGTCGCGGAGGCCGGACGCCAAAGACCACTACCTGGTGCGCTGCCCTGCGCCGGAGACTGTGGCCTCGGGCCAGGTCAGGCCCGCACGAACATCCCGCCCGAAAGGATCGAGGCGTCCCCGTCGGCGTCGAGGACGCTTGCGATTGACGCTTCGTCGGGGAAGCCCATGGCCGCCAGCTCCCGCCCCGACGCGCACTGCTCGATGGTCCCCGCGACGTCAGCCGTGCCCGTGAACGCACGCGCCGCGGTCTGCGCCTCGGGCGACAGGATGCAGCCGGCAGCCTCGAGTCCGTGCGCGAGCGCACCGGCCCCCAGCTGATCCTCGACCGCCGGTCGGAGCGTGCCGTCGGGCCAGCGCTCTCCCGCGGCGATCAGCCAAATCGGGCGCTCGTCGGTGCCGTGTTCGCGCGACCGGAGCCACGCAACCGTCGCGTCGACATTGCGCAGACACCCGGCGAGCACGGCTGGCGCGTCGGGGGACGGATCGCCCATGCGGCCGGCCTGGGCCGACAGGACCGAGGCGGCGATCGCGGAGCCGTTCGGTGACGGGAGGAGGAGGCGGGGCGTGTACGGCGCGTCCATGAGCGAGCGCGGGGAGAGCGACCAGGGTTGCTCCGGGGAGAGCTCAGCGCGGCGAACGGCTAGGGCCGCGTCCAAGGCGCGTGCGGCCTCTGCTGCTCCCTCACCGCCGAGCGGAAAGGGGATCACCGAGATGCCACGCCCGGTCGCCACGCTGACCGACGTCGTGAAGGACAACACGTCGACGACGACGAGCGCACCCGTGCCGGCGGCGAGCGTCGCCGCCGCGGTCGGGCCCCAGTCGAACCGGACGCCGTAGCCCTCCTGGACGAGGGATCGGATGAGAGCGGCTTCGACCACCCCGGCAGTATGGCCGATGGCCGCCGGAGCCCACGCCCGAGGCGGTCCGGCGTGCCCCGCTCTACGTGCTCGGCACGCCGGTCACCGCGGCGAGCGGCAGTGCCCCTCCACCGAGTGTTCCCTTCACACTTTGGTATGTGACGGTCTGTGTCGGGGAGGGTGGCGGCACGACGGTCGCAGAGCCGAAATGCGACAACGTCAGGTCGATCGTCAGTGTCAGCGGGTGGCCCGTCTGGCTCGCCGTGACACGGAGATGCGCGGCCTGGAGCCGGCCGAGCGGGTCCACGTACACCGTCGCGCTCAGCTGCGCCGACGTCGGGAGGTTCTTCGATGTCGAGAACAATGGGCGGAGCGACGCAGGAAGCGCCGCTGCATGCGCCGCGATGTCCGCAATGCTGAGCTCGATCTTGTACCCTTCGTCCGGCGTGCCGCCGATCGTGGTCGTGCCGAGCGGCGTGATCACCGCTCCGAGCTTCACCAGCTCCGACATCAACTTCTGCGGATCGAGTGTGGCGGAGCTCTCGGACTTTTCGCCGTTGGGGACCGCCGGGGCGGGCATACGGACCCAGCTCTTGCCGGGGTATGCGGAGCCGAGCGACTTCCCGCCGTTCATGTAGATGGCGTTGCCCGCCTCGACCAACGAGATCGTCTGACCGAGGGTGCTCATGTGAAGGCTGGCGGTCTTGGCAGGGAAGTCGACGGCTCCCGCTCCTGTCATCGCGATGGACATGCCGTCGAATGACACCTTGGCGTTGATCGTCACGTCCGCGCTGACAGCGGCGTCGGTCGCGACCAGCGCGCTCTCCAAATGGGCCCGCGGCGTGGAAGTGGGAACGGAGGTGGCGTTGCTCAGGACGAAGACGAGGACGCCCGCGACGACGAGGACGACGACCATGGCGGACAAGAGGCTGATCGGCCATTGCCGCCCCGGGCCCGGTTGCGGAGCGTCCGAGTCGGGCGCGTGAGACTTGCATACCGTGTGCGTTGTCGAAGGCTCGACGGGCTCCTCCGGGGTCATCTTGCGCTCACGCGGCCATCGCGCCGGCCGCGCTCACTGCCGTTGCGCACACGGTGCCGGCATCCCGGCCAGCAGCAGGGTCTGCGCATCCCCTCCTCCAACTCCTCCTGGGTGCGGCGCACGCGGCGCTCACGGGTGGCGGGCTGTTTTGCGTCTTCGACCCAGCAAATGAACTCGTTGCGGGCGAGAGGGGTGATGTCCCTCCACGCCCCGAGCGCCTCCGGATTCGCGAGCAGGGCAGCCCGGAGATCGGTAGGGAGCTCGTGGACGACGCCGCCCGGCACCTCTCGCGGGCTCGCCGGTCTGCGCACGGGCCAAAGCGTAGATCGGGCAAACCCACGACCAGGGCCGGGTTGGGCGGAGGAGAATGCCGGCATGCACGAGGTCGAAGTCGTCGTCGCCCATCACGAGCGGGCCACCCTGCGGGTCGGAGAGGTGTTCCTCAAGATCGAGGCGGACCAGACGCGGACCGACCGCGAAGTCGAGGCGATGAGGCTGGCCCCGATCCGCACTCCGCAGGTCCTGTGGAGGGAGCCACCCGTGCTCGCGCTCGCTGCTCTCCCCGGGACGGCATTGGGCCGCCTCGGCGAGCCGTCGAGCGCGTCGGCGGCGGCGTGGGCCGCAGCCGGCGGCGCGGCCCGGAAGCTGCACGACGCTGCGCTGCCGCCATGGCCGGGCCCCCACCTCGACGAGTTGTCATCGAGCCTCGAGAGCGAGTGCGAGTGGATACTCACCAGCGGCTTTCTTCCCGCCGACTTGGTCGCGCGCAACCGCGAGATTGCCGAGGGTGCGCTCAGGCGGTGGGCACCGGTGTTCACCCACGGCGACCTGCAGGTCGCCCACGTATTCGTCGATGGCGACGGCATCACGGGCGTCGTTGACTGGTCCGAGGCGTGCCAGGGCGACGCGCTGTACGACCTCGCGAGCTTGACGCTCGGACACAGAGAGCACCTCGGCGACGTCGTCGCGGGCTACGGAAGGGACGTCGACCTCGAGGTGGTTCGCGCGTGGTGGTCGTTTCGAAGCTTGCGAGGCATCCGATGGCTGGTCGAGCACGGCTTCGACCCGGCCTCGCCGGGATGCGAGGTCGACGTCCTCAGATCCCAGATGTGACGGAGCAGCGCGCCGCGGCTCAGCCTCACAGGGTCCCCGTGTCGGGATCCCTCTGCGTGACGCAGTAGACGATCCCCGCAGGGTCGAAGAGGGTCGTCCACACATCCCCCTCGTATGCAACCGTGGCACCCAGCTGCTCGTGACGCACGCACTCCAGCTCGACGGCGCTGCATGCAAGGTCGAGGTGGGATCGGACCGGGCCGGTTTCGTCGTCGAGTCGTTGGAGCAGGAGGCGCAGCGGCAACCCTGCAGGGCGGGGGAGAAAGCGGAATCCTCGGCCGCCCTCGCGTTGCTCGAGCCCCGTCAACGCCGCCCAGAATGCGCACTCCGTGTCGAAGAGACTCCACGGGATGTCGATACAGAGTTGATCGACCAGGCTGCGCTGGCCTTGCGGCCACAGGCGTGGCGCCGGCCGTTGCCGTCCTCCGTGGGACACCACGACGCCGAAGCGCAGTCCTCCCGGGGAACGGACGAACGTCACCTCGTCCGTCTCAGCGACCACGCTCCCGCCGTTGTCGGAGGCGGTAGCGGCCACGGTCTCGGGCGCGTCGGTGTGGATCTCCAGCTGGCAGCGGTCGGTTTCGCCCGAGATCGAGCGCACACGCAGGTACGGGTCGCCCACAGAGGGCACGAGGGTCGCGACGTCCTCCTGGCCTTGCGCAGCTGAACGGCTGAAGGAGGTCACGGCTTCCCAGAATGCGCCGTCGCGGTCGAAGGCACCTTCGGGAACGTGGAGCTCAGCCGTCAACCACGAGATGACCACGGTGCGATCGTACGAGGAGGGCCGCACCGTCTTCACGTACCGCGCTCCTTCTCGGCCTTCGCCCGCGACGACCGGCGCGATATGAGCCGCGATTCGTCGACGGCCCCACGTCCGAGCCGAGGTTGGGCGACCAAGATGCTGCCGTCCCGATGTCGCACCCGGACGGATCTCTCAGGCTCTCCACGAACTTCAACCAGGTCACCTTCGATGGCTGCGGCATTGTGCCGAGGGTCCCCCATGACGGCGTCCTGGGTGACGATGAGGGCGGCGCCGTCCGCATCCGTCTCCTTGTCCCAGTCGACGAAGAACGAGTTCGGATCCTCGGCAACGCCATCGAGCGACAACAGCTCGGGACAGCACAACCCACGCGCTTGTGAACTTTTCGTTTGGGCGGGAACCCCACGGCTCTGACGGCCCGCTCCGCGCGAACTCATGGGTGGCTCGCAGGCGTGGGACCCGGGTTCGTCCACCCCTGCCTCCCATGCAGCCTGGCCAACCTTCAGGAGATTGTGCACGTACGTAACCCCGCCTTAGCCTCCGAGACGATGAGGGTCGATCCGGGCGGAGCGGACCTCGGTCGCAGTCCTCTCAACCGCACCCGCAACCGTCTGGGCAATTTCGCGGGTCGAGTGATCGAGTTTCCCCCCCGGCGCCCGAACGCCGCGGCACTCGTCGTCTACATGATCGTCATCTGCGGGATCTACTGGTCCGTCCTCGACGGGAGCCGCTCACTCATCACCAACGGACCCTGGAGTCGTCCACTCTTCGTGATCGACCCCGCGGCGGGGGGGCTCATCACGGCACCGATGACACGGCTTGCTGCCGCATCCTGGATTCACCTGCACCTCCCCATCGTCGACCCGTTCCAGGCCTACGGCGTCCCGCTGCTCGCCAACCAAGGCGTTCCCGTGTACCCGCCGCAGGTCCTCGCACACCTCTTGTTCCCCGGGAACTACTCCGTGTGGCTGGTCGCAAACCTCGTCGCCCTTGCGTTCGGCGTCTATCTCCTGGCGCGTTCGTTCGGGCAGAGCTTTTTCGGTGCCTTGGCTGCAGGGTTCCTCGCCTCACTCGCCGGCGTTGCGCCCCCGAACGTGAACACGTCCATGCTGAACCCCCTCGCGGTCCTGCCGTTCGTCCTCCTGGCCGTCCGCCACGCGCTCGACCCTGCGTCAGAGCACCGTCGCGCCGCGATGCTGGGGTTGGCCACCTCCGTCGCCTTCCTCTGCCTTTCGGGCTTCCAAGAGGTGCTGCCGCTGATGGCGATCGTCATCGTCGTGTACACCGCCGCACTTGTCGTCCATCTCGGCACGTGGCGAGCGCGCCCGCTCCTCATCGCGTGGAGTGCCGTAGCTGGGACCGCGGGAGTGCTCATCGGCAGTGTCGGCATCCTTCCGACGCTCTTCGCCGTCGGCACAGGCGTGAACACAGCCGGGCTCTATACGTCCCACTTCCCAGACTTCTGGCTGTCGACGCTCACGCTCCCGACCATCACCGGTCATGCAGTGAACGCCGGTCCGTTGAATCTAGGTCCACCCATGAACGTGCTCGGGACGCCGTTGCTAGTAGTCGTGGTGGTGCTCGCGTCGATCATCGCGTGCCGTCGCCTGGGCGCGGGCACTCGCTGGTACGTCCTGCCGAGCGTGATCTTCGTCGTCTTCGGGGTGCTCGCGTACGCGGACGTCGGGCACGTACTCCAGTTGATGGACGTTCCCCTGTTCGACAGGATCGACTCGAACCGCTTTTTGCAGTTCGCGTGGTGGATCCCGCTTTGCCTCCTTCTCGGCACTGTCCTCAGCAATGTCCGCATGCTCAAGTGGCGGGACGCACTCCTCGCGCTCCTCGGCGCCGCCGCCTTCGACGAGTACTTCTTTGTGCGCTTCCGCCAAGCCCTCGCTGCAAAGCACATCGCGAGCGGCCCCCCGGTCTCGCACGCGCCACTCATCGCTGCCGCCGTCGTGGTTGCCTTCCTGGTGGCAGCACTCTCGGCGCGTTGGGTCGGTCTCAGGGCTGCCGGGCTGCTCATGGCAGCCGTCGTACTGGGCAGCACCATCTACGACTTGCCGACGAACTTCGCGCCCGCGCCGGACGGCCATGCCGTCGCGACCGTCCGCTTGCCGAGCGGCGGCGGCTCCCCGCGGGCACAACTCGTCCTGTTCGGCGACGCCATCCGGCAACTCCCGACCGAGCAGTACTCGATCCAGCTCTACGGTCCGATCGTGCCCAGGGCCTACCGGGCACTCCTCGGGGGTCTCTTCTCGTTGACTGAGACGGGCGGTCTTGGTCCCCTCTACCCGGCCGCCCCGACCCTCTTCAGGCTCGACTGGACCCCCCGCTCCTTCTCCGTGCTCCGATCGCTCGGGGTGAACGTCCTCGTCCTACCGGCGCCGCTCCCCACGTTCAGGGGTGTGTCGATGCCGGCTTGCAGGATGCCTGGCGCTCGCAGTGCCATCTGCTACCTCGGCAAGGTGCCCGATCCGGTGCGCGTCGTCGGGAATGCCCCGTCGACCGAGTACGTCTACCGGATCTCGGGTGCCGACCCGTTGGTCCAGCCGACAGCCACTCCCATCGCGGTCCCCTCCAACGTGGTGGCGAACAGGAGATTCGCGCGGAGCCTCTCGATCGCCGAAGCCACGATCCCTTCTCGGGCGTACGTCGTCGCGTCCGAACGCTCTCTGCGTCCAGCGCGAGGCGTACGTGGCGTGTCGAGGCAGGCGACCTCCGAGCAGGTATCGGTGGTCCTGCAGTGCCGCGCTGCGGGGATCGCGGTGCTCCGTGAAAGCTACGAGCAGGGTATGCATGCGCTCGTCGACGGACAGCGCACGACAGCGCTGCCCGTCGACGGTGGACTGTGGACGGCCGTCGAGATTCCCTCCGGAAGGTCCCGCGTCGTCCTCGACTATGTGACCACTGCAGATCTGATGGAGTTCCTTTTGGAGGCCGCCGGCCTCACCGTCCTTATCGTCATGTGGGCGGCGGTGGCCGTTTCCACTCGGCAGAAGCGCAGGGGCCACAAGGCTGCGTAGCGACAGGGCGCTTTACGGTGCCCTCTTCAACCAGCGGCCAAAAACGCGAGCATCCGTTGCTCGCGCCGCGTCCTGCTCACGGTCCCCACGGCGATCCCAGTTGCGAACGACTGGGCCGCGATGACCTCGAGCCCGGTTGCGAGAATCGCCGTCGGGAACCGCGGCACCTGGTGGGTCCGCCTGAACTCCAGGACGACCGGTATGCCGAGGGCCACGCCAGCCATTGCCAGCGTGGACCCGATGACGCCGAAGAACACCATCGGGCGGCCGTGGCGCACGAAGCCGCTGATCGCGCCGAGGATCTTGACCCCGTCGCTCCAGGTCCCGAGCTTGCTCTCCGATCCCTCCGGCCGCGGCCGGTACGCCGCGGCGAACTCGTCGACGCTTGCGTTCAGCTCCACTGCGTGCACCACGAGCTCGGTCTCGACCTCGAAGCCTTCGGAGGTGACCGGGAAAGACTTCACGAGCCTTCGAGAGCACCCTTTGTAACCCGACAGGACGTCGTCAAGACCGAGGCCGAAGAGGCGCTTCAGGAGGCGTCCGAGCACCCGATTGCCGAGCTCGTGCCCACGGCGGAAGCAGCCCTGGCCGACAGGCATCCGTGCCACGTTGACGAGGTCGTGACCTTCTCTGAGCTTGGCGACGACCTCGGCGGCAACGCTCGGGTCGTACGTCCCGTCGCCGTCGACAAGGATGTACGCGTCGGCATCGACGTCGGAGAACATCCGCCGAACGACGTTCCCCTTGCCCGGCTGCGCGACGGTCCGCACAACGGCTCCGGCCTGTGCCGCCCTCTCGGCGCTTGCGTCCCGTGATCCGTTGTCGAAGACGTACACCGTCGCATTGGGCAGGGAACTCGAGAAGCCCCTCACGACCTCGGCGATGGTCGACTCCTCGTCCCGACAAGGAATCAGTACCGCCACCTGGAGCTCGCGGTCCGCCGCCACCTGCGCAGACCCACTTGCATGGGTGCGCCGGTCGACCCTGCGGCCGGATTGCGATCTGGCGAGAGGGAAGGCAGTGAACTCCGACGACGTCATCGGCTCTCCAGTGCGAACGATCGAAAGTGACGGTAAAGGGCGCTGAGACGCCGTGGTCGCGGCCAACCCCTACCGCATAATTGCAGTCGCCCTGGCAAGACGGGAAGCAGACGGGGCCGTTACCTCCGCCTCCAGATTGTATCCCTGATCCGGTGAGGCCGGTGAGGCCGGTGAGGCCGGTGGGGCCGGTGGGGCCGGCTGGGATCGAACCAGCGACCAAGGGATTATGAGTCCCCCGCTCTGACCACTGAGCTACGGCCCCGTCGCTTCTTCCGGCGCCGGCGAACCGGCCGGCGCAGTCGCGGCGTAACGAAGCTAGTGCGCCCGGGACCCGCTGCCGAGAGGCCCTTCTACGGGACGACGCGGACCGGTCGCTTCGTCGCGTGCAGCACCTTGTATGCGGTGCCGCCGAGCATCAGCCCGCTCATGGCGGAAGACCCGCGGAGCCCGATCACGAGTAGGTCCGCCGACGCGTCCTCGGCCGCCTGCAATATCGCCCTCGCTGCCTGGTCGAGCCGTCCACGCCGCACCTCGGGGACCACATCCACACCACCGTCACGGAGTACCGCCAGCTCCTTCGAGAGCAGGGTCTCCACCTCGTCGTCGGTCTCCCGCTCGAAAGACCCGCCCGACTTGCCGACGATCACCTCGTGCTCCCGAAGGTGGAAGAGGTGGACAGTGCCACCCGTCGCCTTGGCGAGGCCGAGAGCCAGCGCGACCGCCCGGTCGGACTGCTCGGAGTTGTCGACTGCCACCATGATCGTGGAGAACTCGCTCATCGTGCATCAGCTCCCACTCGGGACACCCCTCTCACTTCCTCGCCTCCACGAAGGTGCGGCCGATGGGCGAAGTAGACGACCGACCCGATCACGAGGATCACGAACATGACCACGAGCGTCATCCAGCCGTAGTTGAACAGCTCCGCTCTCGGCGAGGAAAGCGCGCTCGGAAAGACGATGTTCACGAGCATGCCCACCCCGTAAATGATCGCAACCAGGTAGACGGGGTACGCCCACCGTCCGAGGTCGAACCCTTTCGGTCGCCAGCCACGGATCCGCGCGATCAGCGCCCCGATCACGACCATCTGGAACGAGAGATAGATCCCGGAAGTGGCAAACGACACGAGGATGAACAGCGCGTTCACCTTTGCGGGATATGTGAAGAAGAGGATGTGGACGGGCTTGGACGGCGTCGCCCGTGCAAGCAGGGCGAACAGCGCCGGCAGCACCGTTGCGATGATGACGGCGACGACGGGGGTCTTCGTCCGGCGCGAGATGGTCCGGAGCACGCGGCTCGCAGGAAGCTGGTGGTCGCGGGCGTAGCTGAACAGGACGCGGGATCCCGCCGCCTGCACCGACAGACCGCAGGAGAAAAAGGCGAGGCAGATGAGGACCAGGACGGCGTCGGCCAATGCCGAGGAATGGATGTTCGACGAGATGATGTAGGGAACCCCGCCGGTGACGACCTTCGAGATGCTCGAACCGGGGACGGCGAGCGCGAGGCCGGCAACGAGCACGAAAGAGGTGATCCCGCCGACGATCATGGTCGTGACCATGGCCCGGGGGACACGCCGGCGTGCGTCGACGACCTCTTCGGCGATGTCTCCCGCGGACTCGAATCCGTAGAAGATGTAGACGTTGGCGAGGACCGCGATGAGCGCAGCTGCGGGGAACCAGCTCCCGCCGAAGCTCACCCCGTACGGGTTCGACGCTGCCCGTGTCGTGCCCGCGGTCGAGTTGAGGTACCCCGCGGAATGGTGGAAACCGGCCACCGCGAGGAGGACGAACACGCCGAAGGTCCCGAGGACCTCCACCCAGACCCCCCAACGCGCGATGAGCGCCGTGTAGTTCACGCCCACGATGTTGATCGCCGCCTGGATCGCGATCAGCACGATGGTACAGACGAAGATCACGTTCGGGCTGGCCGCTGTGAACGAAGTCCCGAACCAGTTGTTGATGAGCGTGATGACGTAGCCCGTGATGCCGGTGTCGACCGAGGCGACCGTGATGATCAGCGCCCATGCGTAGATCCACCCGACCCACCATCCGTACGACGGTCCGATGATGCGCCTGGACCACTGGTAGAGAGCTCCGGCGAGTGGATACGAGCTGCCGAGCTCGGCGAAGACGAGCGAGACGAGAAGCTGTCCGGCGACGACGATCGGAATCGTCCAGATGTAACGGGGACCGCCCGTCCCGATCCCGAGGGCGAACAGCGAGTAGATGCCGACGACGGGCGAGAGGTAGGTGAACGCGACCCCGAAGTTGGAGAAGAAGCTGAGCGACCGCCGAAGTTCCTGGCGGTAGCCGAAGGTCGCGAGCTCGTCGGTGTCACTCCCAGTGCTGCGGGCTTCAATATCCGTCGCAGACGGCATCGCACCCCCTTGTCGGCAGTGTCCCCCTGCTATCGATCGCGTGAGTCTGCACGCGCGACCCACGCGCGTCCAGGGTTTCGACGACGATTCGGCGGGACGCTGTTCCGCTGCGAAGCCGAGGTGCTCGGACCGAGCCGGCGCCTGCGGAGCCGGCAGGGCCCCGTCCCGCTTCCTGCCGATGGCTCGCCCCGCGCTGACGAGCCCGCTCCATCCCGACCTTCCACTGCGCGAAGCTGACGTGGTGACGACCGAGACCACCGGTGCCCCCGGACCGGCGCCGGACCGGGACTCCTGGGCCCGCAGCCTCGTCGAGCTCGCCACCGAGCCCGAGTGGCGTGCCCTCGCGCTCGACCTCTCCCGGCGGGCCCCGGCGAGCTACCGGGAACGGACCACGTCGGAGCAGGCCGCCCTCGATGCGCGGGAGCTGTTGGCCCTGTTCGGCACGGGGGAGCCGCCCGTGAGTGACCCCTCGGACGGGGGGTCGCCCAGCGCGTCGGACGGCGACCACCGGTTCGTGGTGCGGGCCCTGGCCGCCGACCGGTTCCACATCCGTCGCCTGGCGGCAAAGCCCGTGGAGCTGACGTCGCTCCTCCCGGTCCTCGAGAGCTTCGGCCTCGTGGTCGAAGAATCCGTCCCGTACCGATTCGACCTCCGGGACGACCTCGCCGTCTCCATCGACGACGTCGGGGTCCACCTCGTCGACCTCGGCGCGGGCGCCACCGCCTTCCACCCCGCGAAGGACGGCCCGAGGCTCGTCGAGGCGCTCGACGCGGTCGTGAACGGACGGACCGAAGTCGACGCGTTGAACGTCTTGGTAGCGGCAGCCGGGCTGGGGTGGCGTGACGTCTCGCTGCTACGGGCGTACACGAACTACTGGGCGCAGTGTGACCTGCCGATCCCACCGTCCGACGTCGAAGCGGCGCTGATCGGCTTTCCCGCGGTCGCGGGCACGCTCGTCGCCTACTTCCGTTCCCGCTTCGACCCGGGCGAGACCGAGGCCGAGGCGGCGGTACGGGCTGCGTGCATGGCCCAGCTCTCGCAGGTCCCGCTGCTCCGTTGGGATCGGGCACTTCGAGTCGTGCTCGCGCTCGTCGACGCGACCGTCCGCACGAACTTCTTCCAGCGAAAGGTGACAGGCAGGCCGAAGGAGACGGTGACGCTCAAGCTCGAGAGCCACGCCGTCCCGCAGCTCCACCCGCCGCTGCCGAAGGTGGAGACCTGGGTCCACGCGCCCGAAGTCGAAGGCGTCCACCTGCGGGCGGGCCTCGTCGCCCGTGGAGGGATCCGCTGGAGCGAACGGCCTGCGGACTTCCGCACCGAGGTCCTGGACCTGATGGTCGCCCAGGTGAAGAAGAACGCCATCATCGTGCCGACGGGCGCCAAGGGAGGCTTCGTCTGCAGACGGCCGGTTCGCCCCTCACCAAAAGACATCAGCCGGTGCTATTCGGTCTTCGTGAGCTCGCTTCTCGACGTGACCGACGACCTCGAAGGCGGCAAGGTCGTCGGGCCACGCGACGTGGTCGCGCACGACGGGCCGGACCCCTATCTCGTCGTCGCGGCTGACAAGGGGACCGCCGAGCTGTCGGACCTGGCGAACGAGCTCAGTGCCGCGTACGGGTTCTGGCTCGGGGACGCCTTCGCGTCGGGTGGAAGCCACGGCTACAACCACAAGGCGATGGGTATCACCGCCCGCGGGGCGTGGGTCGCCGTGCGGCGCCACTCCCACCAGCTCGGGATCGACGTCCAGCACGAGCCGATCAGCGTGGCGGGCATCGGCGACATGTCCGGCGACGTGTTCGGAAACGGCATGCTGCTGAGCGATGCGATCCGCCTCGTCGCAGCATTCGACCATCGGCACATCTTCTTGGATCCCGATCCGGACCCGGCGGTCTCCTTCGCAGAGCGCGAGCGCCTCGCACACCTTCCGGTCTCGAGCTGGGCGGACTACACGCCAGAGCTGATCTCGGCCGGCGGCGGCGTCTGGGCGAGGGACGCAAAGGAAGTCCCGCTTGCACCCGAGGCCCGCCGTGCGCTCGGGGTGGAGCTCGATCGCCTCTCCCCGCCCGAGCTGATCAGCGCGATCCTCGAGTCGCCCGTCGACCTTCTCTGGTTCGGAGGGGTCGGCACCTTCGTCAAGGCGCGGGGTGAAGCCGACAGCGAGGTGGGCGACCGGGCGAACGACGAGGTCCGCATCACCGCCGACAGGGTGCGGGCGCGGGTCATCGGTGAGGGGGGGAACCTCGGTCTCACGCAACTTGCCCGGATCCGGTACTCGCGTCGAGGCGGTCGGATCAACACCGACTTCATCGACAACGCCGCGGGGGTCGCCACGTCCGACCGGGAGGTGAACCTGAAGATCCTGCTGGCCCTCGCCATCGAAGAAGGACGGCTCGAGCCTGCGGATCGAGACGCCTATCTCGAGCGCGCCCAGGACGGGGTCGCCGGGGAGGTGCTGCGCCAGGTCGACCACAGCGTGGCAGCGCTCAACCGCGCGGTGCCCGACAGCGCGGGACAGCTCGATGCCTATGCCGCATTGGTCGACGGGCTGGAGGCCGCGGGGCGTGTCGACCGGGCGCTGGAGTCGCTGCCTGACACCGAGGAGTTCGCGGTCCGGCGCACCGCCGGCGCGGGCATGATCCGTCCGGAGCTCGCGGTGCTGCTCGCATACGCGAAGTCCGACCTCGGCGCGGCGATCGAGGAGTCGCCCATCGTGTCCGACCCGGCCTTCGCCGGCGCCGTCGAGGCCTACTTCCCCTCGGCGATGAGGAGGGACTTCGGCGACCTGATCGCGAAGCACCGCCTCTATGACCAGATCCTGGCGACCGAGGTCGCAGGGGAGATCGTCGACCGGCTGGGCATCGTCTGGGCGCACGAGACCGCCGCCGAGCTCGGCGTCGGGCTGGGCGAGGTCGCCGGGGCGTACTGGGCGGCGCGCCACGTGATCGGCGCCGCGGGCCCCTGGGAGGAGCTCGACAGCCAGTGGGCGCAGCTGCCCGCCGACGCCGACGCCCAGCTCCACCGCGCGGTGAGCGACGCAGTCGCCGACCTCGCGCGCGCCTACCTGCTGCGCGGTGCGTCGGCGAGACCGAGCGCTTTGATCGCCGAGGATCTCCCGGTCGCCGAGGCGCTCGCGACCGTCCCTCCCCCGCAAGAGGCCGTGAACGAGTTTCTGGCGCTCGGCGTCGACCGCGCCCTTGCGGAGCGGTGGGCCGCCACGGGGGTTCGTGCCAGGGCGGCCGACGTCGGCCCCGTCGTGCGCGTGACCGGCCGGCCTGTCGACGAGGTGCTCTCTACCTACGCGCTCGTGGACGACGCGGCGGGGGTGCCTCGCATGATGCGCGCGCTGCGCGAGGCGGAGACCGCAGACCGGTGGCGCTCCTGGCTCACCCGCGCGACGCGCGACGACCTGTGCGAATGGCGCCGGGGCGCCGTCGTGGACGCGCTCAGCTCCACCGCCGACCCCTCCGACCCGTTGCTCGGATGGGCTGCTTCGAGAGATTCTGCGCTCGGGGCGGCGCGCCGCCTCCTCCTGGCGCTGGACGCACCGGACACGGATCCGGCGACCGTCGTCGCAGTGGCGCTCCGGCGCCTGCCGAAGACGGCCGCGAAGGACCAGAGCCTGTAGTCCTCCCTGTCGGTCCTAGGCGAGGCTGGCGGCCATCCGGGCGAGAATCTCGTCGAGGATGCGCCAACCGGTGCCGAAGTTCAGGCGGGCGTGGCCCTCACCCCCTGGCCCGAAATTGGGACCGGGCACCAGCTCGACCCTGGCCCGGCTCCGGAAGTGGCCCGCCGGATCGGCCACGCGGGTGCCGCGACAGTCGAGCCAGGCGAGATAGGTCGCATCGGGGGTGCGCATCTCCACCCCGGGGAGCTCTCCGATCCGAGAGACGAGGTGGTCGCGCAGGGCGTGCAGGTGCGCGACCTGCCGTTCGAGCCAGGGATCTCCGTGGCGCCACGCGGCGAGGGTCGCCTCCACGCCGAGCACGTTGACCGACCCCAGCAGCTCCGACGGGAGGCGGTCCCAGGCGGCTCGCACGCGCTCGTCGCCGATGTGGGCGACGGCGGTGCGGAGCCCACCGAGATTGAAGGACTTGGTGGCCGAAGTGATCGTCACCGTCCGTCGAGCGAAGTCTTCACAGAGGGACGCGAACGGCACGTGGGGGTGCCCGGGGTACACGAGCTCGGCGTGCAGCTCGTCGCTCACGACGACGAGATCGTGGCGCTCCGCGATGGCCCCGAGCAGCTCGAGCTCGGCACGCGTCAGCACGCGACCGGTGGGGTTGTGCGGGTTCACGAGGAGGAGGACCTTCGCTGCGCTCCTCTTCACCTGGTCTTCGAGCAGCTCGGCATCGAACCACCAGCCGGCACCTGACGGCATCATCGGGCTCATGACCGCTCTGCGGTCCATGTTTACCAACGCCGCGAGGAACGGCGGGTAATTCGGCGCGTGCAGCACCACCGCGTCGCCGCGCGTCGAACAAAGGTCCGTCACGACCTGCATCGCCTGGATGAGGTCGCTCGTGTGCCGGACGTGGGCGGGATCCGGCCTCCACCCGTAACGGCTCGCCATGCGCCCGGCGAACGCCTCGGCGAGCGGTTCGGCCGGCCAGTCGGGATACCCGACGTCTCCCCGTTCGACCGCCTCGACGATCGCCTCGGCGACCTGTGGGCAAAGATCGAAGTCGGTCTCTGCCACCCAGGCCGGGAGGACGTCTTCGGGCACGTGATGCCACTTGGCCGTCTGCTTCTTCCGGCACCGCTCGGCGCACGGCTCGAATTCGTCGGCACGAGTGGCCGTCCTCACGAAAGCTCCTCGACCGCGAGGTGACGAATGCCACGAAGCACGGCGTTCTCCTTCCACGACGGCTCACCGGCGAGACGCAGAGCAGGGAACCGGCTGACGAGCGCCCGCAGCGCGATCTGCGCTTCCAGGCGGGCGAGAGGAGCCCCGAGACAGAAGTGGATCCCCTGTCCGAAGGCGAGGTGCTGGGACTGCGGCCGGCGGATGTCCAGCCGATCGGGGTCCTCGTAGGCGAGCGGATCGCGGTTCGCCGCGCCGATCAAGAGGAGGACGAACGTGCCCTTCGGGGTCTCGACACCTCCCGCTTCGCCGTCTTCGAGGGCGACCCGCATGGTCAGCTGCACCGGTGAGTCGAAACGAAGAACCTCCTCGACCGCGCCGAAGACGAGGT